>WHTX01000024.1 GCA_009377505.1 Acidimicrobiia bacterium
GGCGGGCCCACGACTGCGCCGGCAGCCGACACGCCTCCGCCCGCGGCCGGGCCGGCCTCGGCCCCGCCCGGCGATCCCGCGACCACGACGGCGGCGGCCCCCGCTGGCCCCGCACCGACAGCGAGCGCTCCCGGGGGGCCGACGACGACCCAGCTCGCCGCCCGCCTGAGCGAGCTGAACGCCCAGGACGCCACGCTCTTCAAGCCCGACACCACGTCGCTCGACCAGGACGGGCTCGGCCTGCTCGACCGTGTGGCCGCCGAGCTGCGCGCTCACCCGGGCATCCGCGTGGAGGTGGCGGGCCACACCGACACGAACGGTACGCCGGACTCGAACCTACGCATCAGCCAGCAGCGGGCCGAGGCCGTGCGGGACCGCCTCGTCGCCGAGGGCATAGAACCCGCCCGGCTCGTGGCCACCGGCTACGGGCAGGCCCGGCCCCGCGCCGCCAACGACACGGTGGAGGGCAGGGCCCTCAACCGGCGCATCGAGTTCAATGTCCTCAGCTGACGCTGTCCTCGCCTCAAGCTGTCCTCTACTGACGCTTACTGACGCTGTCGGGAACGCCCGCGATACTGGGGGCATGAGCGACCAGACCCACGGCACCCGCCACGCGGGCCGCGAAGGCAGCCCGGACGACTTCCTGGAGCTCGATCGGCTGCTCGACGACGACGAGCGCATGATCCGCGACACGGTCCGCCACTTCGTCGGCCAGCGGATCCTGCCCGACGTCGGGGACTGGTTCGAGAAAGGCACCTTCCCCAAGGAGATGGCCAAGGAGTTCGGGGCGCTCGGGCTGCTGGGCATGCACCTCCACGGTTACGGCTGCGCCGGGACCAGCGCCGTGGCCTACGGGCTCGCCTGCATGGAGCTCGAGGCCGGGGACTCGGGCGCCCGCAGCTTCGTCTCGGTGCAGGGCTCCCTGGCCATGTTCCCCATCTGGGCCTTCGGCTCGGAGGAGCACAAGCAGGAGTGGCTGCCGGCCATGGCCGCGGGAGAGGCGATCGGCTGCTTCGGGCTGACCGAGCCGGACTCGGGGTCGGACCCGTCCTCGATGCGGACCCGGGCACGCCAGGAGCCGGGCGGGGACTGGGTGCTCGACGGGACGAAGATGTGGATCACCAACGGTGGTATCGCCGACGTGGCCGTCGTCTGGGCCCGCTGCGAGGATGGGGCCATCCGGGGCTTCGTGGTGCCCACGGACAGCAAGGGCTTCACCGCCAACGACATCCACAAGAAGCTGTCCCTGCGGGCGTCGGTGACCTCCGAGCTGGTGCTCGACGGGGTGCGGCTACCGGCGTCGGCGGCGCTGCCCGGGGTGGCGTCCATGCGGGGGCCGCTTTCGTGCCTGAACGAGGCCCGCTACGGGATCCTCTGGGGGGCAACGGGGGCGGGGCGGGCCTGCTACGAGGCGGCCAGGGACTACGCCGGTGAGCGGGTGCAGTTCGGCAAGCCCATCGCTGCTTTCCAGCTCACCCAGCGCAAGCTCGTCGAGATGATGGTGAAGGTCAACAAGGCGGCATTGCTGTCCCTGCACCTGGGCCGGATGAAGGACAAGGGCGAGATCACCTCGGCCCTCGTCAGCTTCGGCAAGCTCGACAACGTACGCGAGGCGCTGTGGGTCGCCCGGGAGGCCCGCTCGGTGCTGGGCGCCAACGGGATCACGCTCGAGTACCCGGTGATCCGGCACATGAACAACCTCGAGTCCGTCTACACCTACGAGGGCACGAACGAGGTCCACACCCTGGTCCTCGGCCAGGCCATCACCGGCATCTCCGCCTTCAGCTGAGTTCGACGACGCGATCATCGCGCCCATGGGCGTTTCGCCGGTGACGTAACGACACCTCGTCACGCCACGTCGCACGGTGCGGCTCGAGGCCAACCGGTGAGCATTCCTGATCCGCCTCCTGGAGGCAGGAGTCGCGGGCCCCCTGAGCACGCCTCGCAATGCGTTACCGGAGGAATGCCCAGGCCGGGATCGTCCGCTCAGGGCACGTGGTGCAGCCGAGGCTCGGGGCGGGGCGGCGCCTCGGGAGGCTCGCCGAGGGGCCAGCCCACATAGATGGCGGCGAGGATGACGTCCGTGGGGGCGAAGCCGCAAAGCTCGCGCACCCCGGGCACGTCGACCACGAGGCCCGTGCCCCAATAGCTGGCCAGGCCCGCCGCCGTCGCCCCCAGCAACAAGTTCTGGATGCCTGCAGCCACCGCGTCACGGTCCTCCACCGCCCGGCGGGGCTGGGGGTCGGGCGAGCACGCCACCACCAGCATGAGCGGCGCCCGCAGGTACTTGGCCCGGCTCTTCTCCGCCCGGGCCGGGGGGTCGCCCGCCGCCTCCTGGTAGTCGCCGATCAGGGCGCCCAGCCGGGCTCGAGCATCCCCCGTCAGGGCGGCGAAGCGCCACGGCCAGGTGCGATGGTGGTTGGGCGCCCACGTCGCCAGGCGGCACAGCCGTTCGACCAGTTCGGGCGGCACGGGGCGCTCGGGGTCGACCTTCAGGCTCGTCCGGCGGGCACGCACCAGCGAAGCGAAGGTGTCGAGGTCCATGGGGCCCATTCTGGGCGACCGACAGGGCACTGGGCCCGCCGGGCGGGTGTCAGGGGCAGACGAGCAGGGGGACCGAGGCGAGCGCGCCGCAGAACGTCGTGGTGCGCAGCTGCCAGGTGCCAGCCCGCTTCTCGGCCTCGCCCCCGAGGCCCACCTGCACCGGCCTTCCCGCGGCGTAGACGTCCACCACGAAGCGTGCCCGCCCCCCGTCCACCTCCACGTCGCCCACCTCCACCCGGAAGGCGCCGAGCCCGGCCACGAGGGCGGCGAAGGTCTGGCGGGTGGCCTCGACCTCCTCGGGGCCGACCAGGTGAGGGGCGGCGTCGGTGAAGGTCACGGCGGGGTCGAGAGCCAGGCGCACGGCCTCGGCGACGGCGCGCTCGTCACCATCGGTCGGCGCCCGACGAACGGGCACCGTCGGCGCGCCCAGCCCGCCCAGCCGCCCAGCCCGTTGCCGGGCGCCACCGTGCCTGACGACGCGGCGCGACGGGCGCGGCTCCGCTCGATGGCGAGCCCGACCGTCGTATCGACGTCGCTGCACCCGACGGTCGTGGCCGCGGCAAGGAGCGCGGCGACGGCGGCGAGCACGCGGCGGCGGGGCACGGTCCAATCCTGGCAGCGGATCGCGGCCGCCACACCACCGTCACAACGACATCTCTCAGTCACGGCGCGTCGCGCTGCGGGCCCGCAGGGGGACCGAGGAGCAGGTTCAGACGGCGATGCGGTCGGCGCCGGCGAGGACGTCGGCCGGCGAGCTGCCGAAGCCGGCGGGGAGCCGGCGGGCGATGGCGGCGGAGACCTCGACGGGGTGGAGCTCGGGGTCGATCTCCCCGACCACCTCGAACGCCCCGGTGGCCACGGCGCCGAGCTGGAACAGCAGCGCCAGGCGGAGGTCCGGGGCCTCCGAGGCCCGCCACATTCGCTCGATGCGGTCCGCCACCCGCCGGGCGCCCTCGTCGCCCGCAGCCAGCGCCAGGTCGCTCAGCAGGTCGAGCACCTCCTGGCGGGCCCAGTGGAGGTTGTCGCGTGCAGCGGAGGAGGTGGACTGCGTCATCTCCGAGGCATCGGCATCCCCGCGCACCCGGTTGAGACGTGCGTCGCCCTGGCGGTTGGGCAATAGTCCCCGACCATGAGCCGGATGCGTGACGCCGACCTCTCCGAGTTCCTGACCCGGCCCCACATCGGGGTGCTGGCCACGCTCAAGCGCGACGCCACCCCCTACACCGTGCCCGTGTGGTGGCTGTGGCACGAGGGCGGCTTCTGGCTGACGGGCACGACGAACCGGGTGTGGTGCCGCCACCTGCGGGCGCGTCCCCGGGCCTCGCTCTGCGTGGAGGCCACCGAACCCTGGGTGGGCCACATCGGGGTGGACGGCCCGGTAACCGCCCACGAAGGCCCCGCCTTCGACATCTGGCCCATCTCCCGGCTGTTGGCCGAGAAGTACGTGGGGCGCGACGACCCCGCCAACGCCGCCGCCGTCGACGCCTTCCTGGCCAACATGCGCACCGAGCCCCGCCTGCTGTTCCGCCTGGCTCCCGAGGAGCGGCCCAACGCCATCCGGGCCATCGACCTGCGGGTCTACCGGGGCAAGCGGGCCGACCGCGAGTACCAGCCCTGACGTCCCACGAGCGTCGTGGCCACGCCTCCCCGACCGCAGGCGACCGCTCACGCCCCGTCGTGGGCCAGGCGCACCCGGGGTGAGCGGAAGAAGTGGTACGGCGAGTAGGCGCCCAGGTTCGACGCCTTCGTCGTGTAGAGCCAGGCGTACTTCTCGACCTGGGCGCCGAACATCGACAGCTCCGTCCCCGCCCTGAACAGCGAGCCCCAGTAGGGGTGGTGGGACCGGTCGACCTTGGCCTCGAGCCCGTCACGTTCCGCTTCGAGCTCGCGCGCCCGTTCGGCCGAGCACGGCCTGGCAGCCCTCGCCGCCTCGTGCAGCTCCACCACCTCGGCGTCGAGGCTGTCGATGCGGCGCAGGTCGGCGGCGTGCGCCCGGTCCGCCACCAGCTCGTCGACCAGCTCCTGGATGATCATGCAGGTCCGCCAGCCGCTCTCCACGTTGGCCCTGAGCACGTCGCCGTAGATGTGGTCGCCCACGTAGAGCACGTGGGGCCCGCCCACCCCGACGAGGCGCTCGAACTCCGCCCGGCTGCCCCCGCGGTAGAGCCGACCAGGCTCGAGATGCTCCACCGGCCGGCCCGGTTGGTCGACGTCGGCGAAGGCGCGCTGGCCCACGAACCACGCCGGCTTGGCCGCCTCGGTCACCACGACGTCGAACAGCTCCCGCCACGCCCCCCGGGGACGGGGCGCGTCGTCGAACAGCGCCGCCATGAGCCGCTCCGTCGTCGCCGCGCCGGAGTTCGTGAGCAGGAACGTCCGCTTGCCCGCCCGGCGCAGGCCCTCGAGAGCGGCCAGGAGCTGGGGGTCGCGGGCGACGTAGCGGTCAACGTCGGCAAGGACGGCCCGGTAGACCTCGCCGTCGCGGTGGGCGACATCGGCGGAGACGCGCACGTCCTCCCAGAGCTGGGCGTGGTCGACCGGGCCCAGCTGCTCGAGCAGGTCGATGGCGGCGACGTACACGGCCACGTCGGGCAGCGAGTAGAGCGTGTCCACCCAGCGGTAGCGATCGCTGCCGAGCCTGGGCCGGCGGCCCTCGTAGCGCTGGCGCTCGGCCCGGGTGAGCTGACGGGTGCCGTGGTAGCCCATCTTCACGTAGCGGTACCGGTCCATCTTGAGGACGTTGCCCTCGGCGACGTCGACCAGCAGCCCCCGGATGGGGAAGTCGTAGGGGCAGCCCACCCGGGCCAGCTCCGGTGGGTAGCCGGCCTCGACCAGGCGCCGCAGCGTCGCCTCCGCGGCCAGGCGGTCCATCTCGGGCTGGCGGTAGGCGGCCAACGTGTAGTCCATGTCGAACCCCACCAGCTCGACCTGGTCGAAGCGGAGGCTACGGCAGCAGAAGACCCGGTCGAGGAGGGGCGTCGGCGCCCCGCCCGGCCTCATCCGAGGCGGGCCGCGGGACGCCTCGGCTCGAGCACGGTGCGCACTTCGTAGGCACCGAGGGCGCACGCCACGAGGGCGATCCCGCCGAGGACGGCGACGTGGAGGGCCTGGAGCGCGCTCGCCACCGTGATGACGGAGAGGGCGGTGACGCGACAGGCGAAGGCGGGCTGTCGCCACGGCAGGCCCACCGTGCCGGCGACGGCGCGGCGCCACACGGGGCCTGCTCGACGACCAGCGGCCGCGAAGCGCAGACCGGCCACCTCACGTGCCACGGGGCTGGCCACGGCGCTCCTCCTGCTCAACGGGCTCCGTCCCGTCCCTCCGCAGGGGTGGAACGAGACCAGGACTGGCACCGTAACGGGACCATCGGCCCAACGTGGCCGCCCGTCACAGCTGACACGAGAACGCAACCGTCGAGCCGGTCAGGGGCCCAACCGAGGGTGCTCCACCACCAGCTCGCTCCGTGGCGGCCAGGTGACCCTCGGCGAGCGCAGGACGACGGCCAGCTCCCCCGGGCGGGTCAGCACGGCGACGAGGGCATCGGCGTGGTCATGGTCGCCGACCTCGCCTTGGGCACCGTGCTCGTCCGTCGACCGGGCAACGAGGTCGGCGAACTGGGACTCGACGGCGACCCACCGTCGAGGGTGGAGCTGCTGGCGCAACACGGGCAGCAGGCTCGCCGCTTGGCCGAGCGGGACCTCGGCCACGGCGGCCCACCGCAAGCTCGACCGGTCGCCCCGCCGGCGCAGGCCCGTGGCCTGGAGGCGCCGCACCAGCTCACGGCTGGGGACGGCGAGCGCGCCGCGCTCGAGGGCGTGGTCCCGCAGCGCCGCGTCGACGTCGTAGTGGTCGCCCTGGAAGGCGGTGCGCCGCAACCCCAGGTCGGCGGCGAAGCGGTGCAACTCGGCCAGCTCCTGGTCGCTGGCCAGGTGCGCCCACAGCCGACCGCGCCAGGGCCAGACGGCCGCGTCCACGACGATCACCGCGCCACCAGCCCGACCGGGGTGGTCGCCCCGGGGGCCGGCACCAGCGGGGAGCACCGTACGCTGACGGGCGTGGCGCGTGCCGAGCACGACGTGGTGCTGACCCTGCCCGCCAGCGGTGCCTTCGCGGCCGTGGCGCGCCAAGCCGCCCTCGAGCTGGCGCGGCGGCGGAACTTCGCGCCGACCGCCAATGAGGCCCTCGCCACTGCCGTCGGGGACGCCTTCGACCACCTGACCCCGAGCGATGACCAGGTGCAGCTCACCTTCGCCATCGTCGAGGGCGCCATCGTCGTCTCCGCGTCCCTCCTCGCCCAGCCCGACCGGTCCTTCCGACGCGCCGTGCCGGGCCGGTAGCTCGGGCCGGTGGCTCGTCCTCCCACGCCGGCGCCTCAGCGGCGCCCGCTGTGGCCCCAGCCCCGCTCTCCCCGCTCCGAGGTGGGCAACGTCTCGGCGGGGGCGAAGCGGACGGCGGCGAAGGGCAGCACGACGAGCTGGGCGACCCGGTCGCCGCGGTGCACGGCGAAGGCCTCGACCGGGTCGGTGTTGACGAGGAGCACCTGCAGCTCGCCCCGGTAGCCGGCGTCGATGAGCCCGGGAGTGTTCAAGCAGGTGACGCCGTGGTCGCGGGCGAGCCCGGAACGGGGTAGGACCAGGCCGCAGTAGCCCCAGGGGATGGCCAGCGCCAGGCCGGTGCCCACCACGGCCCGCCCGCCGCCCGGTTCGAGCAGGGCGTCGTGCGCAGCCCGCAGATCGGTCCCGGCGTCACCGTCACGGGCTGGCGCCGGCAGCGGTAGCGCTCCGTCGAGCTGCAGGACGGGGAGCTCGACGGGCGCCGAGGGGGGGCGCGACGGCGCCTCGCTGCCCTCGTCCATGCTCGCGACCTTAGGCGCCAGCGCGGGGTAGGCCCACGACGGCCGGTAGATTCTGCCCGTTCCCCCAAGGCTCGGAGCCCAGGTTGTCGCGTCTCGAATCCCTCCGCAACATAGCCATCATCGCCCACGTCGACCACGGCAAGACCACCCTCGTGGACGGCATGCTGACCCAGTCGGGCGCGTTGCGGGCCAGGGACGAGAACGTCCGGGTGATGGACACCATGGACCTCGAGCGTGAGCGGGGCATCACCATCCTGGCCAAGAACACCGCCGTGCGCTACGGCGACGTCAAGGTCAACATCGTCGACACGCCGGGCCACGCCGACTTCGGCGGCGAGGTCGAACGGGCGCTCACCATGGTCGACGGCGTCCTGCTCCTCGTCGACGCCTCCGAGGGGCCGCTGCCCCAGACCCGCTTCGTGCTGCGCAAGACGCTCGAGGCCGACCTGCCCGTCGTGGTCGTCGTCAACAAGGTCGACCGCCCCGACGCCCGCATCGACGAGGTCATCGACGAGGTCGGCCACCTCTTCCTGGACCTCGCCACCAAGGACCACCAGCTCGAGTTCCCCATCGTGTTCGCCTCGGCCCGCAGCGGCTGGGCCTCCCTCACCCAGGGCGTGGAGGGCGCCGACCTCACCCCGCTGTTCGAGGCGATCCTCGAGCACATCCCCGCGCCGGTCCACGACCCCGACCACCCCTTCCAGGCTCTCGTCACCAACCTCGACGCCTCCCCCTACGTGGGGCGCCTCGCCCTGTGCCGGGTCCAGCACGGCCGCGTGCGCCGGGGCCAGACCGTGGCCTGGTGCCGGGCGGACGGCTCCATCTCTCCGGTGAAGCTCTCCCAGCTCTACGTCACCGAGAACCACCTGCGGGTGGAGGCCGACGAGGCCGGCCCGGGCGAGATCATCGCCGTCGCCGGCATCGAGGGCGTCACCATCGGCGAGACCCTGGCCGACGTGAACGACCCCGTCGCCCTGCCCCCCGTCACCGTGGACGAGCCGTCCATCGCCATGACGATCGGGATCAACACCGCCCCCCTCTCGGGTCGCAGCGGCAAGAAGCTGACGGCCCGGCTGGTCAAGGGCCGCCTCGACCAGGAGACGGTGGGCAACGTCTCGATCCGGGTGCTCCCCGGTGACCGCCCCGACCGTTGGGAGGTGCAAGGTCGCGGCGAGATGCAGCTGGGCGTGCTCGTCGAGACCATGCGGCGCGAGGGCTTCGAGCTCACCGTCGGCAAGCCCCAGGTGCTCACCAGGGAGATCGACGGCACGCTGCACGAACCGGTGGAGCGGGTGTCCGTCGACGCGCCCGAGGACCACGTCGGCACCGTGACCCAGCTCCTCTCCGAGCGCCGGGGCCGCATGCAGCAACTCATCCACCAGGGCTCGGGCTGGGTGCGCATGGAGTGGGTGGTGCCGGCCCGGGGCCTCATCGGCGTCCGCACCGAGTTCCTCACCGACACCCGGGGCACCGGCGTGCTGCACCACGTGTTCGAGGGCTGGGAGCCGTGGGCGGGCGAGATCCGCACCCGTCCCAGCGGCTCGATCGTGTCGGACCGGGTGGGGGTGGCCACGGGCTACGCCATCGAGGCCCTCCAGGAGCGGACCACCCTGTTCGTCGGCCCCGGCACCGAGGTGTACGGCGGGATGATCGTGGGCGAGAACACCCGGCCCGAGGACATGGACGTGAACGTGTGCCGGGAGAAGAAGGTGACGAACATGCGGATGTCCACGGCCGAGGAGTTCGTGAAGCTGACCCCGCCCCGCCAGCTCTCCCTCGACCAGGCGCTCGAGTTCATCGCCGACGACGAGTGCGTCGAGGTGACCCCCGCCGCCGTGCGCATCCGCAAGGTGGAGCTCGACCCCACGCGGCGCGCCCGGCACCGCAAGGCGCTGAAGAGCTCCCGAGCCTGACCCGTCGTCAGCTGGCTCGGCCACGAGTCTCGTGGGACCTCACGGTTAGCGTGGCGCCGTGCTGGCCTGGATGGACCTCGAGATGACGGGGCTAGACCCCACGACGGACGTGATCGTGGAGATCGCCACCCTGGTCACCGACGACGACCTTCTCGTGGTGGCCGAAGGGCCGGACCTGGTCGTGCACCAGTCCCCCGAGGTGCTCGCCCGCATGGAGCCGGTGGTGCGCGAGATGCACACGACGAGCGGCCTGCTCGAGCGGATCGCGACCTCGACCGTGAGCCTCAGCGACGCCGGGGCGGCCACCCTCGACTTCCTGCGGGCGCACATCCCCGAGGCTCGCACCGTGCCCCTGTGCGGCAACTCCATCGGCACCGACCGTCGCTTCCTCGCCGCCTGGCTGCCCGACATCGAGGCCTTCCTGCACTACCGCAGCGTGGACGTCTCCACCATCAAGGAACTGGCCCAGCGCTGGTACCCCGCCGACCTCGAGGCCGCGCCCGCCAAGGCGTCCGCCCACCGCGCCCTCGACGACATCCGCGAGAGCGTCGCCGAGCTGCGTTGGTACCGCGAGCACCTCTTCGTCCCCGCGCCCGCCAAGGCCCCGAACACCGCGCCGGCTCGGCCCGCTCCACGGCAGACGGGCGCCGCGAGCTGAAGGGCAGGTGACTCTCGCCACACCGCTCGCTGGCTTAGTTGACGTGGGAGTCAACTAACATCGCCCCATGCACGGTCCGATGCGCCAGGAGAAGCAGCCCGCCTCGACCGAGGTGGTGGAGGTTGCGCCTGGCGTCCTGCGGCTCCAGCTCACCATCACCATGCCGGGGTTGGGCCACGTCAACTGCTACGTCCTCGAGGACGATCACGGCCTCGCCCTCGTCGACCCCGGCCTGCCCGGCCCGGGCCCGTGGAAGGAGTTCGAGCGCCGCCTCGCCTCCGCGGGCTTCCCCGTCGAGCGGGTCCACACCGTGATCATCACCCACTCCCATCCCGACCACTTCGGCGCCGCCGGCCACCTCCGCCGGGTGAGCGGGGCCGAGATCGTCACCCACGCCGACTTCAAGACCTTCTGGGACCCGGGCGAGGAGGACGACGAGCACAAGGACCTCGCCGACCCCCGCGACCTCGACACGTGGGCTGCGGCCCGCGAGCGCCTGGCCAGGCTGGCCAGCCGCGTGCGCCCCGAGAGCGGGCCCAGCTGGCGCTGGGACCGGCCGACCCCGTGGGGCGGGCCCCATCCCCGCCCCGACCGCAAGACGCGCCTGCGCTACCGGGTCCAAGGCGTCGTGCAGGCCCGCTACTTCCAGCCGCCCCGCCCCTCCCGCCGGGTCATCGACGGCCAGGTGCTCCCCCTCGGCGGGCGCGAGTGGGTCGCGGTGCACACCCCGGGCCACACCGTCGACCACCTCTGCCTGTTGGACCCCGTGGACGGCACGCTGATCTCGGGCGACCACGTGCTGCCGACCATCACCCCCCACATCTCGGGCCTCGTGCACGCGGATGACCCACTGGCGCTCTACCTCGCCTCCCTCGAGCGCACGCTCGAGATCCCCGGCGTCACCCGGGTGCTCCCCGCCCACGGACATCCCTTCGACGACCTGCGAGGCCGGGTGAAGTCCATCCACGAGCACCACCTCGAGCGCCTCGACCTGCTGCGCACGGCCGCCGTGGACGTCGGCGAGGCCAGCGTCGCCGCCTACTCCGAGCGGCTCTTCCGCCCCCAGTCCTGGGGCCCGATGGCCGACAGCGAGACCTACGCCCACCTCGAACACCTGCGCCTCCTGGGCGAGGCTCGCCGGCATTGGGTGGAGGGCGAGCTGCGCTACGCCGTGGAGCCCGACAGCAGGATCGCCCGGGCCGACGCCGCCACCTCGACCTGAGCAGCGGCGCGCCGGGAGAACAGCACCCAGAGGCGCACGCCGGCGGGCTGGTCGAGGGACGCGCCGTCAACGAGCACCCTGGGCTCGGCACCCGGCTCGAGAGCTTGGCGATGTTCCACCTCGGCCCGCAGCGGCGTCGCCGGGCTGGCACCACTGAGCTGGTCTTCGAGCACTGCCCAGTAGACGGCGTTGTTGACGTGGCCAGCGACGTCGATGTCGGCGGCCCGCAGGGGGAACGGTCGCGCCGCCCCGTCCCCGTCGGGGGGGTCGGGGTGGGCGAGGCGGGCGCCGACCACGCGCCCGGAGGCCGAGGGGCCGTAGACCTCGGCGAAGCGCGGGGGGAGCCGGGTGGGCCGCCCCGACGCCCCGTCGAGCAGGACCCACAGGGCGACGGCCTCGACGCGCCCGCCCCGCTCGCCCACGATCGACGTCCGTCGTTCGGCCCAGCGGGCGCCGATGCCTGTGCACACGGTGGTGAGCTCGAGCTGCTCCCGCAACACCGGGAAGCGCCGCACCTCGACGATCGTCCGGCGCACGACCCAGGCGAGGCGCCGGCCCAGCCCGGCGTCAGTGGCGTCGTCGTCGGCCACGTCCTGCAGGTAACGGGCGACGGCGTCGAGCCGTAGCCGGCCAGCGGGGGCGGCGTCCCCGAGGCGCACCCGTCGTCGGGCGGTGAAGCGACGGCCGGCCGCGGGCAGGTCCACGAGGTCGACCCCGGCTGTCACCGGGCCGAAGGTAGCGTCGGGCCCCGGCCAACCGGGCGACGCCGACCGCGGCCCTCGCCGCCGCGGCCGCCCGGCGGCTCTGGGCAAGAAGTCCCGACATCTTCGCAATAAGTGGTTGACGACCGGGGGGGTGGGCGTGGTTGTCTTAACCGGTTCGCTGCCGGTGTCACCGGTGGTCCAGCTGCGACGACACGGAGAACACGCCCGATGCTCACGGCTCACAGCGCCCAGTCACAGGACAGCCGCACGGCTGCCGGTGCGCGCGTAGCCGTGCCGGCCGCTGCTGTGTCCCGTCGTCGTCCCGCGCTGTGGTCCAACGACTTCATGACGACCTGCACCCTCGCGTCCTTCGGGATCAAGGCGCACGGTCGGCGGCCCGAGGAGGTCCCTTCGTAGTCAGCTCCTGCTGAGAAGGGAAGAGCTCCGACAGGCCGCCGGGAAACCGGCGGCCTTCCCCATTCCCAGAACCCTGTAGATCCCTACTGACCCCCGAGCAACGATCCCCCGACCAACCAGATGAGGACCCACCGATGATCACCAGCGTCGACACCAGCCGGAACCACGACAACGCCGCGAACACCGCCGCCCCGCCCGAGCTGCTCTTCGCATGGGGCGAATGGTGGGACCAAGCAGCCTGCAGGGTCCCAGAGAGTTCGATGACCGACCTCTTCTTCTCGGACGAGTTGCACGACATCGCGGCAGCCAAGCGCATCTGCGCCGACTGCCCGGTACTCGCTCCCTGTCTCGAGGGGGCGATCGCTCGTCAGGAGCCTTGGGGCGTCTGGGGCGGCCAGCTCTTCTTGAACGGCCGCATCCTGGCGAGCAAGCGGCGCCGTGGTCGCCCGCCCAAGACCCCCCGCCCCGAGGATCAGCTGCCCGAGGTGCCCATTCCCGAGCACCTGCGGCACGTCGAGATCCTCCGCACGGCGTGACCGAGGCTCGCCCGCAATGCAGATGACCCGGAGTGACGCGCTGGCGAGCTCCGGGGCATCAGCGGGTGAGCCGCGATGACACCGCCCCCATGGCGGGCAGGTCACGACCGCCGTCGCAGCGAGGGCGGCGCGCGCCTCTGGCTTGGCTGACGAGCTTCGCTACCGTCTGGAGCGGAGCCACCATGACCAGACCGCGTGCCGCCCTCGTCGCGTTCGCCCTCCTCCCTGCCTTCTCTGCGTGCGGTTCCTCGGACGACTCGAGAGGCGCGAGCGAGCTGGGCGTCGAGGCGGGGGCGCCGGCGGCCACGGCGCCCGACGGAGGCATCGCGCAGGTCGCCTTCGAGCGCTTCGACGGCACCACGGGCAGCTTCGCCGAGTACTCGGGCCGGCCTGTGGTGGTGAACTTCTTCGCCAGCTGGTGCGCCCCCTGTGTTCGCGAGCTGCCCGACATCGAGCAGGTCCACCAGGCGCTCGGGGCCGAGGTCGCCTTCGTCGGTGTCAGCGTCAACGAGCGCGCCGAGGACGGCCTCGAGCTGGCCGAGCGCACCGGCATCACCTTCGACGTGGTGCGCGACCCCCGCAGCGAGACGCTGCGCGCCCTCGGCGGGGCGGCCATGCCCACGACCGCCCTGGTGGACGCCTCGGGCCGTGTCGTGGACGTGCGCAGCCTGCCCTACAAGAGCGCCGAGGAGCTCGAGGCCAAGGTGCGGGAGAAGCTCCTGCCATGAGGATCGACGGAGGAGCGGGGCCGTGGACGACGCCCTGACCTTCGCCTTCGCCGCGGGGATCGTGGCTGCTTTCAACCCCTGCGGCTTCGCATTGCTCCCCGCCTACCTGTCCTTCTTCCTCGGGCTCGAAGGCCGAGACGGCGACGCCCCCCTCGACCGGGCGGTGCCCCGTGCCCTGCAGGTGGGCGCGACCATGACCGTCGGCTTCGTCGCCGTCTTCGCCGTCATGGGCCTCGTCATCACGCAGGTCTCCCAGGCCGTCCAGCAGCACCTGAAGTGGGCCACCATCGCCATCGGCGTGGGCCTCGTCGCCCTCGGGGTGGCCACGATCGCCCGTCGCCAGGTGGGCCTGGCCCTGCCCAAGCTGGCCCGGGGCGGGGCCGACCGGGGCCTGTGGTCGATGCTGATCTTCGGCACCTCCTACGCTGTCGCCTCGCTCACGTGCACCATCGCCCCCTTCCTCGCCGCCACCTCGACGACGTTCACCAACGACGGCGTGGCCGCGGGGGTGGGCGCCTTCGTGGCCTACGGCCTCGGCATGGGGGTGCTGGTGACCGTGCTGACGCTGGCCGTCGCCCTGGCCCGTGGCTCCCTCGTGGCCGGGTTCCGGCGAGCCGTGCGCTTCGTGCCCGTCGTGTCCGGGGTGATGCTCGTCCTCGCCGGGGCCTACGTCGCCTACTACGGCATCTACGAGTTCCGTCAGTCGCGCGACGTACTGACCCGCGACCCGGTCATCGACCGGGGCCTCGACCTGAGCGCTGACCTGCAGAGCTGGGTGGACAGCGTCGGGCCGCTCCGCCTGGGCGCCGTCTGCGCGGCCATCCTCGGCCTGGCCATCGTGCTCAGCGCGTGCTGGCGGGCCCGGGCCCGCCAGCACGCGGCGCGGCTCCCTGAGCGGAGCGGAGCGCCCGAGCGGCCGAGCACGGCCGGCCAGGAGATCTAGGTGTTCGCGCGGCTGCTGTCCCACCCCGGCGTACGGGAGGAGCTCGAGCTGCGGTCACGCGTCGGCTTCCTCGCCTTCCATGGCGGCTCGCTCGAGCGGGGCACCGACGAGGTCGCCGCCGAAGCGGCCCGGCTGGCCGGCGCCTCCTACTACGGGGTGCTGCAGCCGCCCGAGTTCCGCTGGCACATCCCCTCGAGCCGGGTCGACCCGGCGCACTCGGAGCGGCTGGCCGCCTTCCTCGACCACGTCGAGGTGGCCATCGCCATCCACGGCTACGGGCGGATGCCCCTGTTCACGACGATCCTGCTCGGCGGGCGCAACCGCGCCCTCGCCGGCCACGTCGCCGCCGCGCTGGCCGGGGCGCTCGGCCACTACGAGCTCGTGACCGACCTCGACGCTGTCCCCGCGGACCTGCGCGGCCTGCACCCCGACAACCCCGTCAACCGACCCGCCGGCGCCGGGGCCCAGATCGAGCTGCCGCCCCGGGTACGCGGCTTCGGGCCCTTCTGGCAGGGCGTGCACCGCCAGGGCAACCCTCACACCCTCGCCCTCGTCGAAGGATTGGCCCGGGCTGCCGCCACCTGGCCGACGGCACGGCTAACGTCGCCCGCCGATGGACCTGTGCGTGTTCACCGAGCCCCGGCAGGGGGCCACCTATGAGGACCTCGCCGCCCTGGCCCGACTGGCCGAGGAGCTGGGCTTCACCGGGTTCTTCCGCTCCGACCACTTCCTGAAGATGGGGTCGGTGAGCGGCCTGCCCGGCCCGACCGACGCCTGGGTGACCCTCGGGGCGCTGGCCCGCGAGACGAGCCGGATCCGCCTCGGGACCCTCGTGACGTCGGTGACCTTCCGCCACCCAGGGCCCCTGGCCGTAGCCGTCGCCCAGGTGGACGAGATGAGCGGGGGCCGGGTGGAGTTCGGCCTCGGTGCCGGCTGGTACGAGGCCGAGCACACCGCCTACGGGCTCGACTTCCCCTCCGACCGCGAGCGGATCGACCGCCTCGAGGAACAGCTCGCCGTCATCACCGGGCTCTGGTCGACGCCGGACGGGGAGACGTTCACGTTCCGGGGCCGCTACTACGACGTGCTCGACTCGCCGGCGCTGCCGAAGCCGGTGCAGCGGCCCATCCCGCCCGTCATCGTCGGGGGCGGCGGCAAGCGGCGGACCCCGGCCATAGCCGCCCGCTTCGCCACCGAGTACAACCGGGCCTTCGTGCCCCTCGGCAACTTCACCGAGTCCTGCGCCCGGGTGCGGGCCGCCTGCGAGGCGCAGGAGCGTGACCCGGCGTCACTGCGCTACTCGTCGGCCCTCGTCGTCTGCGTCGGCGAGGACGAGGCGACGTTCCAGCGGCGGGCAGCGGCGATCGGCCGAGAGCCGGAGGAGATCCGCAAGCACGGGGCGGCCGGGCTTCCCGGTGAGGCGACCGAGAAGATCCGCAGCTTCATCGAGGCCGGCGCCGACCGCATCTACCTGCAGGTGCTGGACCTCGCCGACCACGACCACCTGCGCCTCATCGCCTCGGAGATCGCCCCCGCCCTCTCCTGACTCGCCTGATGTGGAGCGAAGACGCGGCGAGCGGGAGCACCGCGTCAGGGGGCGAGGCGCTCGCGCCGCCAGGTACCGCCCTCGGCCAGGTAGACGATGCGGTCGTGCAAGCGGCTCGGCCGGCCCTGCCAGAACTCCACCCGCACCGGTCGCAGGCGGAAGCCGCCCCAGCCCGGGGGGCGGGGCACGGGCGCGTCGGCGAAGCGGGCCTCGCTGGCGGCGAAGGCGGCGTCGAGGGCGGCCCGGTCGGGGAGGGGCCGGCTCTGGGGAGAGGCCCAAGCGGCGAGTTGGCTGTCGCGGGGCCGGCTGGCGAAGTAGGCGTCGCTCTCGGGGGCGCCGAGCCGCTCGACGGGCCCCTCGGCGATGACCTGGCGGGCCACGGGGCTCCAGGCGAACACCAGGCTGGCCCAGGGGTTGGCCGCCAGCTCGTCGGCCTTGCGGCTGGCGTAGTTGGTGAAGAAGGCGAAGCCCCGGATGTCTGCGCCCTTGACCAGCACGTGTCGGGCGGAGGGCCGGCCCCGGCCGTCCGCCGTGGCCAGCACGGCTGCGTTCACCTCGAGCTCGGTCGACGCCGCGACCATCTCCTCCACCCAGCTCGAGAACTGCTCGAAAGGCGTCTGCGCAGCGTCGGAGATGTCGAAGGGCAGGGCCTGGTAGGCGCGGCGCAGGGCGGCGAGGTCCATCACTGCGCCGGGGTGGGCGGCGTGGGCGGGGTGCGCGGGGGTGCCGCGGGCGACCGGCGCGCCGCCAGAGCAGCGCCGATGCGGTCGGCGGCGTCCTCGGGCCGCTCGTGCTCCCAGACCCGGATCACCTGCCACCCCGCGGCGGCGAGCAGCGTCGTGGTCTCGGCGTCTCGCCGCCGGTTGCGCTCGATCTTCTCGGGCCAGTACCAGGTGTTCACGCGGTACTCGCGCTGGCCGTGATCGGGGCAGCCGTGCCAGAAGCAGCCGTCCACGAAGACAGCCACCCGGGCCGGGCGAAAGACCAGGTCGGCGATGCGACGCAGCTCGGGGAGGGGCCGCTGGTGCACCCGGTAGCGCAGGCCCCGGCTGTGCAGCAACCGTCGCAGGGCGACCTCGGCCGCCGTGTCCCGGGAACGCTGGCGTTGCATCTTCGTCCGCACCGCGGCCGAGGACGCGAAGGGCTGGCGAGAGCGGTCCATCCGCCCGCCGACGGTAGCCGCCGCCAAGCGCGTCGGCTCAGGTGAGGGGGCGCGGCGCGGCACCGCCGTCGCCAACGCGACGGAGGTGGGCGAGGAGCTGGCGGCCCAGCGCCTCGGCCAGGCGCGGCGGCACGGCGTTACCGACCTGGCGATAGCAGGAGGACCTCGGGCCCACCAGCTCGACGCCGGGCGGGAAGGTCTGCAGGAGCGCCGCCTCCTCCACCGTGATGCGCCGCGCCCCGGGCACGGGCCCGTGGCGGGGCGCACCGCCGAGGCGCAGGTGGGCGTGGTACTCGGGCACCACGCCGGCCGTGTCCACCCAGGGGGTCTTGTTGCCGCCCATGGAGGCGAGGAGGGTGGGGGCGGGCGACCCGAGGTCGATCGGGCGTCCCCCGCCGTTGTAGACGTGACCGTCGTAGGGGTTCGGGCGCAGGTCAGGGGCGCGGGCGTAGGTGACGACGGAACGGTTGGGCTGCCCGATGGGCACCGGCCCGAGGACCTCTCCCGCCGCTGTCCAGGGCCGGGGCCGCCCCGGGCCGTGCGTAGGGGCGGGGAAGGTGAAGGCACAGCCGTCGGCCAGGCCCACGATCACGAGGCGTGCCCGGCGCTGGGGCACGCCGCTGTCCGCCGCGCTCACGACCTCGGCGGTGACCCGATAGCCGCGCGAGCCCAGCTCGTCGAGGAGGGCGGCGAAGGCCGCCCGGCGCGACCCAGAGGCGAGGCCGACCACGTTCTCGGCCAGGAACGCTCGCGGCCGCACCTCGTCGAGCACCCGGATGAAGGCGGGCCAGCCGTCCCGGGGGTCGCCGGCGCCGAGGCGCTTGCCGCCGCTGCTCCAGGGCTGGCAGGGCGGCCCGCCCACCACCACCTCCACCTCGCCGCGCAGGCCGCGGAAGGACCGCGTGGTGAGGTCGCCCTCGTAGAGCTCGATGCCGGGATGGGCCTTGGCGAAGCTGGCGCACGCGTCCTCGTCCCACTCGGCAGCAGCCACGACGTCGAGCCCGACGGCGGCGAAGCCGAGGGAGAGGCCGCCGCACCCGGCGAAGAGGTCGAGCACGGCCACACGATGTTCCTCCGAGCCGGCCACGCCGTGATCGTAGGTGCGGGCGGCGCGATGCCCGGGCACCCTCCAGCTCAGCGGCTCGGCCCCGGGCTGAGCACCTCCCGCCCGCCTAGGTAGGGGCGCAAGACGGGCGGCACGTCGACCTGCCCGTCCGGGCGCCGCCAGCGCTCGACGAGGGCGGCCCACACCCGGGGCACGGCGAGGGCGGAGCCGTTGAGGGTGTGGAGCACCTCGGTCTGCTTGCGGCCCTCGGGCCGGTAGCGCAGGTTGGCCCGGCGGGCCTGGTAGTCGCTGAACCAGGACACCGATGACACCTCGAGCCAACGGTCCACCCCGGGGGCGAAGACCTCGATGTCGAACGTGCGCGCCGAGCTGTTGCCGAGGTCCCCCGTGCACAGGTCGAGGATACGGTAGGCGAGCCCGAGGTCGCGGATCAGGCCCTCCGCCCGGGCGAGCAGCTCGGCGTGCATGGCCGGGGCCTGCTGAGGGGTGCAGTAGGCGAGGATCTCGACCTTGTCGAACTCGTGCACCCGCAGCAGGCCCCTCGTGTCCCGCCCCGCCGAGCCCGCCTCCCTGCGGAAGCACGACGTGTAGGCCATCAGGCGCAGGGGCAGCTCCGCCTCGTCGAGCACGTCGTCCCGACCGAGCGAGGTGAGGGGCACCTCGGCGGTGGGGATGGCCCACAGGTCGTCGCGCTCGAGGTGGTAGGCGTCGTCGACGAACTTGGGCAGGTGGCCGGTCGAGATCATCGTCTGGGTGCTGACCAGGGTCGGCGGGCGGATCTCCTCGAAGGCGTCGGCGTTGCGGTCGAGGGCGAGGTTGACGAGCGCCCGCACGAGCAGCGCCCCGGCACCGCGGTAGATCACGAACATCGAGCCCGAGAGCTTGGCGCCACGCTCGGGGTCGAGGATGCCGAGCTCGGCGCCCACGTCCCAGTGCGGCACCCGCTGGTGCTCGGCGTAGGGCTCGGCGTCGTTGCCCTCGACGCGGGCCACGACGTTGTCGGCCTCGCCCGAGCCGTCGGGGGCGTCGGGCGAAGCCAGGTTGGGCAGCAGCAGCAGCTCGGCGCGGATCTGCTCGGCCAGGTTGTCGGCCTCGGCGGCCAGCTTGCGCTCCCGCTCGCCGATCGCCCGGCTCTCCTCGGCTGCCGCGGCCGCGCCCGGCTCGTCACCGGCGCGCCGGCACTCGCCGACGGTGCGGGACAGGTCCTTGACCTTCGAGCGCAGCTCGTCGCGCTCGCTGGCCAGGCGGCGCTGGGCGCGATCGAGCTCCAGCACCCGGTCGACGGGCGCGAGGTCGATGCCGCGCCGGCCGAGCTGGCCCTTCACCACCTCGGGTTCGGCGCGCAGGCGGCGCAGGTCGATCATGGGCCGACCCTACCCGGCACATCGTCGTGGCCTGTCGGCGGTTATTAGGGTCCGGGCGTGGCTGCCATCGAGGTCGACGAGCTGCGGGTGCGCTTCGGGGCGCTCGCCGCCGTCGACGGGGCGTCCTTCGACGTGGAAGGGGGCGAGGTGGTCGCCCTGCTGGGCCCGAACGGGGCGGGCAAGACGACGACCGTGCGGGCCCTCGAGGGCTACCAGGCGCCCACCGACGGCCGGGTGCGGGTGCTGGGGCTCGACCCGGTGGCCGATCGTCGGGCGCTGCTCCCCCGCCTCGGGGCCATGCCCCAGTCCAGCCGGCTCTACAGTCCGTCCGCCCCCTCGGAAGCCCTCCGGCTCTTCGCCGCCTACTACCCCGAGCCCGACGACCCCGAGGCGCTGCTCCGCCGGGTGGGCCTCGGCGACCGCGCCCGCACGGCCTGGCGGCGGCTCTCCGGTGGCGAGCAGCAGCGCCTCAGCTTGGCCCTGGCCCTCGTCGGCCGGCCGGAGGTGGTGCTGCTCGACGAGCCCACGGCCGGGGTCGACGTCGAGGGGCGGCGGCTCGTGCGCGAGCTCGTCGCCGGGCTGCGCGCTCGGGGGGTGGCCGTGCTCGTCACCACCCACGAGCTCGATGAGGCGGAGCGCATGGCCGACCGGGTGGTGATCGTGGACCGGGGCGAGGTGGTGGCGGCGGGTCGCCCCGACGAGCTGGCCCGCCTGGCCGGGCCCTCGCAGCTGCGCTTCGCCGCGCCGCCCGGGCTCCCCGCCACCGAACTGGCGGTGCTGCTCGGCGGGCCGGTGCGGGAGGAGCGGCCCGGCGAGTACCTGGCCGAGGTCGAGCCCGCCCCCGGAACGGTCGCCGCGCTGGCCGGGTGGTTGGCCGAGCGGGACGTGCACCTCGGCGACCTGCGGGCCGGCCGCCAGCGCCTCGAGGACGTGTTCCTCCGGCTCACCGGCGAGGGGCGGGGGGCGCGGTGAGGGCCTACCTGGCCCAGGCGCGCGTCGAGGTCGTGCTGTCCCTGCGCCAGGGCGAGCAACTGCTGGTGGCCATCGGCATCCCGCTGCTGGTGCTGGTGTTCTTCTCCACCGTCGACGTCCTGCCCACGGGTTCGGAGGAGCCCATCGAGGTCCTGGCTCCCGCCGTCCTCGCCCTCGCCCTGATGTCTACGGCCATGGTCTCCCTCGGCATCGCCACGGGGTTCGAGCGCCACTACGGGGTCCTCGAGCGGCTCGGGCTCACGCCCCTCGGCCGGGCCCGGCTCCTGGCCGCCAAGCTGACGATGGTGCTGCTGGTGGAGCTGGCCCAAGTGGTCGTGCTCATCGCCGTAGCCGCCGCGCTCGGCTGGTCGCCCGACCTCGAGCCCCTGGCATTCCTCGCCGCCGTCCTCCTGGGCACGGCCGCCTTCGCCGGGCTCGGGATGCTGCTGGCGGGGACGCTCTCGGGCCCCGCCAACCTGGCGGCCACGAACGGGCTGTACCTGGTGCTGCTCCTGTTCGGCGGCATCGCCGTGCCGGCGGACGAGCTGCCAGCCGCGGCCCGGGACGTGGCCCGGCTGTTGCCCTCGGGTGCGCTCGCCGAGGTGCTCGGCGCCGCCGCCGGCAACCTCGACTGGCCAGGGCCTGGCGCCTGGCTCGTGCTCGCCGCCTGGGCCTGCGTCCTACCCCTGCTCGCCGGGCTCCTGTTCCGCTGGAACCCCCGCTGAGGCGCTGCCCGTGGAGGACCTGGCCCTTGCCCACCTGCTGGCCGACGAGGCCGACGCCTGCCTGAGGCGTTGGTTCCGCCGCGACGAGCTGCACCGGGGCGCGCCCGGTGGCAACTGGCAGCGCTCCGCACGGGCCTGCGCGTTCGGGGCTGCGCGCCGGCGCCGGCGCGCGGAGGACCTGCAGCCCAGACCGCGGAGACCCGACATCTCCGCTGCCAGTTCCCGCGCCGGCAGGTCGGCGCCGCCCCACACCGGCACCGCCGCACCGAGCCGGTCGGCTCAGGCGCGGGCTTGGGGCTCCTCGCGAGGCGGGGGGAGCCGCTCGAGCTCGTGCTGGACGTCGTCCCAGGTGAGCAGGTCCCGCTCGTTGACCCGGATGATCCCCGCCCGGTCGGCGGCGGCGTGCAGGGCCGCCCAGCGGAAGAAGAGGATGGCGATGAGCGTCCACAGGTACATGCCCACGCCGATCTTCATGATCAGCCCCGCCAGCTGCTGGTCGGCGGCCACCGAGACCCCCCACATCCGGAAGGGCTTGTCGTACACCTCGTAGAGGGGGTTCTCGGCCAGGGTCAGCCAGGCGGCGGGCACGGTGGGGATGATCGACATGAGGAACAGGTAGATCATCTGGCCCGGCAGCGAGAGGCGCCGCTCGGGCAGCGGGCCGCACACCGGCATCCACATGGTGAAGGCCAGCAGCACGATCACGCTGTGCACGGCGTAGTGGAACGGCCCGACCTCGACCGACGTGTTCACCACCGTCGTCCAGTGGATCAGGGCGGAGACGAGGTTGAACGCCAACCCGGCCACCACGGGCCGGCAGAGTTGGCTGAGGAAGCGCCCGACCGGCCCGTCGCCGAGCAGGAGCCGGGCGAGCCACGTGGGCGTGGCGAAGAGGAAGAGCGGCGGCATGACCATGGTGAGCAGGGTGTGCTGCACCATGTGCACCGAGTAGAGGTACTCCTCGGCGATGTCGTGCATCGGCCAGTCGGTCGCCAGCCACAGCACCACCAGCCCGGCCACGAAGAACGCCTTCTGCCGGCGGGTCACCGCCTCGCCCCCCGCAGCTACGACCTTCGGGGCGATCACCCTGGTGACGTAGAGCCCGATGCCCACGACCGAGACGAGCAGCAGCCAGACCTCGGGGTGGGGCTGCCAGCGCCAGGGCTGGTCCAACGCCTGGGCGAGGAGCACCTCAGCTCCTTTCCGTCTCCGTGTCCGTCCCTCTGGCTACGGGGTCAGCGACCGCACGCGGCGCGGGCCTCAGGCCCAGTCGCCGAAGAACTGGAACGCCAGCAGGGCGATGATGTACACCGACAGCGCCAGCGCCAGGCCCATGCCGAACATGCGGCGCAGCACCTTCGAGTCGAACTTCAGGTGCATGAAGTAGGCGGCGATCAGGTAGAACTTGACCGCCATCAGGACCAGCAGCGCGGGCATGAGCAGCCGACCCCAGTCGAGGACGCTGCGGAAGTAGGTGAAGACCTCGATGCCGGTGAGCACCCCGAGGACGAGGGCGACCTTGACGTAGGTCCAGTCCGACGGGTGCGCGGGGTGCTCCGCGTGGTCATCGGTGAGATGGCCCCCAGAAGTGCCCGCCGGGGTGTGCGCCGGCTGCGCCGTGCTCTCGGTGACGCTCATCGGGAGTACCTCACGGGATCAGGTAGACGACGGCGAAGATCACGACCCACACGATGTCCACGAAGTGCCAGTACAGGCCCACGATCTCGACCCGTTCGGCGTTCCGCTCGGGCAGGCGGCCCCGCAGCGACAGGACGAAGAGGCTCATCAGCATGATGATGCCGATGGTGACGTGGACGCCGTGGAAGCCGGTCAGCGTGAAGAAGGCCGAGCTGAAGATGTTGGTCGTGTAGCCCAGGCCCTCCCGGTAGAACGCGGTGAACTCGTACACCTGGCCCGAGATGAAGAGCGCACCGAGGGAGGCGGTCGTCAGCAGCCAGATGCGCGTGCGGCGGTGGTCACCGCGGTGGAGGGCCGACAGGGCCAACACCATGGTGAGTGAGCTCATGAGCAGCACGAAGGAGCTCACCGACGTGAAGGGGATGTCGAAGATGTCGGCACCGAGGTCGTTGATCTCGACGCCCTCGAACCCGGCGAACTCGCTGAGGCGCTGCTTGTAGAGCAGGAAGGTGGCGATCAACCCGCCGAACAGGAGGCAGTCCGAAGCGAGGAACACCCACATTCCCAGCTTCTCGTTCGAGATGCCCGTCGTGGTGGTGTGCGCGTCGTGCCCGTGCTCGGCGTGCTCGGGCGCGCCGCCCCCGTGCTCGGGTGGCGCGGTGGGCGCCTCGACGGCGACCGTCTCAGCCAACGGGGGCCTCCTCGCTCGTGGCCTCGGCCCCCTCGGGGAGGGCGGCCTGCGCCGGCTCACCGTCGTCGCTGCCCCCGCCGTGGCCCGCCTCCTCGTGGCCGTTGCCATGGGGCAGGTCGGGATCGTCCGGCGGCTCGAACACCCAGCCGTACACGGCCCAGAAGAGCAGCAGCACGCCGGGGACGCCGATCCAGAGGTTCTTGAAGATCACGGCGTAGCCGATGAAGGGCAGCGACGCGGCCAGCAAGATCGGGAAGTACGACGGCGCGGGCAGGTGGACGTCCTTGGCGTCACCGCGCTGCGCGACCTCCTCGGTGGCCTTGACGCGTACGGCCCGGCCCTCCTCGTCCTCGCCGTACTTGCGGTGCCAGAAGTCGTCCTGGGCGTGGACCACCGGGGCCTCGTCGAAGTTGTGCTCGGGGGTCGGCGACGGGACCATCCACTCGAGGCCCCGGGCGTCCCACGGGTCAGGGCCCGGGTTCGGCCGCTCGGCTTTCTTCCACTTGGCGTAGGAGGCGAACACGTTGTAGATGAGCACCAGCACGCTGAGGGCGATGATGAACGCGCCAAGGGTCGCCGCCTGGTTCCAGAACGTGAACCCGTCGCTCTCCTGGTAGGTCACGATGCGGCGGGACATGCCCTGCAGCCCCAGCCAGTGCATCGGCGCGAACGTCAGGTTGAAGCCGATCAACGTCAGCCAGAAGTGCCACTTGCCGATGCGTTCGTTGAGCATGTAGCCGAACGCCTTGGGCCACCAGAAGTACAGGCCCGAGAAGAGGCCGAGCAGGGCGCCGCCGAAAATCACGTAGTGGAAGTGGGCGACGATGTAGTAGGTGTCCGTCTGCTGCGTGTCGGCTGGGGATACGGCGTGTGATACGCCGGAGAGGCCACCGATGGTGAACATCGTCACCAGGCCGACCGAGAAGAGCATCGACGTCGTGAACCTGATCTTGCCGCCCCACATGGTGGCCAGCCAGTTCAGGATCTTCACCCCCGTCGGCACGGCGATGAACATCGTCGAGATCGAGAACGCCGCGACCGAGATCGGCCCGATCCCCGAGGCGAACATGTGGTGCGCCCAGACGCCCCAGCCCATGAAGCCGATGGCGATGCCCGAGAAGACCATGAACGGGTAGCCGTAGATGGGCTTGCGCGAGAACACCGGTATGACCTCGGAGGCGATCCCGAACGAGGGCAAGATCAGGATGTAGACCTCCGGGTGCCCGAAGATCCAGAAGAGGTGTTGCCACAGGAGGGGATCGGCACCTTGCGCGACGTTGAAGAAGTTGGCGTCGAAGGTGCGGTCGAACATGAGCAGGAACAGCGCCACCGAGATGACGGGCAACGCGAAGAGCAGGAGGAACTGGGTGACCAGCACCATCCAGGTGAACACCGGCATCCGGAACAGCGTCATGCCCGGTGCGCGCATGTTGATCACCGTCACGATGAGGTTCAAAGCGCTGATCAGCGAGCCGATCCCGACGATCTGCAGGCCGACGGAGTAGAAATCGATGCCATGGTGGGGCGAGAACGCCACGCCGCTGTTCGGCGCGTAGTTGAACCAGCCCCCGTCCGCACCTCCTCCGAACAGCCACGACGAGTTGAGGAAGAGGCCGCCCAAGCCCCAGATCCAGAAGCTGAGCGCGTTGAGGCGGGGGAAGGCGACGTCCCGCGCCCCCACCTGCAGGGGTAGGAGGTAGTTGGCGAACGCATTGGCCAAGGGCATGACCACGAGGAAGATCATCGTGATCCCGTGCATCGTGTACACCTGGTTGTACACCGAGGCGCTCAGCACCTTGCCGTCCGGCTGCGCGAGCTGGACGCGGATGAGCAGCGCCTCGATCCCTCCCACGAGGAAGAAGAACATGGCACCGGTGCCGTACATGATGCCGATCTTCTTGTGATCGACGGTGCTGATCCAGGACCGCCAGCCGGTCGTGGCCGTCGGCCGGCTCAGCACGCCGAGTCGATCGAGCGAACTGCCCGTCCCGGTTCCGGCCGGGAGGGCGAGCGGCTCCTGCTCCACTATCGCCATGGTTCTCCTCGGGTCCAGTCGTCCTGCTGCGTCACGGTCGCGTCGCGATCGGTCACTTCAGGGTGATGAGGTAGGCGGCCAGGTCGTCGAGCTGGTCCTCGGTGAGAGGCAGCGTCGGCATCCCCCGACCATAGGTGTTGCCCCGGCTGGGGTCAGGTGCCATGGGCTTGAACTGCTCGGGATCACGAACCCAGGACTTGATGGTGTTGACGTCGGGGACGGGGTTGCCCTCGGCGTCGAGGACGGGCTCGCCCCCTCGCGTCTGGTAGAGGTCGTAGACGCCGCCGATGAAGCGCTGGCGGCTCATCAGGTGGGTGAGGTCGGGCGCGGTCCCCGACACCTGCGCCGCTCCCGTCCACCCCTCGGCCACGCCCTCGTAGCAGTCGGTGGCCGGGTCGAAATCGGCGAGGTCGAACTCGTCCTCCGTGGCGAGGGGCTCGCAGCCCGTGCTGTTGACGCCCTCGATCTGGTGGCAGGTCGTGCACTGTTGAACGAACGTCTCGAGGCCCCGCATGGCCGCCTCGTCGTCCTCGGGCACGGTGGCGGGGGCCTGCTGGTCGGCGACCCACTGGGAGAACTCGTCGTCGGTGACGGCCACCACCGCCATGCGCATGTAGGCGTGGGAGAGGCCGCAGAACTCCGTGCACTGCCCGAGGTAGTAGCCGGGGGCGTCGGCCTGCACCCACCAGTCGTGCACGCTGCCGGGGACCACGTCGCGCTTGCCGTTGAGCTGGGGGATCCAGAAGCTGTGGATCACGTCCTCCGACGTCATCCGCAGCGCCACCTCGGTATCCGCGGGCACGACGAGCTCGGTCGCGGTGGTGATGTCCTCGGGGCCGTCGAACTCGCCGTCGCCGTCGATGTCGTAGCGGAAGGACCACCACCACTGCTGGCCGGTGACCTCGACGGTCATGGCCTCGTCGCGCGGCTCGAACAGGCTGAAGACCGTGGCCACCGTGGGCACGGCGATGACGGCGAGGATCACGGCCGGCAGGATCGTCCAGCCCAGCTCGAGCCGGGTGTTGCCGTGGATCTGCTTGGGGAAGGCGTCAGGGTCGTTGCCACGACGCCGGAACTTCACGGCGATGTAGACGACCCCGAGGTTGACGATGAGGAACACGACGCCGGCGATGATGAACACCGGGTTCACCAGGTTGTCGATCGTGCGAGCGGCGTCCCCCTTGGGGTCGAGCGTGTTCAGCGGCAGGTCCTCGGAGCACCCGCTCAGCAGCAGGACGCCGAGGACCAGGACCGTCAACAGCGACCCGCGAAGTCGGCTGCGCCGCATCGTCTTCTGCCGCATCGTCGTCTCGGGGGCGTCTGGCGTGTTCGTCACTTCCACAGCGTCAGCGAGTCTGTCCCCACCCCTCCGCAGCCGCCAAGTCATCGGTCGCCCGCCCTCAGTCACCGGAGCCCTCCGTGGCCGGCGCCTCGCCACCCTGCCCGGCGCCGCCCGGTTCAGCCTCCGCGTCCGCCTCGGCCTCGCCGCCTGCGCCCGCCTCGCTGTGCTCGGCCTCGTGGTGCTCGAACTCGCGCTCGCCCACCGCGGCCGCGCCGATGCCGCCGCCGAGCACGGCGAGGGCGCCGACCACCACGACGGCCGCGAGCACGCCTCGGGTGGCCCCGGGCACGGCGGCCACGAGCACGCCGACGAGGAAGACGGCGGCGGCGACGCCGATGAGGAACCACACCGCTTCGAGCTGGGAGACGGCCAACATCACCCGGCTCATCCCCACCGCCACGAGGGCGACGGCCAGGGCGCCGACCACCGGGACCTCGATCGGGTTCATGATGCGGCTCCGCAGCCGAGCGTTCTGCGCCGGGTCGCCCGTCGCCCTGTCGGCCCAGGCCTGCATGGCCCACTCGAGGGCGGTGAAGAGCAGCAGAGCGATGCCGACGAAGAAGAGCGCCTCGCTGGTGGCCAGTCCGAGCACGGTGATGGCGAGGGCGAACGCCCCGACCGGCGCCCAGTAGTTGGCCGAGAAGGGCAGCCGGTACACCGGCGCCTGGGGCAGGCGGGCCACCTCGGCGATGGCTTCCGCGTCGGCGTCGCGAAAGGCGACGAGCACCCCGCCCACCCCGAAGAGGGCGAGGCCCCCACCGACGAGGAGGGAGTAGCCCAAGTGGTCGCCCACCGCGCCCCGCCACCCGAAGGTGAGCGCTCCCAGCAACTGGAAGTAGAGGTCGCCCAGCGCGCCCGGGAAGAGGCCCCAGTCGACGCCGCCGCTCGTCCAGCCGTAGAGCACGGCGAGGACCAGCAGCAGCGCCCCAGCGCCGAAACAGAACTTCGAGCCTGTGGTGAACATCCTGCCTACTTCGTGATGAAGATGCCGTACCAGATGACGGGGAACACCAGCGCGAGGGCCACCCAGTACAGGGCGGCGGCCGCCGGCCCGTCCGGCAGGCGCCGGAACTGGCCCGAGAGCGCACGCAGGCTCACGAGGGCGAGGTAGCCCATGGCCACGCACATCAGCGCGACGTGCGCGCCGGCGACGGCGTAGATGAGGACGCCGGCCTCGCTGCGGACGGGGAGCCCCATGACGCTGAACAGGTAGGTCGCCTGGTTCACGTAGGCGAGCCCGAAGACCAGGGTGAGCGCGAGGGCCACGTAGGCATTGGCGCGGTCCTGGGTCGTCAGCGCCCACGCCGCCCAGATCACGGTGATGATCGACAGCCCGAGGGTCGTCATCATCATGGTCGGCTGGGCGATGGGGACGTTGACGCCGTTCGGCAACCACGGCTCGCCGGTGTTGATGACGTCTGCCCGGCGGGCGAAGTACACGCCGAGCAGCCCGACGAGGAACATGACCGATGCCCCGGCGGCGAGCGCCGTGCCGACGAGCTGGACCCGGGGCCGCATGGGCGGCGGAGGCGGCGCCTCGTGGAGGGGGGCCACCGGCAGTTCGGCCACGGCCATCACTCGACCTCCTGGATCGACTCGTCCGTGGCGCCCGTGCCCGTGCCGGTGCTCGTGCCCGTGGCTCGCAGGTCGAGCAGGGGCTCGGCCGAGGTCACGGGTTCGGGGACGGCGAGGAAGTTGGTGAAGGGGGGCGGCGAGGCTGTCGCCCACTCGAGGGTCGAGCCCCCCCACGGGTCAGCCGGCGCCGAGGCGGTGCGGCCGGTGGCGGCGGGCAGGTGGGCCAGCAGGACCAGGACGACGCCGAGCAGCAGCAGGCCGGCGCCGACCGCGGTGAGGACCTGGCCGAGCTCGGCGCCGTCCTCCACCGTCTCGGCCAGCCCACCGGCGGGCCACCAGGGCAGCTGGCCGAGGCCCCCGGCCACGAGGTCGCCGACGCCGAAGAGGGCGGCCCCGCCGAGCAGCACGAGCACGTTGAGCTTGCTGAGGGCCTCGACGGGCTGGGAGCCCCAGATCTTCGGGCCCCAGTAGGCGAGCCCGGCGGCCAGGCCCAGCAGCACCGAGCCGAAGACCAGCTTGGCCACCCCCTCGCCCCAGACGGTGGCGTTCAGGTCGAGGGCGGGGATGGCGTTGGCCGCCCCGGCCACGGTGGCGGCGAGCAGGGCGAGGACGGACAGCAGGGCCAGGAGCAAGGACGAGTGCGCCCGGGGGCGGCCCCGACGGGCCGTGTCGAGGAGGCCGCCGAGCACGGCGAGGGTCGGCAGCACGATGGCCACGCCCATCACCACGTAGGTCGCCTCCCGTACGAGGCGGGGGTTGAAGGCGGTCTGGGCCCAGGGGCCGAAGCTCAGCGCGCCGAAAATCCCGATGGGGACGAGCAACGCCGCCCGCTTGGTGATGCGGCTGCGGGTCATGACGGGCACGACGTCGGCGGCGATGCCCAGCACCGGGATGGCCAGCGCGAACACCGCCGGCTGCAGCACCACCCAGCGGAGCTGAGGCCAGGGCATGCCGGGCTGGGCGAAGGACAGCGCACCGTGGTCGCTGTCCACGTAGAGCAGCAGCAGGTTGGCGCCGAGCACGGGCAGGGACACCAGCCAGACGATGCCGGCCACGAACATCGACCAGGCGAAGGCCGGGACCCGCAGCAGCGACATCCCCGCCGGGCGCAGGGCCACGACCGTGGTGACCACGCAGGCGGCGGCGAGCAGCAGGGAGAGCAGCAGCACGCCGATGGAGGCGTAGGTGATGAGCACGCCCTCGAGGTCGCCGCCGCCGACACCGCCGTTCATGACGTAGCCGGCCACGAAGAGGACGGTGGCGACGAGGTAGCCCCAGTACGAGGCGGCGGCCGCCCGGGGGAAGGCGACGCTGGGCGCGCCGACCTGCAGCGGCACCACGTACACCGCCAGCCCGAGCAGCGCCGGGAGCAGGCCGAACAGCACGAGGCCGAAGTTGGCCATCGTGAAGACCTGCATCCAGTCGTTGCCGTCCACGAGGTCGAAGGCCGACGAGTCGGCGCCCTCGAGGCCGATGATGCCCTGCAGCACCAGCGCCGCCGCCGCCAGCGGGAGGGCGGTGAGCAGGTAGGCGCGCCCGACGACCTTGTGGTCGGAGGTGGCGAGGATGCGCTCGAGGCCGGGCTCGGGCGGGGGCGGCTGCAGGGACTCGACGTCCGTGGGGGCCGCGGCCGGAGCGACCTCGCGCTCGGTGGGCTTGCTCTCGATGAGTGTCATGGGTGCTGCTGACCTCGTGCGGTCGTCCACCCCCGGGGAGGGCGCATCCCAGGCGCGGGGCGCGAGCTGGGTCGGGTTCGGACGGGACAATACACAGGTCCTCCCGAGGGGTTCGAAACGGTCCCGGAGCTGGCCATGAGGTTCACGAGCCTCGTGGCCGAGCCACCTGATGGGGCACGCCGCTCACCACCCGCTGCGCAGCAACTGGTCGGCAGCGATGGCCACGAAGAGCAGGGTGAGGTAGGTGATCGACGAGGAGAACACCCGCATGGCGAGGCGCGGCGTGGGCCGTCGCAAGAGCCCGACGACCATGGCGGTGAACAGCGCGCCGAGGGCGAGGGCGACGCCGCCGTACAGCCAGCCCATCTCGGCCACCGGCCAGAACAACAGGGTGAGCGCCCACAGGGCGATCGTGTAGAGGAGCATGCGTAGCGCCGTGCGCTCGAAGCTGGCCCGTACGGGCAGCATGGGCACGTCCGCAGCGGCGTAGTCGTCGCGGTAGCGGATGGCGAGGGCCCAGAAATGCGGCGGGGTCCAGTAGAAGATGACGGCGAAGAGCACGACGGGCGCCCAGTCGAGGGAGTCGCGCACCGCGGCCCAGCCGACGAGCACGGGCACGGCGCCCGCCGCGCCGCCGATGACGATGTTCGACGTCGACGAGCGCTTCAGCCACATGCTGTAGACGAAGACGTAGAAGAGGCAGGCGGAGACGGCCAGCACCGCGCTCAGCAGGTTGACGAACGCCCAGAGCCAGGCGAAGGCGATCACCTCGATGGCCAGGGCGAAGCGGAAGGCGGCGCCCGGGGTGACCTCGCCGGTGACGAGAGGACGGTGCCGGGTCCGCTTCATCACGCCGTCGATGTCGCGGTCGACGTACATGTTGAAGGCGTGCGCCCCACCCGCGGCCAGGGTCCCGCCGAGGAGCGTGGCGGCGATCAGCCAGAGCGAGGGCATCCCCCTGGCGGCCACGATCATCGTGGGCACGGTGGTGACGAGCAGCTCCTGGATGATCCGGGGCTTGGTCAGCGCGAAGTAGGCGGCGACACGCGACCGGCTCCGCGCCGGCGGTGCTCCGGGCCGGCCGGCCTCGGCGCGCTCGGCCTCGGCCCGCCCGACCTCGGCTCGGCCGCCCTCGGCGCCC
>WHTX01000334.1 GCA_009377505.1 Acidimicrobiia bacterium
CTCGGCCTGGCGGGCCGACAGCACCTGGGCCGGTGGCGGGCAGACGTCCCCCCCGGTCGGTGTGGCCGGTGTGGCCCGGGCGGCGAGGAGCCCGCTGTCGAGGGGGCCCGAGCCGGCCACGTCGTGGACGGCGGCCCCGGCGGGGGACCCGCCCTGCCCGGCGACCCAGGCGAAGGCCGAGACGGGCGCGCACTGGGTGATCTGGTGGCCGATGCGTCGCAGGAAGCCGGTCATATCGTGTCCTCTCTCAGGGGTGCGGGTCAGCGTCGAATGGCTCGCGGTCGGTCCAGGGACGGTCGCCGCCAGGAGGGCGAGTCCCCTGGTCGCAGCCCTGTTGCCCACCCCGTCGACAATGAGACGTCGAATCGACGTCGAATCGACGCATCGGCGTCGTCATGCCGGCAGAAGGGGCGTTGAGCTGGGCGAACGTCGCTCATGCCGTCGACGGGCGTCGTCGACGGGCGAATCCGGTGGGGTGTCGTCGTGCCCAGGCCGCACAGCCCGACACGGCGACCCGGCGGGCCGTCGTGGCCGCCGGGTCGGTCCCGTGCTGGGCCAGGCCGGGGGAGCCCGGCCGGGCCTAAGTCGTGCCGTCCCCGCCGCCATGAGGCGGGGCCCGGCGGGTCAGCCGAGGTGCGCTCAGCCGACGTCCAGCACGTCGTCGTCGGAGGCGTCGATCTCGGCCTCGAGCTCCACCTTGAAGGACTCGACGATCTCGACCGGGCTGATGTGGTTGAACGACTCGTCGATGTCCCAGTCAGCCGAGTTGTCCGTGTTGAAGGACTCCTCGACCTCGACCTCGGTCGAGTTGTCGATCTCCTGGTCCTGGTCGTTGTCCTTGCCCTGCACCTGGCTGATGTTGCCGCTGTTGCCCCAGGCCAGGATCTTCTGGTCGCCGGCGCCCAGGGCGTCGCCCGAGCCGAAGCTCACGGCCGAGCCGTCGTCCGCCCAGGCGACCTGGTCGTTCGACTGCACGAACGAGTGCCCGAGCGCCGACTCGGACACGTAGGAGTCCTCGACGTCGACCACGTCGCCGTGGGCCAGGTTCACGTCCTTGCCCTGGCCGACCATGTTGCCGGCGCCGACGGCCACGGCGTTGTCGTCACCGGTGACGCCGACGTTGTCGTCGCCCACGATCGACTCCTTCACGTCGCCGTTGATCAGGGCGCCGTCGACGTCGCCGTTCACGAGGGTGGTCCCGTGCAGCTTGGCGTCGGAGAAGGCGAGGGCGCCGTCGCCGGAGGCCGTGTTCGTGTTGAAGTCCTGCTGGACCGGGCCGAAGGAGTGGATCAGCTGGTAGTACGTCTGGCCGACCATCGTGTCGCGGTCGTCGAAGAAGGTGCTGGACATCGTGCGCTCCTTGGTTCCGGGGACCGGGTGGCTCCCGCTGGGACAGACGGTACGGACGGGCCTCGGTCGCCTCGTCCGGTTCATCCCCCACGTGTCGGGCGGCGCCGTGGGGGATGCCCCTCGTCCATCGCTGCAGGTCGCGGGCATACGGTGACGACCATGACCACGCCGCCCACCGACCTGGCCCGACCCGGGGCACTGCCCGAGGTGTTCGCCCTCGCCCGGCGGGCGGCGGGCGCCTACCAGCGGCCCGACCTCGAGCGCCGCATCGACCGCATCACCGCCGCCCTCGACGACCGCCGCACCTTGGTCGTGGTGGCCGGCGACTACAAGGCGGGCAAGAGCACCCTCGTGAACCTGCTGCTGCGCATGTCGGTGTGCCCCGTCGACGACGACATCGCCAGCGCTGTGCCCCTGGTCGTGGAGCACGCCCCCAGCACCACCGTCACCATCCTGCGCCGGCCGCCCGAGCTCGGCACGGAGGACCGGCCCGCCGAGGCGGTGCGGGAGGTCGTCCCCTTCGAGTCCCTCGCCGCGCTCGTCGCCCCCACCGACGGCGAGGCCGACCCCGGCCTGGTCGGCGCCGAGGTGGCCGTGCCCTCCCCGCTCCTGGCCGGTGGCCTCACCCTGGCCGACTGTCCCGGGGACGGGGGGATCGGCTCCTTCGGCCGCCTGCGCTCGCTCGGCCAGCTCGCCGGGGCCTCCTGCCTGGTGTTCGTGTCCGACGCCACGGCCGAGCTGAACGAGCCCGAGCTCGGGTTCCTGCGGGTGGCGGCCAAGGTCTGCCCCCTCACCCTGGTGGTGCTGTCCAAGACGGACCTCGTGCCCGCGTGGCGCGACGTGTACGAGCGGAACCAGCAGCGCCTGCAGGAGGCCGGCCTCGACGGTGTCGAGCAGCTCGCCGTGTCCGCCCACCTGCGGGCCTACGCCCTCGCCGACGGCGACCCCGCTCTCGACGAGGCGTCGGGCATGGCCCGCCTGGAACGCTGGCTCGGCGAGCGGGTGGTGGGCCAGGCCGACCTCCTCGCCACCCGGGCCGCGCTCGTCAGCCTGTTGCTGTGCGTCGACCAGCTCGAGCAGCAGTTCGACACCGAGCGCCGCACCCTGGCCGACCCGGCCGGCGCGGCCCGCATCACCGCCGAGCTCGAGGAGCAGGCCGCCCAGTTGCGGGCATTGAAGGAGAGCGCCAGCCGCTGGCAGACCGTGCTGAACGACGGGGCGACCGACCTCGCCGGCCGGGTCGACCTCGACCTGCGCCAACGCCTGCGGCGCGTCGAGCGCGAGGCCGAGGAGACGATCGACGCCGAGGACCCGGCCGACATCTGGGACGCCTTCGAGCCCTGGCTGTACGGCCGGGTGGCCGACGAGCTGGCCGAGAACTTCGCCCTGCTGCGCGGCGATGCCGTCGCCCTCGCCCGGGGGGTGGCCGAGCTGTTCCGGGCCGACGCCGACGTGGCCGTCGCCCGACTCGCCACCATCGACGCCGCCGCCGTCCTCGCCGCCGTGGACAGCGACGCCTCCGTCGAGCTGGTGCGCTTCAAGCTGGGGAGCCGGGCGTTCGTCGCCCTGCGGGGCGGCTACGGCGGCGTGCTCATGGCCAAGTTCCTGACCGGGTTCAGCCACGCCGCCGAGTTCGCCCCCGCGGCCGCGGTGATGGGCATCATCCTCGGCAACAAGGCCGTCAAGGACGAGTCGGACCGCCAGCTCAACCAGCGCCGGGCCGCGGCCCGCAATGCCATGCGCCGCTACAGCGGTGACGTCGGGCTCGTCGCCTCCGCCCAGGCCCGCGACCACGCCCGTGCCGTCCAGCGCAGCCTGCGCGACCACTTCATCGAGCAGGCCGACGAGTTCGAGCGCGGGGTGCGCGTGGCGCTCGAGCAGGCCCGGGCGTCGGCCAGCGAGGCGGGCGAGGCAAGGGAGCAGCGCCGGCGCGACGTCGACTCGGAGCTGGAGCGGATCCGTTCGCTGGCCCGTCTCGTGGCCGAGGCGGCGGTCCCCGCCTCGGCCGTGGCCGGAGGGCGTTGACCGTGGCCGACCTGGGGGCCAGGGTCGACGCCCTGCTCGAGGAACTGGAGGGGGAGCTCGCCGACGGGGCCTCGGCCGAGCTCGCCGAGGCTCGGGCCGCCCTCGCCGGCCCCCTGCGGGTGGCTGTGGCCGGCTGGATGAAGGTGGGCAAGTCGACCCTGCTCAACGCCCTGCTCGGGGAGCCGCTCGCCGCCACCGACGCGGGGGAGTGCACCCGCGCCCTCACCGTCTACCGCTACGGGGCCGAGCCGGCGGTGGTGGTCGTGGACGACGACGGCGTGCGCCACGAGCGGCCGGTGGCGCGTGCCGCCGGGGGCGAGCTGGAGATCGACCTCGGCCTGGGGCCCGAGCGGGTGCGGCTCGTGGAGGTGTCCTGGCCCCTTGCCGCCCTCGGCGGGGTCACCTACCTCGACACGCCGGGGCTCGAGTCGCCCTCGCCGGGCTTGGCCGCCCGCGCCCGCCGGGCACTGTTGGGCGAGCTCGCCGGCGTGGGGGTCGACGCCGTTGTCTACCTGCTGCGCCACCTGCACGCCAGCGACCTGTCCTTCCTCGAGGCGTTCGCCGTGGCTCCCCGTGCCGATGCCGGGCCGGTGAACGCGGTGGGCGTGCTGGCCCGGGCGGACGAGGTCGGCGGGGGTCGCCTCGACGCCTCTGCCGCCGCCGAGCGGGTGGCGGACCGCTATCGCCACGACCCGCGGCTGCGGCGCCTGGTGCAGACCGTCGTGCCGGTGAACGGGCTGCTCGGCGTGGCCGCCGGACGTCTCAGCGCCGACGACCGGGCCGCCCTCGGCGCCGTGGCCGAGCTGGCCCCGGAGCGCCGCGCTGTGGTGCTGCGCTCCGCCGAGCTGTTCGTCGCCGCCCCGGAGCCCGCCGCCGTCGCGCCCCTGCACCGGGCGGAGCTCGTCCGCAGGCTCGGGCCCTACGGGGTGCGCCTGGCCGCCGGGTGGCTGGCGTCGGGCAGTGGGGCAGAGGCGCAGGTGGGCGAGGTGCTGTGGCGGGCCAGCGGTGTCCCCGAGCTGCGGGCCCTGCTCCAGGAGCGCTTCGCCGCCCGGGCCGGGGCGCTCAAGGCCCGCTCGGCGTTGCTGGCCGCCGAACGGGCGGCCGCCTCCTGCGAGGGCCCCCAGCGCCAGCGGCTGCTCGCCGCGGTGGAGGCGGTGGCGGCCAATGCCCCCGAGCTGGCCGAGCTCGGTGTGCTGAACCTGTTGCGCCTGGCGCCCCCGGGGCTGCCCGCCGACCTGCTCGAGGAGGCGGAGGGCCTGCTGGGAGGGTACGGGGCCGGGGCCGCCGAGCGCTTGGGCGTGCCCTCGACCGCTGGGCCGTCGGCCCTGGCGGAGGCGGCCCGGGCGGCGGCGCAGCGCTGGCGGGGCATCAGCGAGAGCCCGTGGGGCGACCTCGGTGCGGCCCGCACCGCTCGGGTGGTGCTGCGGGCCTGCGAGGGCCTCGTGGCGGCGTTGTCGGATGGCGGGGGCCCGCCCCCGGCGCCCGGGCCTGCTGACCAACAGCGGGGTTCGCCGACATCCGCAGGCCAACCGGATGGTGGCGCGTAAGACCTGGTCACGGCCCTGTCGCCCGCATCAGGCGCGCCGGCGTCGAATCGACGTCGAATCGACGCGTGCTGGTCAGGGGCCGGCCGGCAGGCTCAGCGCTCGGTGAAGTAGCGCCGCAGGGCGGTGAAGTACTCGGCCCGGGTGCCGGCGCCGATCTTGGCCCGGGTGTTGGTGACGTGGCGCTCGACGGTCTTGGTGCTGATGAACAGCAGCCCGGCGACCTCCTTGTAGCTGTGCCCGGCGAGGAGCAGGCGCACCACCTCCTCCTCCCGGTCCGTCAGCTCGAAGCCGCCGGTCCCGGCCCGATCCGACGCTGGCGGGGCCGGGGCGGCGAGCCCTGCCGGCTCGCCCGCCGCCACCTGGGCCGGCGTCGCCGACCACTCGAGCGTGGCGTGGAGCCGGCGGGCCGTCTCGAGCAGGGCCCGGCCGAGCTCGCCCCCCTGGGTGTGCAGCGCGGCGTGGCTGGCGAGCTGGCGCGCC
>WHTX01000335.1 GCA_009377505.1 Acidimicrobiia bacterium
GGCCAGCGCCGTCCCGGCGGCTCGTCGCCGGCGCGGGCCGACCGCGACCAGGCCCGCCGCCACGCCACCGTCTCGGGGCCGGTCAAGGAGGGGGTCGTGCCCGCGTGATGGCGCAGCCGGGCGCTGTACCAGTCGGTCGCCACCTCGTCGGCCAGGGCGGCGACCGCGGCCTCCACCCGGGCGGCGAGCCTGCGCGAGTCCTCGCCCGGCGCCGCCGCGAGCGGGGGCCCGAAGGTGACCGTGGCCCGCCCCGGCGAAGGCCAGCGCTTGCCCTTGGGCAGGATGCGATCGGTGCCGCCCACGTGGATGGGCACGACCGGCGCCCGGCAGCGGAGGGCCAGGTAGGCGGCCCCGCCCCGGAAGGGCTGCGCCCACCCGTCGGGGGAGCGGCCGCCCTCGGGGTAGATGAGCATCGACCAGCCGTGCTCCAGCAGGCGGGCGGCGTCGTCGGCCGAGCGCCGCGTGACCTTGGAGCGCTCGATGGGGATGGCGTTGAGGGCGAGCGCAGAGGCGGCGCCCGTGAGCCGGTTGGGGAAGAAGTAGTCGGCCGCCGCGCCCACGAACAGCTCGTCCCGCCAGGGCCGGGGGATGGTGCGCAGTAGCAGGGGCGTGTCCGTGTGCGAGTGGTGGTTGGCGGCGAAGATGACCGGCTCGTCCTCGCGGAGGGCGCCCAGCCGGTCGAGGCCCCGCACGTCGGGGCGGGCGACGGCCCGGATGGCCGGGCCCATCAGCGCCTCGTGCAGCGCCTTGCGCACCATGCGAGCCGGGCCGCGACGCGCCCAGTCCGTGGGGAAGTCCACGCCGCTGCTCGGCCGCCCCGCGGCCGGCTCCACCGTGGTGGGCACCGGCGTCGGCCCGATCAGGAAGCGGGCGCCGGCTGCAAGGCGCGCCCGGCGCGGCAGCTTCATGTGACGTCCGCCATGAGCAGCGGCGGGTTGTGCAGGTGGGTGATCGTGGGCTGGCGGCCGACCACGTCGCCCGCCAGCTCGAGCGCGTCATCGAGCGTGCTCGCGGGGAGGAACCCCAGGCGCCGCACGGCCCGAGCGTCGCCACCGACGACGATCACCCGGCCGAGGTGCTGGAGGGCGTGCGCCCCCCAATACCACATGTAGAAGGGGTGCACACCGTGGTAGGCGTAGGACGTGCGGTAGAGGTGGATGTACCACTCGTCTTCCGCGAACTGCTTCTCGTACCTGGCCTCGATCTCCAGCGGGTCGGTCGTGTCGGCGAGGACCTCGTCGAAGAAGTCGATGTAGCTCGGGTGGTGCACCGGGTGGAACTCCCGGCGGCACGGGTGGCTCATGATGAGCACGCCTCCCTCGCGCACGACCGGGCGGCCACGGTAGAAGTTGAAGAAGTAGCCGAGCCCCGTGCACATCACCAGGATCGGGTTCATGATCGAGTTGACGTTGTACGGGCAGATGTAGGGCAGGCCCATGGTGACGATGTCGGTCTGGCCCTGCACCGGGACGAGCTGCTGGCGGTACACCTGCTCGGTGGTGAGCTTGTGGACTGCGTCCACGTCGCCGGCCTGGACCGAGGTCAGCTCGTAGGGAGAGCGCCACTGCCCGAAGATGGCGCGGCGGGCGTTGGGGGAGAGCGGCTTGAGCGCCGCCTGCAGCCCGGCGAACGCCGCCCGGTCGCGGAAGGACCACTCCCACTCCCGCTTCTGCAGCACGGCGAGAGGCCCCGACGTGCCGAACGTGTTCGTGTTCACCGTGGTCTCGATCTGGAACACGCGGGGGCCGTGGGCACGGATCACCTCGCCCATGCGCCAGTTGGAGGAGTGCAGCTCGGAGCGGTGCTGGTCCATGAAGGACCGGCTGTGCTGCATGGTCCGTACGTTGTGGTGGTGGCGGAGCGAGGGGTAGCCGGCCAGCCCGGTAGCCGTGGACTTCCAGCCGCCGTCCATGGGCACGAGGTTCAGGTTCACGTAGACCAACAGGTCCGACTCGGCGGCCCGCCGGTTCATCTGCACGAGCTCGCCGTGGGGGGTGCTGCCGAGCTCGACCATCCCGTCCGCGTCCTCGGCGTCGTGGTTATAGAGCCGGCCGGAGGGGGCGAAGGCGTCGTAGACGCGGTCGCCGGTGGCCTGGCGCAGCTCGGCCTCGGTCATGCGGCGGTGGAGCGCCAGCGCGGCGATGATCTCGACGTCGTCGACCCCGGCCTCGGCGGCGAGGTCGAGCACGGCCTCGATGACCCGCTGGCGCACGTCGGGGCGCTGCATGGGCGGCAGGGGCAGGGAGACGTCGTCGAAGGCGATGGTGAGCTTCATGCCCGGCCGCAGCAGCGCCGGCAGGGGCTCGCTGTCGATGGGCTCGAGCAGGGCGCGGCGAATGGCGGCGTCGGGGTGCTCGAGGCCGGCGGTGGGCTCGGCGGGGTAGACGACCCGGCTCCGGCCGACGGGCAGGCGCTCGAGGCGGAAGCCCTCACCGTGGTGGAAGAGGGTCGGCGGGGTCGAGCCGTCGACCTCGAGGACGAACCCGGGGCGGGGCGAACGCGTTCTGGGGCTCATGGGTTCCTCATCGCCGAGGTCGCAGGGCGCGCCAGGGGCAGGGGCTTGGGGGCCCCCGGCGCGGGCTCGAAGTTCTCCACCAGCCAGCCCCGCTTGCGGGCCAGCGCGGCCAAGCGCGCCTCGGGGTTGGTGGCCACGGGGAACCCGACCGCCTCGAGCATGGGCAGGTCGCTGGTCGAGTCGGCGTAGGCGACGCCCTCGGCTGGGTCGAAGCCCTGGTCGGCGGCATAGTCGAACAGCGCCTGTGCTCGCGACTCGCCGGTCGGCGGGGCGGCGGTGAGCTCCCCGTGTACCGGCCCTCGTCGTCCACGCCGAGCGCCGGCGCAGACGACGTCGTCGAAGAGGGGGCGCAGGGGCTCGATGATGAAGTCGAGGGCGCCGGTGATGAGCACGGTGCGGTGCCCGGCCCGGCGGTGCTCGCGCACGCGCCGCAGCCCGGCGGGAAAGGCCCGCCGCAGGATGTAGGCCGAGGCGTGCTCGTAGCTCTCCTCGGTGAGCACGGCCGCCGAGGCCCCCTGGTAGCGCCGGTAGAAGGACCGCAGGAAGTCGCTGCGGTCGCGCCGGTCGAGGGCGAGCAGGCCGGGCGCCTCGGCCAGGGCCCTGGCCACGAATCGTGCCCGGTCGGCGCCCCGCAGGTTCCGGCTCGCCAGCCAGGAGTAGGACGCCACCACGTTGGAGGCCACCAGCGTGTTCTCGAGGTCGAAGGCGGCGAAGTGCCGGTCCGGGTGCAGCACCTGGCGGCGCAGCCGGACGCTGCGGTCCTCGACGGCGCGCCCCGGCGCGGTGCGCACCCTGGCGTGCTCGACGACGGAGGGCAGGTGAACGTCACTCAGGTAGCGCGACCAGTCGATCACGCGGGGGTCGAAGGCGAAGGTGGCCTGGTCGGCTGCGTCGAGGCGGTCCCAGCGCTCCAGCAGGCGCGACACCCCGTAGACCGCCTCGCACTCGGCGTAGGCGCCGTACAGCACGACGTAGCCCATGGCCCGCTCCGCCTGTTCGCGGGTCTGCTCGAGGTCGGCGGCGACGTCGGCGCGGCGGCCCCGCAGGGGCAGGGCGGAGAGCGCCCGCTCGGCGACGGTCACGGTCTTGAGCGTGCGGCGGAGCTGGGCCTGGACGCGGCCACGGCCGGGGAAGGTCCAGGGCGACACGCTGATGGGCTGGCCGCGGCGGTCGTAAAGTGGGTTCTCGGCGAACCAGGCGGAGACGAGGTCGACGAGGCGGCGGTAGCGGAGCGGGTTCGCCGACCCCGACGCCACCTGCAGCACCGCCGGCGGGCCGCTGCCGGGGGGCGGGGAGCCGGCTGCCACGTCGATGATGGCGGCGACGACGAGGTCGACGGGGATCACGTCCACGATGCCCTCGGGGACGCCGGGGAACTCCTTCAGCAGGCCGCGGGCGTAGGAGATGATGACCGGCTCGGCCATGCGGAAGCCGCGGATCCAGCCTGGGCGCGGCTCGAGCAGGGCGGACTCGATGATCGACGGCCGCACGATGGTGACGGGGAGGTCGCCCTTGGTCTCGGCGAGCGCCTTCTCGGCCAGGGCCTTGGTGAAGGCGTAGGCGTCGGGGTAGCCGACTGAGGCCGCCCGGGAGCGGCCGGCCTCGACGAGCTGGTCGTCGACGGACCGGCGCCGCAGCTGCTCGGTCTTCTCGGAGAGGAGCGGCCCCCCGGCGGCGCCGAGCTCGCGCTGGGCCGCCTTGCGGAAGCGGGCCAGCTGGGCGGGCAGGCGGCTCTGCGCGTCGGCGTCGGCCCGCAGGCGCCGTGCTGCGGCCACCTCGGCTCGCCAGTCGACCTCGACGTAGAAGGGGGAGGCGTCGACGGGCTCCTCGAGGGCGGAGCCGCGGCGGGACCCGGCCACGTAGCACGTCGACACGGTCACGAAATGGGGCCCGCCGCCCGCGGCCCGGATGGCGCCGGCGATGCGGCTCGGGCCCAGCAGGTTCACCTCGACGGCGCTGTCGAGGGGGGAGTCGAAGCTGACGCTGGCCGCCGAGTGCACCACCAGGTCGGCGGCGGCCAGCGCGGCCCGGCCCGCGTCGTCGAGGCCGAGGCCGTCCCGGCTGACGTCGCCGGCGACCGTCTCGACCCTGGCGTCGACGAGGGCCTGGAAGGCCGCCTCGCCGCCCAGCTCCGCGCGTAGGCGGTCGAAGGCGTCGTTGCGGAAGATCTCACGCTTGGCCCGCTGCGCGGGGCCCGATCGCCGGCCCGGCCGGATGAGGAGGACGAGCTGGCACCGGGGGACGCAGCGCAGCAGCCGCTCGACGAGGGCGGTGCCGAGGAAGCCGGTGGAGCCGGTGATGAAGATGCGCGTCCCGGCCAACGCCTCGGCGATCACGGTCGGACATTCTGGCCCAGCCGGCCGGTCGGGGACGAACAGCCCCCGACCGGGCAGGGTCAGCCGCGGGCCACGCCCTCGAGCGCCTTCTCGAGGCCTTCGGCATCGGGGGCGTCGAACCAGAGCTCGCCGCGGTCGTGGCAGCGGAGGCGCACGCCGGCCCGGCTGCGCCACCAGGCCCGCACCACCTCGGCCGAGGCGACCTGGTCCCAGGCCAGCGTGGTGGCCTCGCCGCCGTCGGAGGGGGCCCAGCGAAGGCCGTCGTCGTCGAGGCTCAGGGTGCCGGTCCGCAGCGGCGCCGCGCTGGCCGTGGGCCGGGGGGCGAAGCGGCCGCTGAGCAGCCCCAGCGGCAGGAAGGCCGGGCCCGACCAGCGGCCGGTGGCGTCCGCGGCCTTGCTGGCCGGCTCGGCGAGCCGCCCGGCGGCGAGGGCCACGGTGGTGGCCTGTCCGGCCAGGTGGGAGCGCCAGGCGCGCCAGGCGTCGGGAGAGGCATCGAGTCGCTTCA
>WHTX01000336.1 GCA_009377505.1 Acidimicrobiia bacterium
GTTGCCGCGCCGACGGGCAGGTCAGCCTCTCCGCCCGCTACCTCGGCACCCGGGGCCCCGGTGACGACGTCGCCGACCGGGACCAGGCCGTCGAGGCCGCGGTGGGGCCGGGCCAGCTCCGGGCCGGGGGCCCACTCCTGCTCGCCGCCCGCTGGGGGGCGGACGGCCGCCCCACCGCCCACCTCGACGGCCGTCTCGAGGGCCCCGAGCTGGTCGGCGTGGCCCGGTGGGACTTCAGCCTGGGGATCGGCACGTCCCTCCTCCAGGACCTCGGCCCCCACGCCCTGCACGCCCGCACCCGCCAGTGCCCCGCCCGCGCCGTCACCGGCAGCACCTGGGACGGCTCCACGCAGCGCTGGTCGGACGACCCGCGCCAGTGGGCGGCCGTGCACTTCCACCACGACGACCTCACCGACGCGGCATGGGAGGCGGACGCCACCCTCACCGTTGGCCCCCTCGCCTCGGGCGTCTACTGCTTCCGGGTCACGAGCCCGGCCGGCGACGTCGACCGCACCCCATTCGTCGTCCGCCCGCCCGTCGGCGAGCGCAGCTCGGACGTGGCCTTCCTCGTCCCCAACGCCACCTACCTGGCCTACGCCAACCACCGCATGACCATCGAGGGCTCGGACTTCTTCCCCGCCCGCAGCCGGCTCCGGCCCGAGTTCCAGTGGGTGCGGGACAACGACGAGGTGGGCCTGTCCATGTACGAGTACCACGCCGACGGCTCCGGGGTGATCTACTCGTCGCGTCGGCGGCCCGTCCTCAACCTCAAGCCGGGGGCGGACGGCTGGGCCTTCACCGCGGACACGAACATCACCGCCTTCCTCGAGCGCACCGGGCTCGGCTACGACTGCATCACGGACGAAGACCTGCACCGTGAGGGCGCGGCCGCCCTCGAGGGCTACCGGGTGGTGGTCACGGGCTCGCACCCCGAGTACACCTCCACCCGGATGCTCGACGCCCTCGAGGGCTTCCTGCGCCGCGGCGGGCGGCTCATGTACCTCGGCGGGAACGGGTTCTACTGGCGGGTGGCCTTCTCCGAGCACCAGCCCGGGGTGATGGAGGTGCGCCGGGCGGAGGACGGTACCCGGGGCTGGATCGCCGAGCCCGGCGAGTACCACCACGAGTGGGGCGCCGAGTACGGCGGGCTGTGGCGGCGGCTCGGCCGCCCCCCGAACCTGCTCGTCGGCGTGGGCTTCGCCGCCCAGGGCTTCGACCGGGCTGCGGCCTTCGTCCGCAGCGAGGCGTCCCGGACCTCGCGCGCCGCCTGGGCCTTCGAGGGCGTCGAGAGCCCCGAGCTGCTCGGCGACTACGGGGTCGGGGGCGGCGCCGCGGGCCAGGAGATCGACCGCTACGACCCGCGCCTGGGCTCCCCGCCCCACGCCGTCGTGCTGGCGAGCGCGACCGAGCACTCCGACCTGATGCTGCGCACCAAGGAGGAGCTGCTGGCCACCCGCCCCCCGTTCAAGGACCCCAAGGTCCGGGCCGATGTCGTCTTCTTCGAGACGCCGGCGGGCGGGGCGGTGTTCTCGGTCGGCTCGATCGCCTGGTACGGCGCCCTGCCCCACGACGGGTGGGACAACGACGTCGCCCGGGTGACCGCCAACGTGCTGCGCCGCTTCGCCGACCCGGCGCCCTTCGAGCCGCCGGGCTGACGGCGCCGGGCTGACGGCGCCGGCGCTGGGTCAGGCGCGCACGCTCACGCAGTGGAACTGGTAGTGGGCCCGCTCCAGCTCCGCTTCGATGGCGGCGATCCGAGCCGCCACCTCCGGCCTGGTACCAGGCCGGCCCTGGGCGAGCCGTAGCCCGCCGAGCTCGTACACGAGCTTGTTGATGTGTGCGTTCATGTGCTTCGGTCCCAGCGTGACTCCGACCCCGGCCTCGTTGCCGGCGTCGGGCCACCGTCGCAACGGGGCTCCACGCGTCCAATTTCGGACCGTCGACCAGGCTAGTGTCCTGGAAGGCTGATCATGTCGGTAATTCGCCGGGTCTGAACGCCCCTCGCGGCGTCCTCGTCCTCGCGAGCGACGCCCAGCCCTCGCCGAATTCCTCAACGGACCAACCTTCCAGGACACTAGCGAGTTACCGCGCCGGCCACGACCGGCGCCGCTCGCTTCGTTCACAGGCGCCCGAGGAGGTGCTCGCCGACCCGCAGGGCGTTGGCGATGATCGTGAGCGTCGGGTTCACCGCCCCGATCGACACGAAGAAGCTGGAGTCCACGACGTAGAGGTTGTCGAGGTCGTGCGCCTTGCAGTCGAGGTCGAGCACCGAGGTGGCCGGGTCGGTGCCGAAACGGGCCGTGCCCGCCTGGTGGGCGACGGCGCCGATGGGCATGCTCTTGTGCAGGTAGACGCTGTGGTCCCACAGGTGCTCCTCGAGGCCGAGCTCGTCCAGCATGGACTCGAGCCGGTGGCGCAGCCGGGCCATGCCCTCGATGTTGTTCTTCTCGTCGACGGCGAGGCGGACCGAGCCCCCGGCGTCGACCGTGACCCGGTTGCCCGGGTGGGGCAGGTCCTCCGTCGTGAGCCAGAAGCCGATGCCGTGGGCCGCCATCACCTCGAAGGACTTGGACGGGGCCACGGCGCCCGACCAGCGGGGGGCGTTCGCCCGGACCTGGGAACCGTCGGCCTTGCCCAGGAGCTGGATCCCGCCGAGGGGCAGGCCCCCCTCGCCGTCGCCGAGGTACCAGTCGTCGAGGCAGAGCGTCTTCTGGAAGAGCGTCGGGTTCGGCTCCCTGGACAGTGCCATGAGCGCCTGGCTGTTGTGGCGCAGGTAGTTGCGCCCGACCTGGTCGGAGCGGTTGGCGAGCCCGGTCGGGTGGTGGTCGTTGGCCGAGCGCAGCAGCAGGGCGGCGGAGTTGATGGCCCCACAGGCCACCACGACGAGGTCGCCCGAGAAGCGCTGCTCGGGCCCGTCGCCGACCGTGGCGACGACGGCGGTGACCTGTCGTCCCGTCGCGTCCGTCTCGAGGCGCTTGACGCGGGCGTGGGTCACCAGCTCGAGGTTCGGGTGGGCGGCCAGGGCAGGGTCGACGCACAGCACCTGGGCGTCGGCCTTGCCCCCCACGACGCAGGGGAACCCGTCCACCCGGTCGCAGCGGATGCAGGTGCTCCCGTGGCTGGCCGAGCCGTCGGCCTCCTGGTCGAGGCGCACGCCGATGGGCAGGTGGGCGGGGTGCAGCCCGAGGCGGGCGAGGTCGTCGCTGAGCTGCTGGATGCGGGGCTCGTGGCGCACGGGCGGGTAGGGGTAGGGCGAGCTGCGCCGGCCCTCGGTGGGGTCCTCGCCGGCCGCGCCGTGCACGTGGTAGAGCGCCTCAGCCTGGGCGTACCAGGGCTCGAGGTCGTCGTAGGAGATCGGCCAGGCCGGTGAGGTACCGCCGTGGTGGTGGATCTCGCCGAAGTCCTCGGGCCGCAGGCGGAACAGGGCCGCGCCGTAGAACTTGGTGTTCCCGCCCACGTAGTAGTGCTGCTCGGGGGTGAACTCGTTGCCGTGCTGGTCGTGCCAGCGCTCGGCCGGCAGGTACTTGCCCCTGACGAAGACGGCGCCCGAGTCCCAGTTGTCCCGCTCCCGGGGCAGGTACCCGCCCCGTTCGAGCAACAGGATGCGCTTGCCCGAGGGCGCGAGCTTCCAGGCGAGCGTGCCCCCACCGGCGCCCGAGCCGATGATGACCACGTCGTAGTGGGCCAAGTTGGCATCGTGGGTTGCCTCGGCCATCCGTGCCTCCTCCGTCGACGTCACGCCCGGGCGGGCAGGGCCGCGCCGGGCCTCGAGCGATCGTGCTGGCGCCGGGCGATGGGCACGGCCGCCACCGCCATGCCCACGGCCACCACGGCGGCCACGCGAAAGACCGTGCCCAGGGAGGCGTCGGGCTGCAGCGCGCCCGTCCCGAAGGCGGCGAGCCCATAGCCCACCTGGTAGGCGGCCACGAGCCAGCCGGCCGAGAGCTCGACCAGGTCGGGGAAGGTGGCCTCCCCGTAGCCGATGCTCATGGGGAAGAAGCCCGAGCAGGCCAGGCCGCCGGCAGCGAAGACGAGGACGCCGGCGGCACCGCCGCTGGTGGACGCGGCCAGCGCCAGCACGGCGGCGACGGCCCAGGGCAGCGCCACGTACACCCAGGTCGAGGGCAGCGAGCGGGGGGCCAGGGCGATGAGGAGGCGCCCGCCGGTCACCGACGCCCAGAAGGCGGCCAGGGCGTAGTTCGCCGTGCCGGCGCCGACGCCGGCGTCCCGCAGCAGCGTCGTGCCCCAGTTCCCGAACATGGTCTCGGCGACCCCGTACGCCAGCACCGCCCCGGCGAAGAGCCAGAACAACCGAGGCACCTGCGCCCCGTCCCGGGGCGCGCCCGATCCCGGAGGCGCTTCGATGGGGCGCAGCACGGCGGCCCCGCCCACCACGCCCAGGCCCACGGCGCACAACAGGGGCAGGAGCCACCACTCGGCCAGCTCGGTGAAGAGGGCGACGAGCAGCGGGGAGAGGGCCGTGCCCAGCCCCAGCATCACGTTCAGCGCGGTCAGCGCCACCGCTCGGCGCTGCGGCCGCAGGCCGCCCACAGCCGTGCTCAGCGTGGGCAGGGTCAGCCCGAAGCCCAGGCCCAACAGGCTGGTGGCCACGAGCAGGACGGGGTGGGCGGCGCCTGCGGTGCGGACGGTGTCGCTGGCCGCGAGCAGGGTCATCGACGCGAGGTTGGCGGCGAGGCCGGCCACCAGCAGCAGTTGGAGGCCGACGCGCCGGGAGAGGGCGGGCACGGCCAGGGACGCGGCCACGGCGCAGACCACCTGGGGGAGGAACAGGAGCCCGTACTCGCCCTTGGAGAGCCCGTAGCCCGAGGCGTCGGTGAGGATCGACGCCGCCGCCGGGAAGGCCACGAGGCTCAGGCCCTGGAAGAGGCCGGCGGCGTAGAGCATCGTGATCTCGACGCGCCCTGTCGGCCCCCCAGCGGCCCGAACGGCGTCGTTCATGGGCGGAGGGTAGCTCGGCGTGACCACCGCTGTCGGCCGAAGCGGCGGGGGCGCGGCATGCGTCCGGCCAGCTCGGGCCGGGCTGACGGCGTCTACGGTGTGGCCATGACGCTCAGCGGCAAGGTTGCCATCGTCACGGGGGGCAACAGCGGCATCGGCAAGTCGATCGTGCTGGCGCTCGCCGAGGCGGGCGCCAACGTGGTCATCGACTACGTCGCCGACCCCGCGGCGACCGAGGCGCTCGACAAGCAGGTTGTCGCCCTGGGCGACAAGGCCGTCGGCGTGCACGCCGACGTGAGCAAGGTGGCCGACCTGCAGTCCCTCGTCGACCGGGCGGTGGCCGCGTTCGGCCGCGTCGACATCATGGTCAACAACGCCGGGGTCGAGACCGCA
>WHTX01000337.1 GCA_009377505.1 Acidimicrobiia bacterium
AGGTGACCCGCCGGGAGTTCGTCCGCTACCTGGTCCTCGCCTCGGGGGGCTTCGCAGCCGGCAACGTCGGCGTCGCCCTGTGGGCCTCGTTGCGCTCGGTCAACGAGGGCGAGCCCCGGGCTGTCGTCGAGCTCGACCGCGTGCCCCAGGGGACGGCCCACCTCTTCTCCTACCCGACCGGGGCCGAGCCCGCCATCCTCGTCCACCTGCCCGGGGGCGAGCTGCGGGCGTTCAGCCAGAAGTGCACCCACCTGGGCTGCGTCGTCTACTACGAGCCTGGGACGGGGGAGATGGAGTGCCCCTGCCACGAGGGCCACTTCGACGCCGCCACCGGGGCGGTCATCTCCGGGCCGCCCCAACGGCCGCTCGGGCGGATCGACGTCGAGGTGCGCGATGGGACCGTCTGGGCGCTCGCCGCCCGAGGCGAAGGCGAGCACCGGTGATGCGCCGGCCCCCGCCACCCCCGCCACCGCGGCCGTCGCCGGCCTACCGGCAGGCCACCGCCGCGCTCGGGGTCTTCGTCGTGGTGCTGCTCTCGTTGCAGGTGTTCCTCCTCACGGTCGGCGTCGACGCCCTCCTGGCCGACGACGACAGGCTGGCCTGGGTCACCGCCGGCTTCTCGGCGCTGCTCGCCGCCGGGGCCGCCGCCTTCTACCGCTACCTGCGATGAACCGGCCCCCCTCGGAGCCGCAGCGGCCCGGTCCCGTCGGGGGCGACATGGCCGCCATCGTCTTCGGCCTCGCCCGGCGGCTGCGCCTGACAACGCTCACCGAGCGGCACTCCTCGACGTTCGTGCTCGGCCTGTTCGCCGCGGTGAACGGCCTCATCGCCATCGCCGCGATGGCCCTCGTCGCCCACGTGACGCGTGAGCCGTTCATCTTCCCGTCCCTCGGCCCGACGGCGTTCCTCCTCTTCTACACGCCGCTGCTCCCCGCGTCCTCGCCCCGCAACACGATCGGCGGCCACCTCATCGGCGCCGCTGCTGGCTACCTGGGGTTGGTGGTCTTCGGCCTCACCGACGCGGCGCCGGCCCTGGCCGAGGGTGTGACGGGGGAGCGGGTCGGCGCCGCCGCGCTCTCCCTGGGCCTCACGAGCGGGGCAATGGTGTGGGCGCGCGTGCCCCACCCGCCGGCAGGGGCGACGACGTTGATCGTGTCGCTCGGCATCCTGCGCGAGCCCTCCCAGCTCCTCGTGCTCATGGTCGCCGTCTGCCTGCTCGTCCTCCAGGGACTGGCCATCAACCGACTTGCCGGCATCGACTACCCCCTCTGGTCAGCGCCGCCGGCCCGGTCGGCCCGGCCGGCTCGCTGATCAGCTCGCCTCGATCCGGTAGCCCACGTCGCGGACGGTGGTGGCCCGCTTCGGGTCGTGGGGGCCCTCCTCGACTGGGCCCCTCAGGTGCGCACCCAGGCGGCGGCCATGAGGCGCCCGGTGCCCGGCAGGGTCACGAACGCCCAGCGCAGCTCCATCGTCGGTCGGGGCCGGGCCGGGCGCCGGCGCGCCCTGGTCCCCTCTGCACGGTCCTCGCCCGGGCTCAACCTCGGCGCCGCGGCCAATAGCGGCTGGGCGGCCGGGGCAGGAGCGCCAGGGCGGCCTCGATCACCCGCAGGACGCCGGCGGCGTCGACGTCGTCGGTGGGCAGCCGGTGCATGGCCTGCACCCAGGCGGTGTGCGCCGCCCCGAGCGCGCCGCGCCCTGTCCCACCTTCCACGAGCGCCGCCGCCGCTCGGCTGCGCGTCGCCCCGGCGCCGAGCAGGCGCCGCACCTCGGCGACCACCTCGTCGGGGCTCACGTCGTGGGCCGCAGCCGGGCGGGGGCGGGGGCTGGGGCGACCGGGCGTCGTCGCGCCCGAGGTGCTCGGCGTTCGTGGCCCCCGGGTGCTGAGCTGGCTCATGTCATCGCTCCCTCGTCGTGCTGGTCTCTGGCCCGGCGGTCGCGGGGCCCGTGGCTGCGCCTGCCGGGGTGGCGGCGCCGGGGGCGCGCCAGGAGGGCCGCGCTGATGGGGTGCTGTTCTCGGGGCGGCCGAGCACCGTCGCTGCGCCCAGCGGGGCCCGCTGCGGACCGGCGTGGGGCGCCGGCTGGCGCGGGGCCGAGGCCCGGCCCCGGGCCGAGCGTCAGGTTCGGGACGAGGAGGGACGCTGGGCGCGCCCCGCCCCGGTGCGTCGTTGCACCAGGACGTGGCCACGGGCCCCACAACCGCTCCGCGTGCGCAAAGGGCCTGGGGGCCGTGTCGTGTCGGGCGGTGTGCCCAGCGTCCTCATCGGTCCTCCCTGTTCGCTCGGGGATCTGGAGAGCCTACGGAGCGGGCAGGCGACGTCATTGGCAACACAGCACCGTTTCCCGGCAGCGCAGCTGTCACTTCTCCACATGGTCACGGCGCGGTGCCCTCGCCGCCGTCGCTCCGCCACGGGCCGTCGTAGTTGCCGGCCACGTGGATGGCCACCTCGCACTCGAGCGCCTTGGCCGGGTCGGACAGCACGGGCCCGACGATGGCCTCGATCCGCTCCAGCCGGTTCTTGAGGGTGTTGTAGTGGACGTGGACTCGTCGGGCCGCCTCGGCCATGTTGCGCGCCTGCAGCCAGGCCGCCAGCGTCTCGACCAGGGCGCCGTCGCGCTGACGGTCGTGGTCCACCAGGGCGCCGATGGCCGCCTGCACGAAGGCGGCGAGCTCGCTGGTGGGGCAGGCGGCCAGCAGCCGTTCGAGCCCGAGCTCGTCGAACACCTCGGTGACGTGGCGGCCCTTCGCCCAGCGGCCGACGTCGACGGCACGGCTCGCCTCGGCGAAGCTGCTCGGCAGCCCCGTTGGGCCGTCGGCTCGGCGCCCCACCCCGATGCTGACCGTCGCCCGGCGGAGGCGCTCGTCGAGCTCGTGCTGGAGGCCGAGGGCGATGCGACGGCGCTCGGCGGGCTCGTCCGTGAGGGGGGCGACGAGCGCCGCCACCGTCTGGCCGCGGGTCCACACGATGGCGTCGCGACCGAGGGTGGCCCGGGCGGCAGCGGCGACGACCGCCACCGCGCCCTGGGGCGTGTCGCCCTCGGGACGCGGGTCGACAGAGGCGAGCAGCACGGCTCGGGGGCGGTGCAGGTCCCAGCCGAAGCTCGACGCCCGCTCCACGACCTCGGCGCGCTGGGCGGCGTGGCCCGAGACGAGCTCTTCGAGGGAGAGGGCGGCGAAGCGCTCCTGCGCCGCAGCCACCGCCCGGGCCTGCGCCCGGCGCACGCCGATGGCCGTGGCCGCCTGTTCCAGCGCCAGGAGCACCACGCTACGGGGCACCTCGCGCTCGTGCTGGGGGGCCTCCGGCGAGCCCACCGTCCCGGCTGCGCCTGCCCAGGCGACGACCTCGCCCTCGGGTTCCTCCGCCGGCCCGACCGGCCACCGCAGGCCATCCTCGGTCGCCACCGCACCAGCATCGGTGGCGATGGCGGGCACGGCCACCGTGGGGCGGCCCTCGATGTCGATAAAGGCGACGGGGCGGTGCACCAGGGCGTGCAGCACGCCGAGGACCTCCGCCGTCCCGCCGCCGCCGAGCAGGACGTCGGCAAAGCGCTGCCGGACGTCGAGGGCTCCCTTGACCTCCGCCCGCTGCGCCTCCAGCAGGACGTCGAGGACGGCGGCGTTGACCTCGCTGCTCGAGGCCCCGGCCGGCGCGAGCAGGAGCGGGAGCTCGTGCCGCTCCGCAGCCCCGAGGAGCTGCTCGGGCAGGGGCTCGCCGGGGCCGAGTCGAACGAGCACGGCGGCGGCCCCGGCCGCGTCGAGGCGCGCCACGGGCCCGTCCCAGCCTGCGCCTGCGCCCGCCAGGGCCGCCAGGGTCGTCACCACCAGCTGGCCAGTGGCGGGGCGCTCCAAGTCCTCCTGGGACCTGGCCACGACGGAGCCGTGCACGGCGTGGCCGGCGCCGGCGGCGCCGGCTACGAGGCGGACCTCCCCGAGCGCGGGCTGGGCGAGCAAGGTGCGCACGTCGGGCTCTCCCCACATGGCACCACTCTTGCCCGTGCCGCCGGCGCCCGCTCCTGCGTGGTGTGGTGGGGGTGCAGGGCGCTGGCGGTTTGCCCGGATGGCGATCCCGTCCCAGCTCGGGGGATTCTCGGGTGACAACGCGCCGGGGAGGGCTATGGTCAATGGGGTCATGGTCCTCTGGTCCTGCCCGGTGGGCATCTTCGCCGTACCCCAGCGCAGCGCGGCGCGCCCGGTGACGGCCCTGGGGGCTCACGACGAATGCCGCTCCTCGGGGGCGTCGGGGCGTTTCGACGACCCGGCCCGGCGCGGGCGTAACCGTGTCGAGGACGTGGGTGACGACTGGCGGTCGCTCCTCCTCGGCGCGCCGCCCTCGGACTGACGCCGCTCTCCGGCCCCGTTCGTCCGCCCCGATCCCCGCTCGGTGCTACCCGGCACCGGCACCGGTCCGGCGTCAGTGCCCAACACGACGTCGGGACGAGCCCTACCCCGAGCGACCCGAGCCAGCGCGGCCGGCACTGCGGCTGGTGCGGGGGCCCGACAGCACGACCCCTACTCGTGACTCGGCCTGCGCCCGTGCGCGCCAGACCGCCTCACGGCGCCCATCTGCCCTGATCGACTCCCTGCGAGGCACCTCCATGCACCCCGAGACCCCACCCCGCCGCGCTGCGGCCATCGACCGTGGCCCTGCTCCTGGAGTGCCCCCGCCCGCCGCGCCCTGTTGCGGCCCCTTCCTCCGATCCCTCGGCGTCGACCTCGGCGCCGCCGTCGCCAGCCTGGCGCGACACCCCTCCGCCCCGACCGAGGGCAGCCAGGCTCCCCGTGTCACCTGCCGTACCTGCGGCTTCACCCCCCTGGCCTGCGCCGAGGCTGCCGCGGCCCTGCGCCGGCTCCCCACGGCATGGGGCCCGGCCTGCCATGGCGGCGCGCCCAGCGCGCTCGCCGCCGCGGCCGAGGCTGGCGACGAGCTGCTGGTCGTCGCCCACCGGGCCGCCCAGCTCCTCGCCGAGGTGGGCTCGTCGACTTCGCCCTCCGCACTTGGCCCTGTGGCCGGCTCATCGACCTCCCCTTCCGGCTCGCCCTCGCCGCCAGCCGAGCTGGTGGTAGCCGTGCTCGACGACCGGGCCCGCCGGCTCGCCGCCCTGGTCGAGGGCCTCACGGCCGAGCAGTGGGTACAAGAGGGCCGGGACGGCGGGATGACCGTTGCCGTGGGCGAGCTCGCCAACCGGCCGCTGCACACCGCGCACTACGAGCTGGCCCACCGCGCCGCTCCGGGCGCTCCGGAGGGGCTTGCCGCGAGCCTCGGGCGCCGGCCCCGGCAGGCCCGCGGCGGCGCCGGGGGCCTGCGGCCCCGGGTGCGCCGATGACCCGCCCGGGCCCCCCCGCCTC
>WHTX01000338.1 GCA_009377505.1 Acidimicrobiia bacterium
GGGCGGCTGCTCGACGTGCGCGACCTCAGCATCCGCTTCCGCACGCCGCGGGGCGAGGTGGGCGCGGTGCGCGACCTCTCCTTCGCCATCGGGCCGGGCGAGACCGTCGGCATGGTGGGCGAGAGCGGCAGCGGCAAGTCGGTGACCGGCCTCGCCGTCATGGGCCTGCTCCCCACACACTCGGCCCGGGTGAGCGGCGAGGTGCGCTTCGCTGGGCGCAACCTCTTGGACCTGGGGCCCGCGGAGATGGAGCGGGTGCGGGGCGCGGAGATCGGGATGATCTTCCAGGAGCCGATGACCGCGCTCGACCCCGTGTTCAACGTCGGCCAGCAGATCGGCGAGACGCTGCGCGCCCACCAGGACGTGAGCCGCAAGGAAGCCAGGCGCCGCGCCGTGGAGCTGCTCGACGCCGTCGGCATCCCCCTCGCCGGCCGACGCGTCGACGACTACCCGCACCAGCTCTCGGGCGGGATGCGCCAACGGGTCGTCATCGCCATCGCCCTGGCCTGCGAGCCCCAACTGCTCATCGCGGACGAGCCCACCACCGCCCTCGACGTCACCATCCAGGCGCAGATCCTCGACCTGCTCCGACAGCTCAGCCGCGACCGGGGCACGGCCGTGCTGCTCATCACGCACGACCTGGGCGTGGTGGCCGAGGCCTGCGAGCGGGTGATCACCCTGTACGCCGGCGAGGTCGTCGAGTCGAGCACGGTGGACGACGCCCTCGAGCACCCCCGCCACCCCTACACCTCGGGCCTGGTGCGCGCCATCCCCCGGGCCGGGGTGCGCAAGTCGCTGCTCTACGCCATCCCCGGGCGGGTACCGGCCCTGCACGAGATGCCGGCGGGCTGCCGCTTCCACCCCCGCTGCGAGCACGCCCTCGAGCGCTGCGTAGCCGAGCGCCAGGCCCTCGTCGAGGTGGGCCCGGGACGCCTGGCGAGGTGCTGGCGCTGGGACGAGCTCGAGCTGGAAGGGGCGCTCGGATGACCGCTCCGCTGACCACCCCGACCGGGGGCGAGGGCCCCGTCCCCGTCCCCGAGCACGGGGCGGCGCTGCTCGACGTGGCCGACCTGCGGGTCCACTACCCCGTGCCCCGGGGCAAGCTCCGAGCCGTCGACGGCGTGTCCTTCCACGTCGGGGCAGGGGAGACCCTGGGGCTCATCGGCGAGTCCGGCTCGGGCAAGTCGACCGTGGCCCGGGCCGTGCTCGGCCTCGCCCCCCTCACCACCGGCGAGGTGCACCTGCGGGGCGTCCGCCTCGACCAGCTCTCGCGCCGCGAGCTGCGCCGCCAGCGCCGCCACGTCCAGATGATCTTCCAGGACCCCCACGAGGCGCTCGACCCCCGCATGGACGTGTGGTCGGCCATCGCCGAGCCGCTGCGCATCCACGGCGTGCGCTCCCGGACCGAGCGCGACCGGCGCGTCGCCGACCTGCTCGAACGGGTGGGCCTCCGGCTCGAGCACGGCGAGCGGCGCCCCCACGAGCTCTCGGGCGGGCAGAAGCAGCGGGTGAGCATCGCCCGGGCGCTGACGCTGGGCCCCGCCCTGCTCATCTGCGACGAGGCCGTCTCCGCCCTCGACGTGTCCATCCAGGCCGACATCCTCAACCTGCTCGTCGACCTCCAGCGCGAGCGGTCCCTCGCCTACCTCTTCATCTCCCACGACCTCGCCGTGGTGGCCCACGTGGCCGACCGGGTGGGCGTGATGTACCTCGGCCGCCTGGCCGAGGTCGGCCCGGCGGACGACGTGGTGGCCCGGCCCCGGCACCCCTACACCGAGGCGCTGTTGTCCGCCGAGCCCCAGGCGCTGCCCCGGCGGCTGCGGGAGCGCCAGCGCATCGTGCTCGAGGGCGACCTGCCGAGCCCCGTCGACCCGCCCTCGGGCTGCCGGTTCAGGACCCGTTGCCGGTACGCGGCCGAGCGCTGCGCGACGGAGGAGCCGCAGCTGCGCGAGGTGGGCCCCCATCGCTGGTCGGCATGCCATTTCGCCGAGACGCTCGACCTGCGGGGCCAGGAGCAAGGGACGACCTGGCTGGGGGGCGAACACGGCAGGACGGCGACGACGACGGTGACGAGGCCGGCGGCGACGAGCTGAGGGCGGGGCCAGATTGCGTTCCTGTGGCCGGCTCGCACCTGCGGGCCGGCCCGACACGAAGGGGGTACCGATGAGGTTGCGCATCGACCGACGCTGGCCGGCGCTGCTGGCCGTGCTGTGCCTGGCCGCCGCGGCCTGCGGCGGCAGCGACGACTCGGGAGGCCAGAGCGCGCTGGAGGGCGGGGCGACGACGGCCGCCGAGGACGTCGGCGAGCCCGTACAGGGCGGGAACCTGCGGGTCGTGCACTACTCGAACCCCTCCTCGCTCGACCCGATCGCCGGCGGCTCCGGTGGCGACCACGTCTCCCTCTACCCGCTCTACGACCGACTGGTGAACTTCGAGCCCGACACCATGCAGGCCCTTCCTGGACTGGCCGAGTCGTGGGAGTTCACCGACCCCCAGACGCTGGTGTTCCAGCTCCGCCAGGGCGTGACCTTCCACGACGGCACGCCCTTCGACGCCGCGGCGGTCAAGTTCAACCTCGAACGGGCCAAGAGCGGGGAGGTGTCGCGGGTGAAGGCCGAGCTCGAGTCCGTCGACTCGGTCGAGGCCACCGCCACGCACGAGGTGACCCTCCACCTCAACCGGCCCGACTCCGCCCTGGTGCTGATCTTCGCCGACCGCACCGGGATGATGGTGTCCCCGACCGCCGCCCAGGCCGCGGGGGCGGACTTCTCGCTCAGCCCCGTCGGTACCGGGCCCTTCAAGTTCGTGGAGTGGCTGCCGAACGACCGCCTGGAGCTCGAGGCGTACGAGGGCTACTGGCAGGACGGCAAGCCCTACGTCGACACGCTGACGATGCGCTACATGACCGATTCCCAGACCGGCAACAACGCCCTGCTCGCCGGGGAGGCCGATTTCAAGGTGCGGGTCGAGCCGGCGGACGTCGAGTCCCTCGAGCGCCAGTCCGGGATCACCATCGCTTCCGGCCCGTCCCTGTACACCTGGATGTGCTACCTGAACTTCGCCCAGGCGCCCTTCGACAACGTGAAGGCGCGGCAGGCCTTCAACATCGCCCTCGACCGGGAGGAGCTCAACACGGGCATGCTGTTCGGCCAGGGCGAGCCGGCGACGCAGATCTTCCCGCCCAACTACTGGGCCTACCAGGACGGCGTCGAGGACCCCTGGCCGCACGACGCCGAGGCCGCCAAGGCACTGTTGGCCGAGGCCGGCCTCGAGGGGACCGACGTCCGGGGCCTGATCCTCGACGCCCCCGGCTACGCCCGCATGGGCGAGATCGTCCAGGCCCAGGTGAACGCGGCCGGCTTCAACATGACCCTCGAGACCATGGAGGTCGGCGCCGGCTCGAAGGCCTACTTCGAGGACAACGGCCACGACACGCTGTGCGCGGCGTGGACGGGACGCCCCGATCCGATCCAGCCCTTCACCGGCGCGTTCTCCTCCGCCGGCTACTACAACGCCGGCAAGTACCAGCCCGAGGGCTTCGACCAGCTCATCGCCGACGCCACGGTGAGCGCCGACCCCGAGGAGCGGGCCGCGGCGTTCGAGCCGCTGATGCAGGTCGTCTCCGACGAAGCGCTCTACGCCCCGCTCGTGCACGCGCCCGCCATCGACGGCATGCGGGAGAACGTGCACGGCTACGTCCCGAACCTCTACGGCAAGCCGGACGTGTCCTTCCTCTGGCTCTCCGAGTGAGCCCGCCTCGGGCGGTCGTGGGCGGGGTGAACCCGGCCACGACCGCCACCACCGCCACGACCTGAAGGAGGCACGCGTGGGCACGCTGCTGCGCCAGCGGTTGCTGATCCTGGTCCCGACCCTGCTCATGGCCACGATCATCGTGTTCCTGCTGATCCACCTCACCCCGGGGGACGCCGCCCTCGCCATCGCCGGCGAGCAGGCCACGCCCGAGCAGGTGGCGCAGATCCGCGAGGACCTGGGCCTGAACGACCCCCTGCCCGTGCAGTACTGGAACTGGCTCTCCCAGGCGCTGCAGGGCGACCTCGGCGAGTCGATCCGCACCCGCGAGCCCGTGTGGGACGCCGTCAGCCGGACCCTGCCGACGACGTTGCACATCGTCGTCGGCGGGCTGGTGGTGGCCGCGGTGATCGGGATACCGGCGGGCATCGCCTCGGCCAAACGGGCGAACAGGCCCGCGGACCAGGCCATCACCAGCGCGTCGGCCGCGGGGGTGGCCATGCCGAACTTCTGGCTCGGCCTGATACTCGTGAGCTTCTTCGCCCTGCGCCTCAACTGGCTGCCCGCCACCGGGTTCGTGGGCATCACCGAGGACCCGGTGGAGTCGATCAAACACCTCGTCCTCCCGGCCATCGCCGTGGGCGTCGTCGGGGCGGCCGAGGTGACGCGCCAGCTCCGGGCGGCCATGATCGAGGTGCTCGACGCCGACTTCATCCGCACCCACCGGGCCAAGGGCCTGCGCTCGCGGTCCATCGTGTGGCGGCACGCCTTCAAGAACGCGTCCGTCCCGCTGGTGACCATCCTCGGGCTCCGCATCAACCGGCTCCTCGGGGCGACAGTCGTCATCGAGGCGGTCTTCGGGATCGCCGGGCTCGGGAACCTCGTGGTGGGCGCCACCCTGCAGAAGGACTTCCCCATCATCCAGGGCGTGATCCTGACGATGGTGGTGATCGTCGTGTTCACGAACCTGCTCGTGGACATCACCTACCGGCTCATCGACCCCCGCATCCGTTGAGGAGCACGACGTGGCCGTGACGACGACCCCCGACTTCGCCCGGCCCAGCCGGTGGGACCGCCATCGCCTGGTGCGCGGGGTCGACTGGCTGTGGGCCGACCGCCGGGCGGCGATGGCCTCGACCTTCCTGCTGATCGTGATCGCCCTGGCAGCCTTCGCCCCGCTGGTGACCCGCTACGGGCCGGCCGAGCAGGACCTGACGAACATCCTGGGCGGCTCCTCGGGCGACCACTGGCTCGGCACCGATGACCTCGGCCGCGATGTCTGGACCCGCCTCGTCTACGGGGCCCGCGTGTCCCTCCAGGCGTCTTCCATCGCCGTCGGGGTGGCCTTCGTCATCGGCGTGCCCATCGGGCTCGTGGCCGGGTTCGCCGGCGGGTGGGTCGACACCGTGCTGATGCGGGTGGTCGACACGCTCCTGGCCTTCCCGGCCATCGTGCTCGCCGTCGGCGTGACCGCCGCCCTCGGGCCGGGGCTGGTCAACGCCATGGTGGCCGTCGGCGTCGTGTTCTCCCCCAGCTTCGCCCGGCTCATGCGGGGCCAGGTGCTGGCGACAAGGGGCGCCTGTTCGTGG
>WHTX01000339.1 GCA_009377505.1 Acidimicrobiia bacterium
GGCCGGGCGCACATCCCCGTCCACCGCCGCGTCGCGCAGCTGGCGGGCGGCCCGCTCCACTGCCGCCTCGGCGGCGACGACCTGCTCGCGCGCCGCGGAGAGCGCGGCCTCCGCGCCTTCGACGCTCCGCTCGGTGTCGGTGACCCGATGGCGCTGGCGATCCAGGTCGTCGCTGACGGCAGTGAGCGCGGCGCTGACCTCTTGGTCGCTGGCGCTAGTGGCGTCGATGTCGGCGCCCACGGCCGCCTGCTGGGCCTGGAGCTGGCGGCGCTCCTCGTCGAGATCAGCCTCTTGGGCTCCGGCCAGCAGCGGTGCCGACAGCACGAGCCCCGATGCGATCAGGGCGACCCACCGGCGCCGCCGCCACCGAACGTCGTGCAGCATCTGACATCGAACCGTAACGGACCAGGGCGTGCGGTCCCAAGGCGGAGATGGGCCGGCAGTGCCCGAGCACCACCAGCCCGCCCCTTCTCCGGCAGTGCTGTAGCTACTGCACCACTGCGTTACTGCATCACCCCGCCCGGGCGGTGCAGCCGCCGGCGCGGCGCCGTCGTGCTCCGGCGATCACCCCGGCCACGCTGACCAGCTGGGCCAGCACGCTCACCACCTGGGCGACGAGCTCGACGTGAGGTTGGATGCGCTCCGCCCGGCTCACGCCGCCAACCCCACCGCAGCGAGGCGGTCCTCGATGGCGGCCCGGCGGATCACGTTGACGAACCGGGCCTGCTCCTCACCACCCTCGAAGAGCACGAGGGTCGGCATCGACTGGATCCCGTGGGCCTTGGTCATGGCCGGGTTGCGCTCGACGTCGACCTTGACGACCTTCAAGCGGCCCTCCCAGTCAGCGGCGAGCTCGTCGAGGGTCGGGCTGATCCGCTGGCAGGATGGGCACCAGTCGGCGAAGAAGTCGACGAGCACGGGACCTTCAGCGTTGAGCACGTCGAAGCGGAAGCGCGCGTCGGTCGTGGTGGTGGGCTTGGTCATGGTGACCTCCTCTCGATCGGTCGGTCCCAGGCCGCCTCGGCGGCGGCGAGCTCCGGGGCGGGCGTTGCCGGGCGGGTCGGCGCCTGGCCGCCCGAGCTCGCCTTGAAGCGGCGCAGCCGGAGGCTGTTCGACACGACGAACACCGATGAGAACGCCATGGCCGCCCCAGCGAGCATCGGGTTCAGGTAGCCCGCAGCGGCGAGCGGCAGAGCGGCCACGTTGTAGGCGAAGGCCCAGAACAGGTTGCCCTTGATCGTCGCCAGGGTCTTGCGGGACAGCCGGATGGCGTCAGCCGCCGTGCGCAGGTCGCCTCGGACCAGGGTCAGGTCGGAGGCCTCGATGGCGGCGTCGGTGCCGGTGCCCATGGCGAGGCCGAGGTCGGCTTGGGCGAGGGCGGCGGCGTCGTTGACCCCGTCACCGACCATGGCCACCACCCGGCCCTCGTCTTGGAGGCGGCGGATGACGGCGACCTTGTCGGCGGGGAGGACCTCGGCGATCACGTCATCGATCCCGACCAGCTCGGCCACCGCGTGGGCGGCACGCTCGTTGTCCCCGGTGAGCAGCACCGGGCGCAACCCCAACGCCCGCAGCTGGCCGATCGCCTCCGCAGACGTGGCCTTCACGGCGTCGGCGACGACGAGCACGGCCCGGACCTGGCCGTCCCAGCCGGCGGCGATGGCGGTGCGCCCCGCCGCCTCCGCCGTCGCCTTGGCCGCCTCCAGGTCCGGCGGCAGGTGCAGGGACCAGTCAGCGAGCAGCTGGGCGCGCCCCGCCGCGACGGCGTGGCCGTCCACGACGCCCTGCACGCCGAGGCCCTGGCGGTTCTCGAACGACTCCACCGCGGGCAGGGCGCCGAGGCGCTCCCGGGCGGCGCGGGCGATGGCCTGGGCGATGGGGTGCTCGGAGGCGTCCTCCACCGCGCCGACGAGGCGCAGCACCTCAGCCTCGTCGACGTCGCGTGTGGTGATCACGTCCTGGAGGGTCATCTGGCCGGTGGTGACCGTGCCGGTCTTGTCGAGCACGATCGTGTCCGCTCGCCGGGTCGACTCGAGGACCTCCGGGCCCTTGATCAAGATCCCCAGCTGGGCGCCTCTGCCGGTGCCGACGAGCAGCGCGGTGGGGGTGGCGAGGCCGAGGGCGCAGGGGCAGGCGATGATCAGCACGGCCACCGCAGCGGTGAACGCCGTGGCAGCTCCGGTGTCGGCGCCGAGCCAGAACCCGAACGTGGCCACGGCGAGGGCGATGACGACGGGGACGAAGACAGCGGAGACCCGGTCGGCGAGGCGCTGCACCGGGGCCTTCCCGTTCTGGGCGTCGGTGACCAGGCGGGCCATCTGGGCGAGCTGGGTGTCCGCCCCGACCCGGGTCGCGCGCACGACGAGCCGGCCCCCGGCGTTGACGGTGGCGCCCGTGACCGTGTCGCCGGGGCCGACCTCGACGGGGACGGGCTCACCGGTCAGCAGGGAGGCGTCGATGGCGGAGGTGCCCTCCTCGACGATGCCGTCGGTGGCGACCTTCTCCCCGGGGCGGACCACGAACCGGTCCCCCACCCCCAGCTCGTCGACCGCGACGCGCTGCTCGACGCCGTGGCGCAGCACGGCGACGTCTTTGGCGCCCAGCTCCAGCAAGGCGCGCAGCGCGGCGCCGGAGCGGCGCTTGGCGCGAGCCTCGAAGTAGCGGCCGGCGAGGATGAACACGGTGACCGCCGAGGCCACCTCCAGGTAGACCTCGTGCGTGCCCGAGCCCCGCTCGATCGTGAGGTCGAAGGGCATGGTCATGCCCGGTTTCCCGGCGTCGCCGAAGAACAAGGCCCACAACGACCACCCGAACGCGGCCAGCGTGCCGACGGAGATGAGGGTGTCCATGGTGGCGGTGCCGTGGCGCAGGTTGGCCCACGCCGCCCGGTGGAACGGCAGCGCCCCCCACACCACAACCGGCGCCGCCAGGGTGAGCGACAGCCACTGCCAGCTGGTGAACTGCAGGGCGGGGATCATGGCCATGGCCAGCACCGGCAAGCTCAGCAGCGCCGAGATTATGAGCCGGTCCCGCAGCCGGCGCGTCGGGTCGACCTCCCCCGCCTCCGTCGGCTCCCCTGCCAAGTCGCTGCGGAGCGTGGGGAGGGCGGCGGTGTAGCCGGCCGCCTCAACCGCGGCGACCAGCTCGGCGGGGTCGACGTCGACGGGGAAGTCGACCTTCGCCTTCTCGGTGGCGTAGTTGACCGTGGCGCTCACCCCGTCGAGGCGGTTGAGGCGCTTCTCGATCCGCATGGCGCAGCTGGCGCAGGTCATCCCACCGACGGCGAGCTCCACATGCTGGCGGGTCTGGTCGGAGCCGGTGGTGTCAGTGGCCGCCATGACCGCCCGCTCCTTCGTCATGTGCGCCGCCGGTCGTGGCGCCGGCGGGCACGTCGAGGGTGAAGCTGGCTGTGCGCACCGCGCCTTCGTGCTGGAAGTCCAGGAACAGCCGGTAGGCGCCCGGGCTCGGGACGTGCACCCCGAAGGTGACCTCCTCGGGGGAGGAGTCCTCGGTCGGGTGGACGTGCAGGTAGGCGTGGTCGCTGGCCCGGATGGCGACCAGGTGCCCGAACGCCCCCAGGTACGGCTCCAGGTCGGTCACCTGCGCCCCGTCGCGTGCGACCGTGAAGCGCAGCTCGCCCTCGGCGCCGGCGGTGACGTCGCCGTCGAGGCGGACCTCGTAGCCGTCGACCGTGGCGGTCGACGCTGGAGCGGGCAGCGGCTGGGGGGCGAGCTCCCCGGCGACGAGCAGGTCTACGCCGAGGGTCAGGGGCTCGGCGCCGGCGGCGGCGAAGTCCGCGTAGGCCCGGTAGCCACCGGCGCGGGGCAAGCCGAGCTTGGTGCTCCACGTCCCGTCGCTGCTCAGCGCCGGGTGGAGGTGCTGGTAGTCGGCCAGGTCGTCGGAGACGACGACGAGGTGCAGGTCCTGCTCGTGGCGGGTGTCGAAGTCGGTGACCGGCGCCTCGTCGGGGCCGAGGATGCGGAACGTGAACGCCTCGGCGACGCCGGGGGCGAAGGTGGTGTCGTCGGGGGCGAAGGTGTAGCCAGCTTCGCTGGCGCTCAACCCGGCAGGCATGTCAGAGCCCTCCTCGGGCTTCTCAGCGATCGTGGTGGTGGTGTCCATCTCATGGGGCATCTCGGCGGCGTCGTCGCCGTCGTCGAGCGGGCCCACCGCGGCGCCGACCCCGGCACCAGCGGCGAGCACCGCGACGAGCACGGCGGCGTAGGCGCCGAGCTTCGCTGGGGCTCTCACGAGCTGACCTCGTAGCCCGCCTCTTCCACCGCGGCGCGCACCGCGTCGGGCTCGACCGGGGCGCTCGTGTGCAGCGTCACCTGCCCCGAAGCCAGGTCGACGTCGACGTCGGCGACGCCGTCGAGCTTGGTCAGCTCCTCGCGCACAGAGCGCACGCAGTGCTCGCAGGTCATCCCGATGACGGTCACGGTCGTGGTGTCGGTGCTGCTCATGGGTGCCTCCTCGGTCTCGGCCCGGGCGGTGCCCGCCCGGCTCTTGCACACCATACCCCCCTAGAGTACTCTTGCGTCAAGAGGGAAGCTGGGAGGACGCGGCGATGGCTGGGTACACGACCAAGAAGGACGATCACCTGAAGCGCCTTCGGCGCATCGAGGGCCAGGTGCGCGGCTTGCAGCGCATGGTCGAAGCCGACGAGTACTGCATCGACGTGCTTACCCAGGTCTCCGCGGCGACCAAGGCGCTGCAGGCCTTCGCGCTGGGCCTGCTCGACGAGCACATGCAGCACTGCGTCACCGACGCCATCGCCACCGGCGACGGCAGCGAGAAGGTCGCCGAGGCCATGGCGGCCGTGAACCGGCTGGTGAAGTCGTGACCCGCCGCCGCACCCCGCTCCCCCACGACCATCAGACGAGCCCCGCCGAGGAGGCCGTTATGCGCACCCACGCCGGCCACGACCACGACACCCACGAGCCGAGCCCTGCGGCGGCGCACCAACACGAGGTCGAGCACCACCCGCCTGACCACACAGCACAGGGCGGCCACGCCAGCGGTCACGACGCGCATGGTGGGCACGCCGGGCACGCGGAGGTGTTCCGCCGCCGCTTCTGGGTCAGCCTCGTGCTCGCCGTGCCGGTCGTGCTCTACAGCCGCATGCTCATGGAGCTGTTCGACTGGGAGCCGCCCGGCTTCTGGGGCTCGGACCAGGTCCCCCTCGTGCTCGGCTCGGTGATCTTCTGGTGGGGCGGGTGGCCGTTCCTCTCCGGCGGCGTCGACGAGGTCCGCCGCCGCCAGCCGGGGATGATGCTGCTCGTCGGCATGGCGATCAGCGTCGCCTACGGCGCCTCGCTCGCCACCGAGGCCGGGTG
>WHTX01000340.1 GCA_009377505.1 Acidimicrobiia bacterium
CTCCTTCAGTGCCTACTCTTTGAGGGCCTCTGAGCCGCCGAGGATCTCGGCGATCTCCTTCGTGATCAAGGCCTGCCGGGCCCGGTTGTACTGGCGAGTCAGCAGGTTCACCATGTCGGACGCGTTGTCGCTGGCCAGCTTCATCGCAATACGGCGCGCCACCTGTTCGGACGCCACGGCCTCGGCCAGGACGGAGTACATGATCTGGCGCCCGTAGAGGGGTAGCAGCTTGTCGAGGATCAACTCGGCCGAGGGCTCGAACAGCGGCGCGGGGCCGCTCGAGGCCGTGATGCCCTCGGGGGCGATCGGCAGCAGTCGAAGCAGCGTCGCTGGCTGGCGCCCGAGGCTCTCCCAGTGGGGGTAGACGACGAGGACCTCGTCGACCTCGTTCTCCAGGAACGGCGTCATGAGCTCGTTGATGAAGTACTCGGCGTCGTCGGGCGTCGGGCGGTCGCTGAGCTGATCGATGTAGACCCGTTCCGGCTCGAAGCCCTGGAAGCGCAACGCGCTGTTGCCCTTCTTCCCGGCCACGAAGAGGCGGACGTCGTGGCCGTCCGCCACTTTGGCCCGGTAGGTGTCGCGGCCCAGGCGGACCAGGTTGGTGTTGAACGAGCCGCACAGACCCCGGTTGGCGGTGATGACGAACAGCAGCGTCCGGTTTCCCGGGCGCACCTCGAAGTGGGGCCACTTGGAGACGTCGACGCCGCTGGCGCCGATCTCGGCCATCAGCTGGCGGAGGCTCTCCAGGTAGGGGCCCGACGACGCCACGCGCTGCTGGGCCGACTTCAGCTTGGCCGTTGCCACCATCTCCATGGTGCGCGTGATCTTCTTCGTGGAGCTGACGCTCTTGATCCGTTTCCGGATGACCTTCGGCTGTTCGGGCATGGCTGGTTAGAGCGCCGCGGCCACGGCGTCGGGGTCCTCGCCCGCCTCTTCGGCATCCTTGGCCAGCGCGGCGGGGGAGTCGGGGGCCTGGGCGCCCTTCCACGAGTTGCGCTTGAAGGCTTCGATCTCGTCCTTGAGCATGGCGGCCGTGTCGTCGTCGAGGGCGCGGCTCTCCTTGACCGCCTTCATCGCCGGGCTCCCCGACGCCCGCAGGCCCTCGATCATCTCGGCCTGGAAGCGCGCCACGTCCTCGACGGGGACGTCGTCGAGGAGGCCCTGGCCGACGGCGAAGATGATGGCCACCTGCTCTTCCATGGGCCAGGTGGCGGCCGTCGGCTGCTTCAGGATCTCGACCGTGCGCTCCCCCCGGGCCAGCTGGGCCTTGGTGCCGGCGTCGAGGTCGCTGGCGAACTGGGCGAAGGCCTCCAGCTCCCGGTACTGGGCCAGGTCGAGGCGCAGCTTGCCGGCCACCTTCTTCATGGCCTTGGTCTGGGCATTGCCGCCCACCCGGCTCACCGAGATGCCGACGTTCACGGCCGGCCGCACGCCGGCGTAGAAGAGGTCGGGCTCGAGGTAGATCTGGCCGTCGGTGATCGAGATGACGTTGGTGGGGATGTAGGCCGACACGTCGCCGGCCTGCGTCTCGATGATCGGCAGGGCCGTGAGCGAACCGCCGCCGCGCTCGTCGCTCAGCTTGGCCGACCGCTCCAGCAGCCGGCTGTGGCAGTAGAAGACGTCGCCCGGGTAGGCCTCGCGGCCCGGCGGGCGGCGCAGGAGGAGCGACAGCTGGCGGTAGGCGGCGGCCTGCTTCGACAGGTCGTCGTAGATGACGAGCGTGTGGCGGCTCTGCTCGTACATGAAGTACTCGGCCATGGCGCAGCCGGCGTAGGGGGCGATGTACTGCATCGGCGCCGGGTCGTTGGCCGTGGCGCTGACGATGATCGTGTAGTCCATGGCGCCGTTCTCGCGCAGGACGTCCACGATGCCGGCCACGGTGGAGGCCTTGAGGCCGATGGCGACGTAGACGCAGACGACGTCGCCGCCCTTCTGGTTGATGATGGCGTCGACGGCGACCGACGTCTTGCCGGTCTCCCGGTCGCCGATGATCAGCTCCCGCTGGCCCCGGCCGATCGGGATCATGCCGTCGATGGCCTTGATGCCGGTCATCATGGGTTCCTTCACCGGCTGCCCCGGCTGCCGGTCGGCGATGCCGGGGGCCTGCCCCTCGATGGGCATCAGCTTGACCGTCTCGATCGGGCCCTTGCCGTCGATCGGCTGCGACAGCGGGTTCACGACCCGGCCGATGAGGCCGTCCCCGGCCGGCACCGAAAGGACGCGGCCCGTGCGCTTGACGGTCTGGCCCTCGCGGATGTCGAAGTAGTCGCCGAGGATGACGACGCCGACGGAGTCCTCTTCGAGGTTCAGCGCCAGGCCGAACGCGCCGTTCTCGAACTCCACCATCTCCGAGGCCATGGCCTTCTCGAGGCCGTAGACGCGGGCGATGCCGTCACCGACCTCGAGGACGGTGCCGGTCTCGTCGACGTGGAGGTCGACGTCGAAGGACGCGATCTGCTGGCGGATGATCGAGCTGATCTCGTCGGTCCTGATCTGCGGCATGGCTTCCTATCCCTAGCGCTGAATGGCGGCGAAGCTTCGCCGCAGGTCCTGGAGGCGCCGGCGCACCGTCCCGTCGAGGACCCGGTCGCCGACGTTGACCCGGAGGCCACCGATGACCTCCGGATCGACGGTTTCGGTGAGGACGACTTCCCTCTTCGTGCGCTGCTCCAGGGCGGCTTGCAGCGCAGCGAGGAGCTCGGTGTCGAGCTTGCGGGCCGTGACGACCAGGGCCTGGGCCCGCCCCTCGTGCTGGTCGACGTACTGGTCGAACTCCTCGACGACGTTGTCGAGCAGCGGCTCGCGCCGCTTCTCGACGAGGATGTTCAGGAGCCCGAGCACCGGCCGGCCGATCTTGCCCTCGAAGGCCAGGGTGAGGATCCGGCGCTTCTCGTCCCGCCGGAACTGCGGCAGGTAGAAGAACGTCAGCAGGTCGTCGTCGAGCCCGTTCAGCGCGTCGAACACGGCGTGCAGGTCGTCGTAGATCTGCCCGACGGAACCCTCCGCGAGACCGATGTCGAACAGCGCCTGGGCATAGACCCGGGCCGCCGCCTGCGAGACGTTCTTCATAGCCTGGTCGCGACCTCCTCCACGATCTCCCGCGCCATCCGCCGGTGGTCCTCGTCCCGGAGTTCCCGTTGGAGGAGTCGGGCAGACGCCTCGAGGGTGAGCTCGATCGTGACCTGTTTCAGCTCGTCGATCGCCTTGGCGCGCTCGAGGCCGATCTCCTTCTTGGCCCGTTCCCGCTCCGCACCGATCTCCTCCTGCGCCGCCCGCATGAGGTCGTTCTTCACGTTCTCGGCCGCTTGGCGGGCGTCGGCGATCAGCTTCTGCCCCTCCAGGCGCGCCTCGCCCAGAAGCTGCTCCTGCTTCTCCGCCAGCTCACGAGCCCGCGCTTCGGCCTCTTCGGCCTTCCGCAGCCCCTCGGCGATCCGGATCTCCCGCTCCTCCAGCTTGTTCGCCAGGCCGGGCCAGGCGACTTTCCTGAGGATGAGGAAGGTGACGATGAACGCCACCCAGACCCAGGCGGCCGTGACGAAGTTGAGGTCGGTGAAGCTGGGTTCTTTCTCCCCCGCCTCGGTGGCCAGGAGCAACCAGTTCATGGTCTAGGCGGGGCCGCCGGCCGTGCCCTGAACGAGCAGGCAGACGACGACGGCGAAGAGGCAGACGCCCTCGATGAAGGCGGCGGTAATGATCGTCACGCCACGGATGTCGTTGGCCGCCTCGGGCTGGCGGGCGATCGACTCGGTGGCGCTGGACGCAATTCGGCCGATGCCCACTCCGGCGCCGATGGCCGCGATTCCGGCTCCGATGCCCGCGCCCATGAGGCCCGCGCCCCAGTTCTGTTCGGCTTGGGCGGCCTCAGCCGCGAGGATGAGGGGGAGGGCGAGAAGGTCACTCATGGGGTTCTCCTGTTTTCCTTTCTAGTGTTCTTCGGCCACGGACAGGCTCGTGAAGATGGCCGTGAGCACGGTGAAGATGTAGGCCTGGATGAGGGCGACCAGCACCTCGAACAACATGATGAAGAGGATGAAGCCGAACGACGCGATGGTCGACGGGACGCCGAGGAAGCCCGAGTTGGCGTCCTTGACTCCGTAGAGGAAGCCGAACAGCACCAGCAGGATGGCGTGGCCCCCCGTCATGTTGGCGAACAGACGGACGGTCAGGGCGAAGGGCTTGGTGAAGAGCCCGATGACCTCGATCACGAACACGAGCGGAACGAGGAACCCCGGCGTGCCGGGGGGCACGAGATGGACCCAGTACCCGATCGGGCCCTTGGCGACGATGCCCGCCCCCTGGATCACGATGAAGGCGATCAGTGCCAGCGCGCCGGTCACGGCCAGGTTGCCGGTGGCGGTGCGAAGGGCCCGATCGGGTACTGGGTCCATCTCCCAGGGGTTGAACGGGAAGGGGAACAGGCCGATCGCGTTCGAGAACAGGATGAAGAAGAACAGGGTCCAGAAGAAGGGCAGGAACTTCCGACCCCGCTCATGGCCGAGCCAGGGGTAGACGATCTCGTCCCGGATCCAGACGAGGGTGAGCTCGAGCAGGGCGACGACGCCCGTCCGCTTCGGCTGCGTCTGGATCTTCCTCGCCGCAATCGTGAACGTCCCGATAGTCAGCAGGGCGACGGAGGCGATCAGGATCTGGTGGGCGGTGATTCCGCCGGGCAGCTCGTAGTCGAGCAGGTGGTGAACAACGTTGGCGGCGCCGAGGATCATGCGGTGGCCTCCGTCGGCTGCGCCAGCGAGCGGTCGACAAGGATCATTTCCACACCGAGATAGGCAAAGAAGAACACGAGGAAGGTCAGTGCGAAGGCGGCGGGGTCGACGGAGTCCGTCCGCCGGAAGAGCAGCATCAGGGAGACCACCACGAAGAGGCGGGCGAGGAACCCGCCGGCGAGGGTGGCCATGGCCGACTTCATGCCGGAGCGCAGCGAGCGGCGGGTGATGAGGTAGCCGACGGCGAGGTTCACGAGGCCGAGACCGGCGCCGATCGAGACCGGCGCCGATGGCCGCTCCGCGGGCGCCGTCACCGTTGGGTTCAACGACGACCATGGCGGCCAGCACCAGGAGGCCCATGAAGCCGCCGACCATCAGCAGCCCTTGCGAGGTGGTGCGGCTCACGGCTTGTCCCCAGGCTGCTTCTTGTCCTCGCCCAGGACCTGCTGGACGAGGCTCCAGGTGGCACCGACGAAGGCCAGGAGCAGGAAGATGATCAGGAACAGCGGGCTGGTCTCGAACTTGTTGTCGAGCCAGATGCCGGCCAACGTCAGGATGAGGATCGTGAGGGCGTACTGGACCCCGACTCCGGCGAAACGGAGGT
>WHTX01000341.1 GCA_009377505.1 Acidimicrobiia bacterium
AAGACCTGGAGAATCATGCACACCGACTACCGCCGACCGCTTGCAACATTCACCACAACTATCTCAGCCGTAATCGCCCTACACTTCTACGCGATCAGCTGAATAACCCTCAAAATATCGTATAACCCGCATTCCTCAAGTTGCCGAGCATTGTCGGCGTACACGCCAGCACCCGAAGGCATATCACTCGCGACCCTGACAGACCCTGTCTCGCTTGAGTAACTTCTGAGCTCCTTGTCGCGAAGCGTCTACCGAGGCTGTGGCGATCCCTGCTGCTCACGGCCCAGCAGCCTGCGAGGAGGCTCATCATGAGGCGCTGGCATGCCTTCAGGTCCTTCCGGAGGGAGACGTCACAAGGCCCTTCGCGCGGCAGACGTCGATACCCCCGCCGGACGGCGACGGTCCTGGTCGCCGGGCTGGTGGGCAGCCTCGCCACCGTGGTGCTCGCGCCGCCCGCCGCCGCGGTGACCGTCGGCGACCCGATCAACGCGACGTTGCGCGCTGGCGACGAGGACGAGTCCGCCATCGCCATCAACCCGAACGACACCGACCAGATCGCGGTGATGACGAACGGTGTCGCCGGGGACGCCGGCCTGCCGCTGTCCATTTCGAACGACGGCGGCCAGACATGGACGCGCACCGTCTTCGCGACAGGAACCGGCACCGGCGGGGACGGCAGGCCCGTGGCGTGCTGCGACCCGACGCTGTCTTGGGACGAGTTCGGCAACCTCTACGTCGGGTACCTGCAGCGCACCGGCACCCGCACCATCGAGCTGTACGTCACCGACGACCTCGGCGCCACCTTCACCAACCTCGGTCCGGTCGACACCCAGGGCGCGACGGGCGCGAACCTGGACCAGCCGACCGTGGTCGCCGCCGAGGGATCGGTGTGGGTGACCTGGCGCGACGACTCCGGCGGCATCGCCGCCCGCGGCCGCACCGTGACCGGCGCGTTGACGGTCGGCGCCTGGGGCGCGGAACAGGACATCTCCAACGTCGGCAACTTCGGTGACATCGCCATCGGACCAGACGGCGGCGAGGTCATGGTCGTCTACCAGACGCCGACCGGCAACGAGGGGCCGTCGAACATCATCGTGCACCGCGATGCCGACGGCACCGGACCCGGCGGCTTCGGCGCCGGGGTGACCGTGGGCTCCACCAACGTGGGCGGCTTCGACTTCATCCCCGCGCAGCCCAAACGGTCCGTCGACGCCGAGACCGGCCTCGCATGGGACCGCACCGGCGGCGGCAACGACGACCGCATCTACCTGATCTACACCGACGAGAACCCCGACGAGAGCAACGACTTCGACGTCTTCGTGCGCACCTCGGACGACGACGGCGCTAACTGGAGCGCGGCGGTGCAGGTCAACGACGATACCGGCACCAACACCCAGCTGCTGCCGAAGATCGCGCTGGACCAGACCAGCGGCCAGGTGGCGGCGAGCTGGTACGACGCGCGCGGTGACACCGGCGGCGGGCCGAGCGCCGCCGACATCGACGGCACCGCGAACAACGACGTCACGCTGTTCGCGTCGTGGAGCAACGACGGCGCGACCTGGACATCGAACGTCGCGGTCGCCGACGCCCCGACCAGCGGCTACGTCAGCAACGGCAACCAGGAGCTCGGCGACTACACCGGCCTGGCTTTCCACGACGGCATGATGTACCCGTCGTGGGCGGACAACTCGAACTCCACCGGCGACAACCCCGGCGGCGGCTACAACACCCTCGACGTCTACACCGCGCGGGTGCTGCCGAACAACACCGCCCCGACGGTGTCCGTCGCCCCGGCCTCCGGCGACGAGGGCGACGCGATCGCGCTCGCCGGGTCCGCGAACGACCCCGACGGCGACGCGCTGAGCTACGTCTGGAACGTCACCCCCAACGCGGGCACCGACGCGGGCGCCGCGTGTGTGATCACGGCGGGTGGCGCCACCCTGACGCCGACGATCCGCTGCAACGACAACGGCGGCTACACCGCCACCCTCACGGTGAGCGGCGATCCCGGGGGCGACGTAACCGCGTCGAACACGGTGACCGTCGGCAACGTGAGCCCGTCGGTGACCTCGCCGTCCGCTAGCCCGATGACCATCGACGAGGGACAGAGCACCACGTTCAACGCGCTGTTCTCCGACAAGGGCTGGAACGACACATACAGCGGCTCGATCGACTGGGGCTTCGGCCCCGCCGAGGCCGCCACGCCGACGGTGACCGTCGACGGGTCGCCGGGTGTTACCGACAGCGGGTTCCTGTCCGGCTCGCACAGCTACCTGGACAACGGCGTCTTCACCATCACAGGCACGGTGACCGACGACGACGCCGGGACCGGCTCGGCGTCGGTCGACGTCACGGTGAACAACGTCGCGCCGACCGCCGTGATCGACGAGACCGGCACCATGCTGGTCAACGGCGTGCCGGTGCTGCTCACCAGCGCGGGCGACCCCGTCGACGTCAGCGGCCGCTCCACCGACCCCGGCAGCGACGACCTCACGATCAGCTGGGACTTCGACGACGGCCTGCCCGCGCCCGACGTCACCGCGGTGTACCTGCACGCCCCGCCGGACCCGGACCCGTTCCCGAGCCCGGACGGCTCGCCGCGCGACATCACCGACGATCGGACACACACCTTCGCCGACGCGTGCCTGTTCGACATCGTGTTCCGCTCGGTGGACGACGACGGCGGCAGCACGCTCGACACACTCGCCGTGATCGCCGTCGGCAATTTCGAACAGACAAGGTCGCACGGTTACTGGAAGACCGAGATGGCCGACCTCCGGCAGCGCGAGCACACCGAGGAGCAGCTGCAGTGCCTGCTCGACATTGCCGGGTTCATGAGCGCCGTGTTCAACGAGGAGCGCGACGCCTCAACGCTGGCGAAGGCCGTGCAGGTGCTCGAGACCTCGGGCGGCTCTTCGGCGCTCGACCGGCTCGACGCCGGACTGCTGGCGGCGTGGCTGAACTTCGCCGACGGCCGGATCGCGTTGGACGACATGGTCGACGCCGACGGCAAGAAGGGCCTCGACACCACATTCGGCGCGCTGATCGCCGAGGCGGAAGGTGTCCGGCTCGACCCGAGCGCGACCAAGGCGCAGCTCAACGAGCAGAAGAACCGACTGGAGCGGGTCAACGTTGCCGGGGTCTGATCCGTCGCGCCAGCGCGGCGGACCACCGTGAGGTCGAGGCGCTCGGCGGCGGAGAATGGGGTCATGCTCCGGAAACTGGGTGTGGCTCTGTTCCTCCCCGCCGTGCTGGTCGCGGTGCTCATCGGCTGGGTCGCCTGCTCGGATGGCCAGGCCCAGCAGGAACCGGCGACCGGAGTGCCGACGACGAGCAGGACACCCGGCGCGACCCACCCGCCGGAGAGCACCCACCCGCCGGCAAGTACCGCCGCCCCGACGGAGACACGGCCCGCCCCGACGACCGTCGCCGAGGCGGAAGGCTGGCGCTTCACCGCGACCGCCCAGGCGCCCGATGGCACCGTCGGGCGCACGGTGACGGTATGCACGGAGATCACCGGAACCAGCAGGGAACCCATCCTCGCCCTCGACGCCGCTCTGCTGCGCTCCGGTGCGGCCGACGGCAGGCGGGTGCACACCGACGACGTCGACATCGGCCGGGGCACGGTGCGACTCCGGTTCCCCGATGTCAGCGACGGCCGCTACGATCTCGCGCTCCGGCTCACCGTCGACGGCAGGACGGTCCCACAGCGACGACTGCTGATCCCCAGCCTGCGCATCAAAGCCGGGACCCCGGCAGCCGCCTGCGACTGACTCGCGCGTTCGTCCGGCATGACAGCTTCCGAGTCAGGTATCAATGCGTCGCACCTGAATGATCGACTCATCGATGTTCCGCGGCGTGAGAGCGCGGTTCTTCTCCGGGGTTGCCGGCGACGTCCTCGAACTGCCGCATCGATCGCGCCTTTCTTGCGCGTATCGTCAGGCGAGTTCGTCGATTTCGACATAGATTTCGCGGGTGACCTCGAGCTGGGCCCGGAAGCCGTGGAATCCGCTCGGTGGAGGTTTCCGCGCGAACAGCGCGACGGCGATCTGCCCGGCAGTCAACCGCTGGTCCGGGTCGTCGATCCTGTCGAAGGTGACCGGCGTAGCTGGCTCGAAGGTGTCGCGGAAGAACCGCTCCAACGTCGCCGCGTCGTCGGGCAACGGCCGGCCCGCCTGGTCGACAGCCGAGCCGGGCACGACCCGGATCTCGAGCAGCTGGTCGAAGTCCGGCCTCGCCGTGATGGCGTGGGCGAGGTAGAGCCGACCGGCCCGGCCGAAGCAGAGATAGCTCAGATCGGCACCCACATCGTGCTGAGCCTCGACGTCCAGCTCGCTGAAATGCACGACGCGATCAACGCTCACCTCGACGTCAGCGGCAATCGGTGGGTTCTTCCCGCCCTTCCGCTCGAAGTGGCCGCACACGATCGTACCGGTGATGGAGGCCCGCCGACCGCTCCCGTCCGAATCGAGTTCACTGATCGGGAACGCGTCCGGGACGAAGGTGTCATAGGACTCGGTCGCGATCGCGTGGTCGTGGGTGACGACCGCCGCATGCACACCGTCCGGCAGACCGACATGGAGCAGGACCTGGAAGTTGTGCGGGCGGGCGAACATGGGAAAGTGCGAAAGGTAGGGCGCGTCCCCGCCGAACAACAGCATGCCGTGCACGCCCGTCGTGTGATCGTGGCCCTGGTCGTGCAAATGGTGGTCACTCATCGTTTCCCCTTGGGGTGAGGTCGGCGTGCTGAAATACGACCTGACCGGACGTCGCCGATACCTGCACCGGAGTGACTGCTCGGGCTGAGACGCCACTCATTCAGCCGCATCAATCACCTGGACAGTCGAATATCAACTCATTCGACCCGTCCGAGCGTTTCGCCCGCACCCCGTCCGACGTGCGCGACGCCGACTGCGAGGTAGAGCGGGGCGCCGCAGTTGGCGGGTTCGTCGCAAAGCGGCGTAGTCGAGGTGACGGCGGCCCCTCCTGGGACAAGCCTCGGCAACGGTGGGCCGCGTCCATCACGGTCGGATACACGTCCGCCGGGCAGCGCAGAAATCCCGCACGCACAGGGAGAGGTACCAGCGTTCTGTGAGGCAGGGCACCGGCTACGACTCGCGCCAGCAGCGCCCCGACCGCCAGCGCGAAGAGAGCGAGCACGGGAATGAACGGGCTCATGAACCCATGGTGGGGTCCCGCGATCTAGGGCGTGTCTCACGGATCTTCGTGTGCGGGGCTGCGGAGCCAGATCTTGATCGATGCGACGTCGATGGTGCCTCGGAAGATGTAGTCGCGTTTGTCGGTGCGCATGGC
>WHTX01000342.1 GCA_009377505.1 Acidimicrobiia bacterium
AAGTCCGACAACCGCCGACCCGACTCCGGCTTCACCCACCCAACACGAGGCACCCGCCCAAACTACACCAATGTGACCCTAACTGAACGGTATTGCTACTAGCCCGGCGCCGGCGGGGAGCCGCACAGGTGGTGGTGCGCGATCCTTCGCGCCCCGCCAGCGCCCCGTGCCTGGAGGCCGTTGCCCGGAGGCGCAGGTCAGAAGCCGGCTGGGTGGGGCACACCGCCGAGGATCTCATGGAGGCGCCCCGCGAGGTCGAGCGTCGTGCGGTCGCCCAGGTAGGGGCCGATGACCTGCACGCCCACGGGCAACCCGTCAGACGTCAGGCCCACGGGCACGACGGTGGCAGGCAGGAGGCACGCCCCAGCGGGCCCCGACCAGCGCAGCAGTTCCATGTACTCCCGCTCCTGGCCGCCGAAGAAGGTGCGCCGCGCCGCCATGGGCTCGCTGTGGTCGTGGGGCACGGCCGGCCGGGGCATCACGGGGCACAGCAGCACGTCCCAGCCACTCTCGAAGAACTCCTCCCAGCGGCGGCGCATCTGCAGGCGGCGCTCGTTGGCCGAGAGCCAGTCGCGATGGCGCATCGCCGTGGCCCGGCGCAGGTCGCCCACGGCGCCCGGGCTCGCATCGGCGGCGAAGTGGTCGAGCTGGCCCGGGTCGTAGCCCCCGGCCAGGGCGGCGCTCAGCAGCCGGGAGAAGGTCGTGGCCACCTTCTCGAGGGTGAACGCGGGCCGTGCCGTGCCGTCAGCGACGGTGGCGCCCGCCGCGGCCAGCTTGTCGGCCGCCACCTCGAGCAGCCCCCGGACCTCGTCGTCGACGGGGCAGAACTCGTCGTCGAGCCACGTCGCCACCCGGTAGGCCTCGAGGCGGTCCTGGCGAGGCGGCGGCAGCTCCAGGCGCCAGGCCGGCTGGTTCCACCGGTCGGGGCCGGCCATCGCGTCGAGGCCGAGGACCAGGTCCTGCACCGATCGGGCCATGGGCCCCGCGACGGCGAGGTCGGCCTGGGTGAGGGTGCCGGGCGGGCCGGGGATCTGGCCATGGGCGGGGACGACGGCGTAGGAGGGCTTGTGGCCCACGACCCCGCTCATGTGGGCGGGGAAGCGGATCGAGCCGCCGATGTCGCTGCCCAGCTCGATCGGGGTGAACCCGCAGGCCAGGGCGGCGGCCGAGCCGCCCGAGGAGCCTCCCGGCGCCCGCTCGAGGTCGTAGGGGTTGTGGGTGGTGCCGAACACGTCGTTGTAGGACTGCAGGTCACCGGCGTAGATGGGCAGGTTCGTCTTGCCGAAGATGACGGCGCCCGCCTCGCGCAGGCGGGCCACCGGGGCGGCGTCCTCGGTGGGCACGTGGTCGGACAGCTCGGGCGCCCCCGAGGTCGTCCGCATGCCCGCCGTCGAGAACGAGTCCTTGACCGTCATGGGCACGCCGTGCAGCGGGCCGTGCGCCTCGCCCCGGGCGGTGGCGGCGTCGGCGGCGTCGGCCTCGGCGCGGGCACGCTCGGCGTCGAGCGTCACCACGGCGTTGACGGGCCCGTCGCGGCGCCCGACGCGGTCCAGGAAGTGCTCGAGCAGCTCCCGGCTCGAGACCTCCCGCTCGCGGACCTGGCGGGCCAGCTCGCCCGCGGAGCGCCAGTGCAGCTCGTCCATCTGTTCCCCCTCGCTCCTCCGCCCGGGCCGAGGAGCCCGCCGGCGGCAGTAGCGACAGTAGCGTCGCCGCCGGATGACGTCCCTCACGCAGCTGGCCCAGGGGGTGTACGCCTGGCTCGCCGACCCGCCCGGGCACGGACGGGCCAACGCCGGCGTGGTCATCGACGCCGACGGTCTCACCCTCATCGACACGTTGATGGTTCCGTCCCAGGTCGAGCCGTTCGCCGAGGAGGTCGAGGGTTTCGGGTACCCGATCCGCCGGGTTGTCCTGACCTCGCCCCACATCCCCTACGTCGGCGGCAGCGGGCGCTTCTGGCAGGCGGCGTTCTACGGCTCCGAGCACACCAGCGAGCAGCTCGACCTGCCGCCCAACGTGTCTGGCTACCGGCTCCTCAACCCGGCCTTCGCCGCCGAGTTCCCCGACGACCTCACCACCCGCCCCATCACCCACACGGTGAGCGAGGCCGCCTGGCTGACGACCGTGCTGCAGGTGGCCCCGGCCCCGGGCGAGACGCGGGGCAACCTGTTCGCAGTGGCCCCGGGGGCCGACGTCTGCTTCGCCGGGGCGCTGTGCAGCTTCGGGGTCGTCCCGCTCGGGTTCGAGGCCGACTTCGAGGCCTGGGTGGCCAGCCTCGACGCTGTGGCCGCGACGGCGACACGGGTGGTGCCCGGCCAGGGACCGCTCGGCGGCGAGGCCGAGGTCCGGGACCTGCAGGCCTACCTCGAGGCCTGTCTCGACGCCGGCGGCGACGTCTCCCGACTGGCCGGCGGGCCGTGGCGGGACTGGTCGCACCCCGAGTTCCACGAGGTCAACGTGGAGCGGGCCGCGCTGTCGCGGGCCGGCGAGGACCGGGTGCCCGAGGCCATGCTCCGCCTCGTCGGCCTGGCCTGAACAGCCGCGAAGGCCAACCGCTCCGACGTCCAGGCATTCTCGGTCGGGGTCCTCTCACATGTGAGACGAAGCCGACCGAGAACGGCCCACGCGCCCAGGACGGCGCCGACCAGCGCCGCCGCGCCGGCCATCTGACACCCGCGTTCGGCGGGGCTACGGTCCGCTGCCATGGAGCTGAGGGATCGGGTCGCGGTCATCACCGGCGGGGGTGGCGGCATCGGCAGCGCCGCGGGGCGCAAGTTCGCCGCCGAGGGAGCGCGGGCCGTCGTGCTCGTCGACCGTGACGCCGCCGCGGCCGAGAAGGCCGCGGCCGGGCTCGGCGAGGTGGGCTGGGGCCTGGGCGTGGACGTCACCGACGAGGACGCCATCGTCGACCTCGTGCAGACGGTCGAGGAGCGTTACGGCCCCATCGACGTGTTCTTGTCCAACGCCGGTGCCGGCGGGGCCGGCGGCGGCGAGGAAGCGCCGAACGAGGCCTGGCAGAAGCAGTGGGAGCTGCACGTCATGTCCCACGTCTACGCGGCGCGGGCCGTCGTGCCCGCCATGGTGGCCCGGGGCGAGGGCTACCTCGTGCACACGGCGTCGGCGGCGGGGCTGCTCCTGGCCGTCGGCTCGCTCCCCTACAGCGTTACCAAGGCCGCCTGCATCAAGCTGGCCGAGGGCCTGGCCATCACGCATGGCGACGAGGGGATCCGGGTGTCGGTGCTGTGCCCCCAGGGTGTCAACACCGCCATGGCGCCCCGCCAGCTGGGCGACGGCGGGACCGACGGCATCATCGAGGCCGACGTGGTGGCCGACGTGATCGTGGACGCCATGGCAGAGGAGCGCTTCTTCATCCTCCCCCACCCCGAGGTGGGCGAGTACATCAAGCGCAAGGCCGACGACCCCGACCGCTGGCTGGCCGGCATGCGCCGCCTCCGCGCCCGCAGCCTCGTGGACTGAACCTCGCGGCGTCGGGCCGCGGACCGTGCCCGCCGGCCGCAGCCGACCTCAGGCGAGGACGCCGCGCACCTTGCCGAGGGCGTCGTCCTCGCTCACGTTGAGAGCGAAGCTCAGCTCGGAGACGAGCACGCTCATCGCCTTCTGCAGCATCGACTTCTCGCCGGCGGAGAGGCCCTTGGACTGCTCGCGCAGGGCCAGGTTCCGCACCACCTCGGCGACCTGGTAGACGTCGCCGGACTTCAGCTTCTCCTGGTGGTTCTTGAACCGCCGGCTCCAGTTGGCCGGCTCGCGCACGTCCTTCTTGCCCAGCAGTTCGAAGAGGTCCTCGACGTCCTCGGTGCTGATGGGCAGGCGCATGCCCACCTCTTCGGCCTTGTCCGCGGGGACGGAGAGCGTCAGGTCGCCATGGGCCATGCGAAGGATGAGGTACTCCTTCGACTCGCCGAACGCTTCCTTGGTCTCGCTCCGCTCGATGATCGCAGCCCCGTGGTGGGGGTACACGACGCGATCGCCGGGTTTGAAGCCCATGAAACTCCTGCACCGCTGAATGGACCGCCGCCCAGGCGCAGCGCCGGGGGAGGCGCGCCCCGGGCCGACGAGGTGGACGAACGTCGAGAGTCTAGTGCGCGGCCCACCCCAGCGCCGGAGCGCCGCTCAAGCGAAGGCCCGGTAGATGCACTCGGCCACGCAGGAGGGCTTGGGCGCCCCCTCGACCTCGAAGCTCATCTCGAGGACGTACTGGGCGCCCCCGGCCACGTCCTCGACGCTCAGCAGCTTGGCGCCCAAGCGCAGCTTCGAGCCCACGGGCACGGGCGACGGGAAGCGGACCTTGTTGCACCCGTAGTTCACGCCCATGGACACCCCGCCGAGCCGCAGCACCTCGGGCATGAGGCCGGGCGCCAGGGACAGGGTCAGGTAGCCGTGGGCGATGGGGGCGCCGAAGGGGCCGGCCTTGGCCCGTTCGACGTCCACGTGGATCCACTGGTGGTCGTTCGTCGCCTCGGCGAACCGGTTCACCTGGTCCTGGGTGATGGTGACGTACTCGCTGTACCCGAGGTGCTGGCCGACGAGGCCCTTCAGTTCGTCCAAGCCGTTGACGACAGTGGTCATGCCGACATCGTGGCCCATCGAAGCCCCGTCGTGCGAGCGGGGACACGACGAGCGGGGCCAGGGCGCGGGGCGCACCCCTGTGCCCTGGCGCCCGTCCCACGCGCCCCGCCCCGGGTGGACGCGGTCGCGGCATCGCAGGCCAGAGACCAGGCACGGGAGGTGGGATGCGCCAATTCCGGGGTACGGACCTTCTAGGCTGCTGTGGCGCGTCGTCGGGTCGGCTGCTCACGTCCCGCAGCGGCGCTCCCGCCGTGAGCCACCACCGAGGTCGCCGAGCTTGACGATCAAGTACCTGCTGCTGGGTTGCCTGGTCGTGGTGGGTGCCTTCGCGTTCTCGAAGCGTGACTACGTGTTCGACGCATTCGACTGGGGCACGAACGAACCCGGCATCCCCGTGCACGCCTTCGACGCCGTCGCCCGGGCGCAGGAGTTGCAGCGACCGGTGGCCGCCATCGAGGCGCTGCAGCCGGCGCAAAGGCAACTGCTGCGCATGGGGCCGGACAATCAGCGGATCGTCCAGGCCAAGCTGCGCGAGATTGACGCGGCGATCAAGCAAGGGAACACGCCCTAGTACTGCGTTTCAACATCGATGGCACGATCGCCAGATGAGCCGGTTCTGTATCCTATGGCGTCATGCCCTTTCGCTCGCTGCGTACCCGCCTGCTGATTCTGGGCAGCATG
>WHTX01000343.1 GCA_009377505.1 Acidimicrobiia bacterium
GGGCCGGTGTCGCCAACCCCAGCGGTGACGCCCGTCGCCTCGTGGAGGGCGTGACGGGGGCCGAGGGCGTCGAGTACCACGACGTGCTCGACGAGGACGTCACCGAGCGGCGCCTCCACCGCTTCGACACGCTCCTAGCCCGGCGGGAGGCGGGCGAGCCGCTCCAGTACGTGCTCGGCCGCTGGGGTTTCCGCCAGCTCGACCTCTTCGTCGACCCCCGTGCCCTCATCCCCAGGCCCGAGACCGAGCAGCTGGTCGAGGTAGCCCTCGCCGAGGTGGACCGCGTCGCCCGGGCCACGGGCGCCCACCACGGCGACCGGCTGGCGGTGGCCGACCTCGGCACGGGTTCGGGCGCCATCGCGTTGGCGCTCGCCAGCGAGCGGACCGTGGTCGACGTCTACGCCACCGACGTGTCCGCGGCCGCCCTGGCCGTGGCCCGGGCCAACCTGGCCGGCATCGGCCGCGCGGCCACCCGGGTGAGGGTGCTCGAGGGCGACTGGTTCGCCGCGCTGCCCCCCGAGCTACAGGGCCGGCTGGCCGTCGTGGTCTCCAACCCCCCCTACGTCGCCGAGCACGAGGTCCTGCCCGACGAGGTGGCCCATTGGGAGCCCCGCGGCGCTCTGGTGGCGGGGCCCGAGGGCTCCGAGGCCCTCGACCACCTGGTGCACGAGGCCCTCGCCTGGCTCGTGCCCGGTGGAGCGGTCGTGCTCGAGTCTGCCCCGTGGCAGGCCGCCGAGGTCGCCGCCCTCGCCTTGCGCCGCGGCTTCGCCGAGGCGACGGTGCGCCACGACCTGGCCCGGCGGCCCCGGGCCGTGGTCGCGAGGGCCCCCGCCTAGACGTCGCCTGGACGTTGCCTGGACGAGTAGTTCCAAGGGGCCCGGGAGGTCGTCGCGGCGGTGAGCGGAGGGACGGGCCGGCCCTCGCTGCGGCACGCCCAGCCCCCGCCGGGCCGGTCCGGGTGCGCCCCAGCCCGCCCGCCGGCGGCGGTCTCACCCAGGCGGCTGGCCGGCCGCCGGTGCTTCAGGCTCCGGGTGCGCCCCAGGCCGCTGGCCGATAACGAGCGCGCCCACGGCTCGGTTTGGTCGTGACCGGCGCGAAGGTTCGTGCACCGTGGCGGTGGAGGATCCTTCGCGGTTCCGTGCCCCGGGGCCAGTGGCGCCCGGCCGGCCGATGATCACCGAGCCCGCCCCCAAGCGACCTAGTGTCCTGGAAGGTTGGTCCGTTGAGGAATTCGGCGAGGGCTGGGCGTCGCTTCGCAAGGACGAGGACGCAGGCAGGGTGGGGTTCCCTGGTAAGGACGAGGACGCCGCGCGCGGCGTTCAGACCCGTCGAATTACCGACATGATCAGCCTTCCGGGACACTAGCCCTGATCGGGGCTAGAGCTCGATCTGGGGGTACAGCGGGAAGCGGGCCAGCAGCTCGGCAGCCCGGCTTCGGCTGGCGTCCGCGGCCCCGCCGGCCACTGCGTACTTGGCCTTGGAGGGGCCCGCGGCGGCCGCGGCGGGCGTCGTGGCCGACAGCACGCCGTGGATGAGGTCGGCGACCTCGTCCATCTCGGCCGTGCCCAGCCCGAGCGTGGTGAGCGCCGGGGTACCGAGGCGCACGCCTGACGTGTACCAGGCCCCGTTGGCGTCGCGGGGGATGGCGTTGCGGTTCGTGACTATGCCCCCGTCGAGCAGGGCGGACTCGGCCTGGCGGCCGGTGACCCCATAGCTCGTGGCCACGTCCAACAGGACGAGGTGGTTCTCCGTGCCGCTGGTGACGAGGCGGGCGCCCCGCCGCATGAGCCCCTCGGCCAGGGCAGCGGCGTTGGCCACGATGCGCTGGGCGTAGTCGGCGAAGGACGGCTGGGTGGCCTCGGCCAGGGCGACGGCCTTGGCCGCCATGACGTGGGGGAGGGGCCCGCCGAGCACCATCGGGCAACCCTTGTCGACGAACTCGGCCAGCTCCGGCTGGCACAGCACCAGGCCGCCACGCGGGCCCCGCAGGGACTTGTGCGTGGTCGTGGTGACGATCTGGGCGTGGCGGACGGGGTCGAAGTCCCCGGTGAAGACCTTGCCGGCCACGAGCCCGGCGAAGTGGGCCATGTCCACCATGAGCGTGGCGCCCACCTCGTCGGCGATCTCGCGCATGGCGGCGAAGTCGAGCCGGCGCGGGTAGGCGGAGTAGCCGGCCACGATCACGAGGGGCCGGAACTCGACTGCCAGGCGCCGTACCTCGGCGTAGTCGAGCAGTTCTGTCTCGGGGTCCGTGCCGTATGAGCGCTGGTCGAACAGCTTGCCCGAGATGTTGGGCCGGAAGCCATGGGTGAGGTGGCCGCCGGCGTCCAGTGACATGCCCAGCATCCGTTGGCCGCCGAGCTCGAGGCGGAGCTTCTCCCAGTCGGCGGGCGACAGGTCGTTGACGTGCTTCGCTCCGAGGCGCTCGAGACCGGGGAGCTCGACCCGCTGGGCGAGGACAGCCCAGAAGGCGACGAGGTTGGCGTCGATGCCCGAGTGCGGCTGCACGTAGGCGTGGGGCACGTCGAAGAGCTGGCGGGCGAGCTCGGCCGCCCGGGCTTCGACCACGTCGACGAACTCACAGCCGGCGTAGAAGCGGTGCCCGACGGTGCCCTCGGCGTACTTGTCCGAGAGCCAGTTGCCCATGGCGAGCAGCGTCGCCGGGGAGGCGTAGTTCTCGCTGGCGATCAGCTTGAGCTGACGGCGTTGGTTGCCGAGCTCACCGGCGATTGCGTCGGCGATGACGGGGTCGACGTCGGCGATCACCGACAGAGCGGCTCGGACGGCGGTCGTCTCGCGGGTGGGCTCTGCCATGGCGCCGTTGCCTCCTCGTGGGGGGTGGGTGCGGTCAGCCCAGGCGCACGGCGAGCCGCCCGTTGAGTGGGCGAGGGGCCGCTCCCCGGTGGTGGCTCCACCTCGTAGCGCCAGTCACGACCCTGGCACCAGGCTAGCCGCCCCCGGCTCGCGTTCGGCCGGGCGCGCCGGCGCGCCGGGCCGTACCCGGGCCGCCCGCCGGCCAGGGCCCGTCGCGGGGCCCCGTACCATGCCCGAGGCGCGACGCACGCGAAGATGGGGGCGTGCAGCCGAGCGTGTCGTCCTACGTGGTCGTCGCCGCGGTGGCCGCCGCGGTTACATGGGCTTGTGTCCCCCTCACGAAGCGGCTCGCCCACCGGGTCGGGGCCGTCGCCGCGCCCGACGCCCGTCGGGTCCACCTGCGCCCCACCCCCACCCTCGGCGGCGCAGCCATGCTGGCCGGGTTCCTCGCCGCCGTGGTCACGGCCCGGCTTCTGGGCGGCTTCGACACCATCTTCGCCGAGGGTCGTCAGGTGCTCGGCGTGGCCGTGGCCGCCGTCGTCATGTACGCCGTGGGCTTCGTCGACGACGTGTTCGAGGTGTCGGCCCCGGCGAAGCTGGCCGGCACCGTGCTGGCCGGCAGCGTCCTGACCCTCACCGGCGTCTCGATCGTGTTCTTCCGAGTGCCGTTCTGGAGCTTGGTCGTGCTGACCTCGGACCTCGCAGTGCTGGTCACCGTGCTCTGGGTGATCGGCATGTCCCACGCCGTCAACCTCATCGACGGCCTCGACGGCCTGGCCGCCGGCATCGTCGGCATCGCCGCCGTGGCCTTCTTCGTCTACACGGCGCAGCTGGCCGGCAACGACCTGCTACGGGCGGACAACGTCGGGCCCCTCGTGGCCGCAGGCGTGGCCGGCGTCTGCGCCGGATTCCTGCCCCACAACTTCCACCCTGCCCGCACGTTCATGGGAGACGGCGGGGCGTTGCTGCTCGGGCTGCTCATGGCGGCGGCGACGATCTCGGTCGGGGGCCAGAGCCGGGCACAGTTCAGCGGGCAGACCTACTTCTTCTTCGCCCCCCTCGTCATCCCCCTCGTCATCCTCGGCGTGCCCGTCTTCGACACGCTCTTCGCCATCGTGCGCCGAGCCCGCACCCGGGCCGGGGTCTCGACGGCCGACAAGCGCCACCTCCACCATCGCCTGATGGCCTTGGGCCACGGACAGCGCCGCAGCGTGCTCATCCTGTGGGCGTGGACGGCGCTGCTGTCGGGCGTGGCCCTCTACCCGGTGATCACGGGCAAGGGCGACGGCCTCGTGCTCTTCGCCATCCTCGCCCTCGCGCTGCTCCTGTTCACCTACTTCCACCCCGGCGTGCGGGCGCAACGCCGCGTCGGCAATGGCGTGCCGGCACCTGTCGGGGCCGAGGAGGTGACGGCGGGACCGAGGTCCGGCCGTCACGTCTGAGCTGTACGGGTGCCGCCCGTGCTCGCAGGAGGGCCGGGCGTTCGCCGGTCGCAGCGGCCGGTCAGCTGGCGCCCCGCTGGAAGAGCACCGAGGGCACCGTCTTGAGCACGATCGACATGTCGGTCAGCAGCGACCAGTTGTCGACGTAGTAGAGGTCGAGGCGGCTGTACTCCTCGAAGGACGTGCTGGAACGGCCCGAGACCTGCCACATGCCGGTGATGCCGGGCTGTACCCGCAACCGGTCACGCAGCTCGGGCGCCCACAGGGCCGCCTCCTCGGGCAGGGCCGGCCGGGGGCCGACAAGGCTCATCTCGCCTCGCATCACGTTCCACAGCTGGGGCAGCTCGTCGATGGAGGTCTTGCGGAGCAGGTGGCCCATGCGGGTGACGCGGGGGTCGTGCTTGATCTTGAACAGCGGCCCGTCCGCCTCGTTCTGCGCGGCCAGCTCGGCCCGCAGGGCATGGGCATTGGGGACCATCGTGCGAAACTTGATCACGTCGAACAGGCGGCCGTTGCGTCCCACGCGGCGCTGGCGGTAGAAGATCGGGCCCCGCGAGTCGATCTTGAGGAGGAGCGCCACGGCCAGCATGGGCAGGGCGAGCGCGGTGAGCGCCGCCGTCGTGGCCGCCAGGTCGAATGCCCGCTTGGCGCCCGACCGCCAGCCCGACTGGTGGAAGGGCTCGAGGTACATCACCGGAAAGCGGCCGAGGGGCCGGATGGTGAGGCGCTCGACGGCGATGTCGGGCAGCGTCGGCGAGAGCTCCACGTGGATGCCGGCCTTGAGGAGCTCCCGGACGAGGGGCTTGGTGTGCACGACGTCGATGGCCGAGGCCGGGATCATCACGCTGGCCACGCCGTTGCGCTCGGCGATCCCGACGATGTCCTCGAGGTGGCCGAGCACCTCGTCGGGGTGGGCGTTGCGCACATGGCGCTCGACGGCCACGTAGCCCACGAACCGGTAGCCGAGGGACGGGTCGTGGTCGACCATCCGGCGAAGCTCGCGGCCTTC
>WHTX01000344.1 GCA_009377505.1 Acidimicrobiia bacterium
CCTTCGCCGGACCGCCGAGCGCGGCGGCGGCGGTGAAGTGCCGGGCCAGCTCGGCGAGGACGGGCCGTCGGTCGGCCTCGTGCACGTCCTCGAGGGCCTCGGCCACCTGCAGGTGGAGGCGGGCCTTCGCCGAGGGCCGGATCGCCTGCTCGACCGTGCCCCGCACGATGGCGTGGACGAACTGGTAGGTGGGCAGCACCCCGCCGACCTCGCTCAGCAGGTTGGCCTCGGCCAACTCGTCGAGGCCGTCCCCGACCTCGCCGGTGCCCATCTGGGCGGCGGCGATGGCGAGCACCTGCCGCTCCACCCGCTGGCCGGCCACGGCGGCGAGCTCGACCAGGCGGCGTGCGGCGGGCGACAGCCTGGTCAGCCTGTCGCCCACGACCTCGCGCACGCTGTCGGGCACGCCGACGCCGAGCGCGGCTGTTCGCACCGTCCAGCGGTCCCCGCCCTCGGCGACGACGCCGCCAGCCACCAGGTGCCGCCACAGCTCGCCGATGTAGAAGGCGTTGCCGCCGCTGTGCTCGGCGATGGTGGCGGCCACCTCGCGCAGGGGACGGTCCAGCTCGTGCCCGACGGCGCTGGCCACGAAGCGCTCGACGTTCTCCCCGTCGAGCCCGCCGAGGCGCAACCGGACGGTGGTCTCGGTTCGGCGCAGGTCAGCCAGGCAGCTGGCGAGGGGGTCGGTGATCTCGTCCCCGGTGTCCCGGAAGGTGCCGATCACCAGCAGCCGCGTGGCCGAGCCCGAGCGGGCGAGCAGGCGGAGCACGGCCAGGGTCTGTGCGCCGGCCCAGTGCAGGTCGTCGAGCACGACGACGGTCGGCCAGCGGCGGGCGGCATCGGCGAGCACGGACTCGACGGCGCTGAAGAGGCGGTAGCGCTCGGTCTCCGGGTCGGCCGAGGGCGTACGGACGAGCCCGGGGACGAGGCGCTCCAGCTGGGGGAGGAGGAGGGACAGCTCGGCGAGCTCCTCGGTGAGCGAGCCGGTCAATTCCGCGGGCATGGCTCGCACCAGGTGGTCGAGGACCTGTACCCACGGTTGGTAGGGCAGGGCCAATTCCGTGTCGCACACGCCGAGCAGGACGGTGGCCCCCTCGGCCGAGCACCGTCGGGCGAACTCGAAGGCCAGCCGGGTCTTGCCCGCGCCGGCCTCCGCCCCGATCAGCGCGACGTGCGGCTCGCCCGCCTTGACCGCCGCCCACACACGGTCGAGCTCGTGCCGCTCGGCCAGGCGGCCGACGAACGCGAACGCCGGTGCGACCGTGATCGCCGCTGGGCACGGGACGGTGGAGCGTGCCGTCGTCCCCCTGTCATCGGCCAACGGCGCCCAACCCACCTCGAAGCTCTCCACGGGCTCGGCCAAGCCCTTCAGCGTGAGCTGCCCGACCGGGCGGAACGTCGCGGCTGACCGGTCACCGGCGAGCTGGCGGACGAGGCCGGTGGCCAGGATCTGGCCGCCGTCGGCGTGCGCCTCCAGCCGGGCGGCGGTCACCACGGGCAGCCCGGAGCAGTCGCCGCGCTCCCAACTGACGTCCCCGGCGGCCAGGCCGATGCGGAGGCGCAGCGCGTCGGCCTCCCGGCTCACGCGCTGTTGCATGGCCACCGTGGCCCGAACGGCGTCCGTGGCCGAGTCGAACGTCGCCAGCAGGCCGTCGCCCGCCGTTTTCACCACCCGGCCGGAGTGGGCCGCCACCACCTCCTGGAGCGCGTGCTGGTTCTGGCGGAACACCAGGTCAGCTCGCTCTTCACCGAGCCGTGTTCGCAGCACGGTCGAATCGACGACATCGGTGGAGACGATCGTCGAGGTCACCGTCGCCACGGGCACCTCCGCTCTCGCCGCGGTGATCAGATCTGACTAGCGCTCTTCCTACCACGCCGCCCGCAAAAGCAGAGGTGGAACGGCGCGAACTGGTCATGACGACCGTCGTGGCGCTCCCGTACCGTATGGGCGTGGGTCGCCACCCAGCATCAGCTGGGGCGCTCGCCCGGGGGAGGACGACGACCATGCCGCTGTTCGTGATCGAGCGGAGCTTCGCTGACCAGCTGGACCCCGAGGCTCTCGACCGGGCTGGCATCAAGGCGGTGAACGACGAGGTCGGCGTTCGCTGGATCTACTCGTTCCTGTCGGCGGACAAGAAGAAGACGTACTGCCTGTACGAGGCGCCCAACCCCGAGGCCATCCGTGAGGCGGCCGCCCGGCTCGGGTTCCCGGCCGACGTGATCGTCGCCGTGGACCGGCTCGAGCCCTTGCCCACGGCCTGAGCGCCCCGAGCACCCACACCACAGCCAACACAGGAGGAGTCCCATGGCCACGACGGCGATCGATCCCGCGCGCCTGCTCACCGATGACATGCTCGAGCGCTTCGACCAGCGCGCCCCCGAGTACGACCGGAAGAACTCGTTCTTCAACGAGGACTGGGAGGAGCTGCGCCGTTCCGGCTACCTGCTCGCCGCCGTGCCCACCGAGATGGGCGGCGCGGGGCTGGGCCTCGACGAGGTCTGCCGCCTCCAGTCCCGGCTGGCGTACAGCGCGCCGCCGACGGCGCTGGCGGTCAACATGCACGTCTACTGGACGGGCGTCGCCGCCGACCTGCTGCGGATGGGCGACACGTCATGCCGCTGGATGCTCGAGAAGGCTGCCGATGGCGAGGTGTTCTGCGCCCTGCACGGCGAGGCGGGCAACGACATGCCCCTGCTGCTCTCCTCCTCCTCGGCCGAGCGGGCCGATGGCGGCTGGCGGGTCACCGGGCACAAGATCTTCGGGTCGCTGTCCCCGGTGTGGACCTATGGCGGGTTCCACGCCATGGACACCTCCGACCCGGCGGCGCCGCGGATCGTGCACGGGTTCATCCCCCGCTCCTCCGAGGGCGTCCAGGTCGTGGACACGTGGGACACGCTCGGCATGCGGGCGACCCAGAGCCAGGACACCGTCCTCGACGGGGTGTTCGTCCCCGACGAGCTGTGCACGCTCGTGTGCCCGGCGGGCTTCGCCGGCGCGGGGCCGTTCCAGGTCGCCGTGTTCGCCTGGGGGCTGCTGGGCTTCGCCGCGGTGTACCGGGGCGCGGCGCGGCGGGCGTTCGACCTCACCGTGCAGCGGATGCCGGAGCGGACCTCCGTCGCCCTCACCCACTCGATGGCGCACCACCCCGAGGTGCAGCACGAGGTGGCCGAGATGCGCATCGCCCTCGATGCCATGGACGCCCTGCTCGAGACGACCGCCGCCGACTGGGCCAAGGGCGTGCAGCACGCCGACTGGCCGGTGCGCATCGTGGGGGCGAGGTACTTCGTCCTGACGAAAGCCTTCGAGGTCGTGGACCGGGCCATGGACCTGTCGGGCGGCGCAGCGGCGTTCAAGCGCAACCGCCTCGAGCAGTTGTTCCGGGACGTGCGCATGGGCCGCTTCCACCCGGGCAACACCCTGCTGGCCCACGAGCTGGTGGGCAAGCTCTGTCTCGGAATCAACCCCGACGACCCCCAGCGATGGGGCTGAGCGGGCGAGGCGCGGGTAGGCGGCGGGTGGGCGGGCACACGACGGCCCAGCCATTGGCGTGCTGGCTGGGCCGTCGTCAGATCTCGAACTGCTGGTACTCGTTGATCCGTGTTCAGGCTGCCCCAGGCGGGAGCGAGGCGAAATGGGTGGACCTGCCCAACGGGCCCGAGCGGCGACGTAGGCTGCGCTGGTGGTCGCCAGGGGGGCGTGGCCCGCCCCGACACCAGAGGCACCGGCACCGCCCCGGGCGGGCGCGGGAGGCGGCGCGGCCGGGCTCGAGCCACCTCTCGAGGGCCCCGCCCGTCGGCGGACGATCGTGCTGTTCCTCGCCGCCGCCGTGGTGTTCGTCGCCGTCCCCGTCGTCGCCGCCAGGCTGGTCAGCCAACCGGCCGGCACGGAGTACGTCTTCGAGATCCCCGCGGGCACTGCGGCCCGCCTGGCCGCCGGCGAGGACGTGGACGTGCTGCCCGCCGAGCTCGACCTCGCCCTGCGCGACCGCCTGGTGCTGCTGAACCACGACGACCAGGCGCACCAGGTGGGGCCCTTTCGCGTCGCACCAGGTGAGCGCCTCGAGCGGCGCTTCTCCGACGCCGTCTCGCTGTCGGGCTACTGCTCGCTGCACACCGGCGACCGCATCGACATCGAGGTCCGCCCGGCGAGCTGAGCGGGCCCTTGTGCCGGTTTCGCCAGCGCTTCTGCCTGCGCTGGCGGCGCGTCGTGCAGGACGGGCCCGCCCCGGTGGTGCAGACTGTCGTCATGTTGGGGGGAACGTCAGTGGGGGAATACGACGCCGGCGCGCGCGCCGAGATCCAGAAGCGAACGGTGCGGGTGCTGCTGGCCAGCCAAGCCTCGGGCGGGGTGGGGCTGGTGGCGACGTACATCGTGACCGCCCTGCTGGCCAAGGACATCACCGACAGCAAGGCGCTGGCCACGGTGGCCGCGGCCTCCGTCTCGGTGGGCTCGGCCGCCGGCTCCTACCCCCTCGCCCGGCTCATGAGCACCCGGGGCCGGCGCGTCGGGCTGCGGGCCGGCTACCTGATCGGTGCCGGGGGGGCGGGCCTCGCCCTCCTCGCCGCCATCACCCGCTCGTACCCGCTGTTGTGCCTCGGTGTCCTCGGAGCCGGGGTCGGCAACGCCGCCAACCTGGCCACCCGCTATGCCGCATCGGACCTCGCCGCCGAGGAGCGGCGTGCCCGCACCATCAGCGTCATCGTGTGGGCCACCGTCGTCGGGTCGACCGTGGGCTCGGTGCTCTCGGGCTTCGCCAGCAACGTCGGCGAGTCGATCGGGCTGCCGGACAAGGCTGGCTCCTACCTGGTGTCGGGCCTCATGTTCCTCGTGGCCGCGGCGGTCGTCGAGCTCATGCTGCGCCCCGACCCCCTGGCCGTGGCGGGCGGCGTCGGGAAGCTCAACGAAGATGGCGGCGAACGGGCCGGGGCGCGGGAGGCCCTGTCGCTCATCTGGTCCAACCCGGCGGCTCGCCTGGCCGTGGCGGCCATGGTCGTCAGCCAGGTGACCATGGTCGGCGTCATGTCCCTCACCCCCCTCCACATGGACGAGGGAGGCCAGTCCCAAGGCGTGATCGGGTTCATGATGGCCTTCCACATCTGGGGCATGTACCTGTTCTCGCCGCTCGTGGGCTCCCTCACCGACCGGTTCGGCCAGTACCCGATGCTCTACCTGTCGGGGGGGCTGTGCACGCTGGGCGCGTCTGTGCGGCGCTCACCCCGCCCGAGGGCGCGCTCGGCGTGTTCATGGGCAACTTC
>WHTX01000025.1 GCA_009377505.1 Acidimicrobiia bacterium
CAACAGAGCTGCGAGAACGGTGCTCACTGCGGTGGTCGGCCACGCGCGCGCACGGGAGCTGGCTCGGTGTTCGGGCGTTGGGGCTCGCCGGCGTCGAGGGCGTCGAAGAGGATGTTGAGCCCTTCGCCCATGGTGGGGTGCGTCAGCGGGGCGTCGCGGACCTGCTGGTAGGTGAGCCCGCCGAGCATGGCCAGCTGGACCGCGGAGATGACCTCGCCGGCGCCGTGCCCCAACAGGGCAGCGCCCAGGATCAGGTCCGTCTCTGCGTCCACGACCGCTTTCCACGCCCCCACTGTTTCGTGCAACGTCTTGGCTCGGGGGATGGCGGCGACGGGGATCCGCGCGACCTTGACCCGCCTCCCCTGGGCCTCGGCTTCGGTCTCGCTCAGCCCGATGCGGGCCAGCTCCGGGGTGACGAAGACCGTGTAGGGCACGAGCCGCCCGGTGGTGACGGCCTCGCCGCCGGTGAGGTTCGCCTTCAAGATGCGGAAGTCGTTCCACGAGGCGTGGGTGAACTGGGGGCTCCCGGCGACGTCACCGGCGGCCCACACGCGCTCGGCCTTGGTCCGCAGGTGGTCGTCCACGACGACGAAGCCCCGCTCGGTCACCGCGACGCCGGCGAGGTCGAGCCCCAGGCCCGAGGTCACCGGTGCCCGGCCCGTGGCCACGAGGAGCTCCTCTCCTCGCACCTGCGAGCCGTCCTCGAGGGACACGACCACCTCCCCACCCCCCGCGTCGCGCCGCACCGCCCGGGCACGGGCCCCCAGCCGCACGTCGACACCCTGGGCGGTGAGGATCTCCGCCACCTGGGCGGCGACGTCGGGGTCCTCCCGGGACAGCACCTGGCCCCCGCTCTGCAGCAGGGTCACCCGGCTGCCGAAGACGGCGAACATCGAGGCGAACTCGCAGCCCACGTAGCCGCCACCGAGGATGAGCAGGGTCTCGGGCAAGCGGTCGAGGCGCAGGATCGCCTCCGAGTCCCACACGTCGGCCTCGTCGATGCCCGCCAGCGCGGGGACGGCCGGCGTGGTGCCCGTGTTGACCAGCACGTGCTCCCCGCGCACGACTCGGCTCGCTCCGACGCGGCCGGTGATCGCCACGGTGCGCTCGGCCACGAAGCGGGCAGTGCCCAGGATGAAGTCCATCCCCGACCGGGCGAACATCTGCTCGTGGGCCGCCACCATCCCGCCGACGACCGACGCCTCGTGACGCCGCAGCCCCTCCAACGACACGGAGGCCTCACCGTCGACCTCCACGCCCATCATGGCGGCGCCGCGGGCCGAGAGCAGCGTGCGGGCCGAGCCGACGAGCGCCTTCGTGGGGATGCACGCCACGTTGATGCAGGTCCCGCCGATCTTGTCCCGCTCGACCATGGCCACCCGCCAGCCCGCCCCGGCCCGGTCCATCGCCAGCGACTTCCCCGCCTTGCCGCCACCGACCACCAGCAGGTCGACCTCTTCGACACCCGGCTCGCTCATCTCTCACCTCGGCCTCTCCCGCGGCACCGGAACTCCTGACGGCCGACTTCGCCACCCGTCAGCACGTCACTAGCCCTGATCTTTCATGAGGCTCGCGGCTAGGCCCCTGACCAGGACGACAGCCGGTCGGGCGAGCCATGCGGGCCACTGGCTGACCAGCTCGAGCGAGCTCGAATGAAGGACTGGGGCTAGGTGGCGAAGTCGGTGATCACCACACGGGCGATGGAACCGTCCTTGAGCGCGTCATAGCCCTCGTCGATCTGGCTCAGCGAGATCTCCTTGGACACCAGGTCCTCGAGGTTGAACCGACCCTTGAGGGACATCTGCGCGTAGAACGGGATGTCTCGCTTGAGGTTCGACGAGCCCATGTAGACGCCCTCGACTCGGAGCTTGTCGTTCAGGAGGGCCAGGGCGTCCAGATCGACCCCTGGGTTGTTGCCCATGATGCCGATCAAGTACAGGCCCCCGCCGACGCCCAGCATCTGCAATCCCTGAGCAGTGACCGGCCGGGCGCCCACGAAGTCGAAGACGTGGTCCGCCCCGTTGGGCAGCAGGGCTCGCACAGCCTCGACTGGGTCGTGCTCACTCGAGTTGATCACGTCCGTCGCCCCGAACGCCCTCGCTCGCTCGAGCTTGCCGTCGGTGATGTCGGTGACGACGATCCGGGACGCACCGGCGAGCACGGCGCCGCTCACCGCGTTCAAGCCCACGCCCCCCGCGCCCATGACGACGACGGTCTCGCCCCGCTGAACCTTCGCAGTGTTGAGCACCGCGCCCGCTCCGGTGACCACGCCACAGCCCAGCAGCGCCGCCTGCGGGAACGGCAACTCATCGGGCACCACCGCGAGCTGGTTCTCGTGAACGAGGGCCCGCTCGGCGAAGCCGCCGAGCCCGAAGGCCTGGCTGATGGGCTTGCCCTCGTGGACCAGGCGCGGTTCGTCGTCTGCGCCGCGCAACGTGAACCCCGGCTGCAGGCACTCGAACGTGCGGCCCGAGAGGCACTTGACGCACTGCCCGCAGAACTGGATGAGGCAGCCGACCACATGGTCGCCTTGCTCCACCTGCGTGACGTCCGGTCCTACGGCGACGACGACGCCGGCGGCCTCGTGACCGAACACTGCAGGCACCGGGTAGCCCAGGTCGGCGTTGGCCAGCGTCAGGTCGGTATGACAAAGGCCCGACGCCTTGACGTCCACCACGACCTCGCGACCGATCGGCTCAGCGAGTTGCACCTCGCCGACCGAGAACCCACCACCACGATTGGTGACAACGGATGCCTTCACGTCGGCCTCCTAGTGCTCTTCGCCGGGCTACCCCACGGGTCTCCGAGGCAAACGCGCCTGGTCAACGCTGGTGCGGCATCGGTCGTGAACGGCTGGTAGCGCTCAAGCCTCCCGGCCGTGCGGAGGTACACGGCCTGCGCGCCGACCAGGACGACGGCTTTGAGGTGCGGCCGGAGGGCGTCGAGGGCGTCGAGCAGGATCCGGCGCGCTTCGATGTACTCGATGCGGCGCGTGTTCTCCGGGCTCACGACGCCGCCCTCGCCTTGCGAGGTGCAAGGGTAAGCGGGCCGACACTGCCGGTAGACGCCTCACAAGCCGAAGCTCGGGAGCCGCCCGTCAGGCTCTCGCTCAGTGCTCCTCTCGTACCGCACCCACGATGGGTGAGCTCGACCGCTCCGTCGACGACGGGTGGGAGCTGCTGTGTGGTGTCCTTGGTGTCCGGTGCGCGAGGGAGGGGACATCAGCGGTGAGGTACGTGGCACTGCTCCGGGGGATAGGCCCGATGAACCCCAACATGCGCAACGACAAGCTACGCGGGGTCCTCGAGCGGCTCGGCTTCCAGAACGTCCAGACCGTGGTCTCGAGCGGGAACGTCCTGTTCGACGCCGACTCCGGCGAGGCGAGCACGCTGGAGTCCGTGGTCGAGGAGGCCTGGCCCGAGCAGCTGGGCTTCAGGAGCACCACCATCATCCGCACGGGCGAGGAGATGCTCGACCTGGTCGAGGACAGCCCCTTCAGGGACCTCGCGGACACGCCGGCCGCACGGCTGCAGGTGACGTTCCTCAAGCACGCGCCGAAGATGGCCCCGCCGGTACCCCGGACGCCTGAAGGCGGCGGCTTCACGATCGCGGCCGTTGGCGAGCGGGAGGTCTGCTCGGTGCTCGAACCGGCGGGCTCGCCGGGGCCGGACCTCATGCGATGGCTCGACAGGACGTTCGGCCGGGAGAACACGACCCGGAGCTGGACGTCGGTGCAGCGGATCGTGCGGAAGCTCTAGCCCCAATCTTTCATTCGAGGTCGCTCCAGCTGGTCAGTCAGTTGCCCGCATGGCTCGCCCGAGCAGGCCGAGTGATCGCGAGGACGCCCATGACGGGGAGCAGCACAGCCATGGCGGTGCCGGCGATCCCGATGCAGTCCATGAGTGCGATGGGTTCGTCCTGCACGGCGACGACGATCGTGACGATCGCCGCGGCGGCAACGATGAGCAGGGCTTGCACGATGCCGAGCCGCTGGCGCATGCCGAGCGAGTAGTTGCGGACGCGTCGGCGAGCCTCGGTGGTGTCGAGGCTGACGATGCCGAGCATCTCCTCGACCCGGCTGGCCCTGAGTCCCATCGTGCGGGCGGCGAGGGTCAGGATCTCGCGGCCGGTCCGCCCGGGGTGCGGCTGCGTCCACGACGCCGGCCGCACCTGAACGCCTGTTCGATCACGGGGCCCGGGAGCCGGACGTGGCCCAGGGGCTCCTCGCGACGGGTCTCTCCCGACCGCAGCATTTCAGGCAGACGCGTGCCACCACCGTGGTGAGCCACCCGCCGAGGTTCACCACGTCGCTTGTGTCCGGGCCAGCCGGAGCCAGGTCTCCTGCACGGCGTCGTCGGCCTCGGCGTGCGAGCCGAGCATCCGGTACGCCACCGCCCGCAGGTGGTACCGGTGCGCCTCGAACGCCGCCGCCAGCCGGTCCGCACCTTCCATCTGTCACATCCGCCCGCTCCGGCGGGTCATGTCGATGACCCGGCGATGCGCCGGCACGTGAACAGGAGAACCACATGACCACGGACCAACTCGCGACCACGGAGCTCGACGGCGCCTGCGGGCCCGACGGCGGATGCGCAATCACCGCCGTCCACGGCGCCCGCATCGGCCAGCCGGCGATGGTGGTGCCCGGCGCGATGGCCGGGCTGCAGGCCGTCAGCGCCGCCATCGCCGCCACCGGGATCGAGCCGCGCACCCTCGCCTTGGTGAACTTGCGGGCCAGCCAGGTCAACGCGTGCGGCGTATGCCTGGCCGGCGACCTGAAGGCCGCCCGCCAGCACGGCATCTCCGACGAGGAGCTGATCGTCGTGGCCGGGTGGCGGGAGGCCCCGTACTTCTCGGGGCCCGAGCGCGCCGCGCTGGCGCTGACGGAGGCCGTGACACGACTCGCCGACCGCACCGACCCGGTGCCCGACGATGTGTGGGACGCCGCTGCCCGCCATTACGACGAGGTCCAGCTCGCCGCCCTCGTGCTCGCCATCGCCAACATCAACGTGTGGAACCGGCTCAACGTCGCCACGCGGCAGGTCGCGGGGACCTACGAATGGTGATCGGTCTCTCGACATGCTGCACGGCCGGATCGGGGGTCGCACCGGGTCGGATGTGCCCGCGGCGCAGGAGGACGCCTGGCCACGCCGACCAGGGCGACGGCGGCCACCGGCCAGGGCGTCCGGCCGCCCTCCCCGCCGAACACCCACGCGAGTACGACCCTAGCGCTCGCTGAGCGAGCGAGATGCAACGGTCGTCGCTGGCGAACCAGGAGGTCAGCCTCCCGTGCCGGGGCGGCCGAGGGTGGTGTCGAGCCAGTTGAAGGCCGCCGTCCAGAAGATGACCGGCGCCATGCCCTCGCAGTGGCCGTCGGCGCCCTCGGCCTTGGTGAAGAGGCGGAACTCCTTGGGGCAGGTCAGGTGGCCGAACAGAACCTTGCCCTGGCCGGGCGACACCAGGTCGGTCTCGTTGTCGGCCACATAGCTGGGGCACGTGATCGAGGCGGCGGTCTCGGCGTTGCTGTAGCGGGTCATGTCTTCGCAGTAGGCCCGCACCGTGGTGACCCCGTGGGTCGACATGCGGGGTGCGAAGAAGGCCTGCAGTGCCGGGACCTGCAGGAGCGACTCGTACTCCGCATCGGCCGCCGGGTCGTGGACACGGCCACCGAGCTCGCCCAACCGTGACAGCATCGTGGCGCCGAGGTCGAACTGACCGGGGTCGACGATCATCGCCGCCAGGCGGTGTTCGCCCGCGGCTCCTCGGGGGCCGACGAGCCCGCCGAAGGAGCGGCCGACGAGCACGACTCGCGTGGCATCCACCTCGGCGTGGGCGGCGACGGCGTCGAACATCCCGGGGACCACGTGCTCCCAGTCGGGCCGCATGACGACGCGCTGGTCGTAGAGCACGCCGCCCTGGCCCGGGCCATCGATGGCGGCGATGGCGTAGCCGCGGTCGAGTGCGGGGGGCGCGGCGCAGTGGAGCTCCTCGGCGGTGCCGTCGTAGCCCCCGATGTGCAGCAGCGTCGGGAAGGGCCCGCCGGAGTCGTCCGGCAGGTGCAGGTAGCCGGGAACATCTCCCTCGAGGATGCGGACCGGGTGACCGAGCAGGGGGAGGGCGGCTCGGTAGGCGGCCACGCTGGCGTGGTAGGCGTCCTGGAGGACGGGGGCGGACAGGTCCTCCCGGTGGAAGAAGAAGCTCTGGCGGTGGTACTCGCTCGCTCGCAAGTAGGCGTCGCGTGCGCTCACCCGGTGCCCGGCGGCCTCCGCCGCGTTGGCCTGGTGGGCGAGGGCGGTCGCGAACCTCGACCAGGCGTCGTGCCAGCTGTCGCGGTCCCCGGCGGTGATCTGCTCGGCGACGGCCAGGCACTCGCCGACGTTGGCCATCCCGGTGTCGGACTTGCCGACGCTGCGCTGGAGCTGGCCGTCGAAGCTGTCGTCGTCGAAGAAGAACTTCATGCTCCGGGCCTCCGGGTGGTGTAGTCGCCGAGGCGGGTCGAAGCGGCAGGGGGCGGGCCGGCGGCCGGCATCGTAGCGCCGAGGACGCTCGTCGCCACGATGAGGAGGTCAGGCGGTTTCCAGCGGGCCTCGACCGCCGCGCTGACGTGTCTCCGACACCCGCAGCGCTCCAGCCCGTGTCAGGCGCGGAGGACTCGGAGTTCGTCGAGGGTGGGGAAGCCGTCGTCTTGGGTGAGGACGGGGACGTCAAGTGCGAGTGCGGTGGCGGCGATCCAGGAATCGTTGACGCCCATGCGCAGGCCGCGATCGCGCAGGGCGACGCGCAGTTTGGCCCAATGCTCTGCGACGGGGGTGTCGATGGGGATCGGGTCGAGTTCGAGGGCTGCGGTGAGGGTGCGGAGCCGGCGATCTCGGGTGGTCACGTCGGCCGCGGCGAGGACGCCGGCTCGGAGCTCGCCGATGGTGATGACCGAGACGGCGAGTTCGTCGGGCAGAGCCGCGGCGTCGAGGGGGCGGCCGGTCTCGTCGGCGATGAAGATCGACATGTCAGCGATGGCCCGGGTGGTCACAGTGGGAGGTCGTCAGTGGTGTCCGGCGCAAGGGCGGCAAGCTCGCTTCGCAGGTCTGCGTCGGCTTGGTGCGCGGCGATCGTGCAGAGAAACGACTCGCGTGACATCCACCGGGTGCGCCTGGGGACCGGTGCGAGCACGGCGACCGGGCGTCCGTCGACGGTGATGGCGATCTCTTCGCCGGCGGCGACGCGATCGAGCAATGACCGCGTCTGGTTGCGAAGCTCTCTCGAGGCCACAGAGCGCATGCGACGACTGTAGCATGTATGCGACAGGGGCATTCCAGCGGTCGGTCGGCTTCCGGCCAGCCCGGCTTGCACTGCGGACAGTGGCCAGGCGGGCGGAGCAGCCGACGTCGCTCTGCATCAGCGGACCGGGCCACGTTCAGCCATCCATCTCTCGCGCAGCTCCGCGACGAGACGCCGCAGTCGTTCTGTCATGGCACTCGGGTCGAGTCGTGGAGAGACCGCGCCGTGGGTGGGGATGATCTTCGAGAAGCGATACTCGGCGAGTCGCTCGAGCGAGTGCAGCTGGTTCGGCCACGAGTCCCAACAGACGAACTGCTCGGCCCAGAGGTCCTCACGGTGATGATCCCAGGCCAGTGAGTCGCCGGTGAACAGGATCTCCTCTTCCGCGAGGAGGTACATGAGGTGACCGGCGGTGTGCCCGGGTGTCGGGATGGCCTGCACCCCGGTGGCCACCTCGATCGGCTGTGCGCCGGCGAGGACGCGTGTGGCGAACGGAGCGGCCTCGCGGTCTGCCTCGTGGATCACCACGTCGGCCCCGAACGCGTCGGCGTACCGGTCGGCGTCGCCGACATCGTCTCGATGGGTCAGCAGGATCTGGGCGATGCCGCCTCGCGACTCGGCCTCACGGTGCAGTCGGTCGGTGTACCGGGGCGCGTCGATGAGCAGGTTGCCGTGCGGTCGCTGGACGAGGTACGCGTTGCCCCCCGCCGTGTCCGGGGAGTTGGAACCCATGCGCCAGACCCTGTGCGCGATGTCGACGGGGTGATGGGTCGGCCAGCGCCGGCCGGACTCCGTGCCGATCGAACGGGTGGGACACACCTCGGCGGCCAGTTCGGCCAGGTGCGCCTCGCTGTCGTTCGCTGGCTGCCGGACGAAAGCGAACTGCGTGCCGCTGCTCGTCAGGTCGATGAGCCCGGGCGCGATCGAGCTGGATGCCCCGCAGCCGATGCACCGGTCATCGACGAACCACTCACCGTCCGCGTTCTCGGGATGACGTCGGTCGCGTCGAGCCACGAGTCCAAAGTACCGAGCAGGTCTGGCCGCCGAGAACCACAATCTGTCGCCCTCGGCCCTCGTGGCGTTTCGGCGGTCAGCGGTAGCCGGTCACGTCGGCGGGCTTCCCGGCCTCGCGGACCTCGACGATGTAGCGCCAGGCGTCGGGCCGGGACCCGTCGACGTCGGTGACGTCGTAGTGCTCGGCGAGCTGGAAGGAGGTGACCGAGGCCTTGTTCCAGCGGTTGCGGTCGGGATCTGCGGCCAGCGCCGCGATCGCGCGGCCGACCATGGCCGGTGATTCCGAGACCCCGAAGTCGGCCGGGTCTGGTTCACCATCGACCTTCGGGCGTCGTGTCGCCTCCCGCCAGCTGTCCTCGGTCACGCCGAAGACGTCGAGCATCATCTCGGACCGGAGCCAGCCGGGGGTGACCGCCACGGCGCAGCAGCCGCGCGGCTCCAGCTCGTGGCCCTCGCCCCACGCCAAGCGGTTCACGGCGGTCTTGGTGAGGTCCATGAACACGGTCTCCCGGAACCTCGGCGTGTTGTACTCGGTCGTGCCGTCGGTGACCTCCACGACCAGCCCGCCTGGCCGACGGGCGAGGAGCCCGAGGGCGAAGTGGCTCGTGATCACGTGCGTCTCGAGGCCCGCTCGCAGCAGCGAGAGCCCACGGTCGAGGTCGTACTCCCAGATCGCCTTGCCGAAGTCGACGTAGTGCTCGCCCCCGATGTCGTTGACGACGATGTCGAGCCGGCCGTGCTCGCGCTCGATCCGCTCCACGAGGTGCTGCACCTGGGCGGGGTCGAGGTGGTCGGTCACCGAGGCGATGCCGACACCGCCGGCGCCGGTGACCAGCTCCGCCGTCTCCTCGATGGTCTCGGCACGCTCGTAGTCCGAGCGCTGTGACTTGCTGCTGCGGCCGCTGCAGTACACGGTCGCGCCTGCCGTGCCGAGCGCGACGGCGATGCCGCGCCCGGCGCCGCGCGTCGCGCCGGCCACGAGGGCGATGCGGTCGGAGAGGGGGAGGTGGTCGTGCTGTCTGCTCATGCGCAGCATCCTGCGACCTGAACAAGACACCCTCTGTCAGGGTCACCTCATGAGTTGCCGCGGGATCGGCATCGTCAACTTCCGCATCGCGGGTGCGGCCGATGGGTTGGAGACTGGATCAGATTGCCGCCGGTGTCGTCGAAGACGTCACCGGGAGGACCTCGATGTACCCGTGCGTCCCGTTCACACGGATCCGCTGCCCGTCCTCGATCAGCCGGGTGGCGTGCTCCACGCCTACAACGGCCGGCAAGCCGTACTCCCGTGCGATGACCGCGCCGTGGGTCATCAGGCCCCCCACCTCGGTCACCAGGCCGTTGATGGCGACGAAGAGCGGCGACCAGCTGGGGTCCGTGTAGGCCGTGACCAGGATGTCACCCGCTTCGAGATCGGCCTCGGCCATGTCGAGGACCACCCGTGCCCGTCCCTCGATGGTCCCGGCGGAGACCGGTAGGCCGACCAGTGCGCCGGCTGGCAGGTCGTCGCGTCGGTACGAGCCGGCTACGGCCTCGCCATCGGAGGTGAGCACCCGGGGCGGCACGAGCGCTCGGAACGACCTGAAGTCGTCCTTGCGTCGGCGGATCAGCCCGTCGTCCACCTGGTGCGTGCGCACCACGTCGTGGAGCTCCTGGAACGTCAGGTAGAAGATGTCCTCTGCTTCACGGAGCACGTGGGCCTGCACGAGTCGCTCGGCCTCTTCCAGCAGGGCTTGCTTGTAGACGAAGTAGCGGCTGACCATGCCGTACTTCGGGTACTCGCGGTACCCGATGAAGGTCCGGACGCGGTCGATCATCCGCTTGGCCTCGTCGGCCTTCCGCTCCCCGGCCGGCAACGCCTGCAAGCGCTCGAGCAGCTCCTGTTCCTTGTCCGACGCCTCCTGTCGCCCTCGCTCGAAGCGTCGCTCGCGGGCACCGGGCTCGAAGTTCTTGACGTTGGCGAGGATCACGGGCACGAGCGTGTTGGGGCGTTCGCTCCACCGTGGCCTCGTGATGTCGATCTCGCCGACGCAGCGCATGCCGAACCGGTCGAGGTAGGCCCTGATGGCATCCCGCGCCTGCGTCCCGCCCTCGAGCTTCGGCAGCTCGTCGAGGAAGCCCTCGTCCTCGACGCCTTCCAGGAAGGCCACCACACCCGGATGTGGGCGGATCACGTCGGCGACGTCGAGGAGCGCCAGCCCCATCTCCGACGTGACGTTGTCGGGGACGGACCGCGTCAGCGTGTCTGCCGCGCCCACCTCACCAAGCCACTCGTGGAGCTGGTCGTTGAGCCACCACGTGGCCTCCATCCCCGCCATGATCACCTGGTGGCTCTGCGGGTCGGACAAGATCCGCCGCAGCTCGGCGATGTCCGCCAGGATGACATCGAGTAGCGCCGCTCCGGACTTCGTCCGGATGTCGCGCCCGAGGGCCGCGATGGACGCCTGGGTGCGCTCGATCAGCTCGGTGACGATGGCCGGATCGGTCTCGATCGGGGTTGGAGCGCCGCCGAGCGGCGGCCCGCCGTCACCCTGGTCCGGTAGCGACGGGATGAAGTCGCCGCGGTCGATGATCGTCTTCAGCGCGTCCCCGATCAGCGGGTCGGACCTCCCCAGGGCCAGGATGCCTGCCCGGCTCGATGGCGAGGCCAGGCCGAGGGTGACGTCGACGAACAGCCTCCCTCCCGCCACGTACATCGGCCTGAGGGCCGTCAGCTGCCACACGGAGAGCCCCAGCGGCTTCATGGGGTCCGTCATCATCTGCTGATGACCGACAGAGACGTAGACGTGGTTCTCCCCATCGTCGACGACCGGGATGGGGAACAACGTCGTGATCGGGCGGCTCTGGACGATGTGGAAGCCATCGGCGACCAGGCACCATTCGATGTCCTGGGGGCAGCCGAAGTGCGCCTCGATCCGGCGGCCCAGCTGCGCGAGCCGCACCACCTGCGCATCGGTCAGCGCAGGCTGGCGCTGCCGTGGCGGCTCGATCGCCTGCTCCCGTGTCCCGCCTGCCGGGCAGGGCTCGATGGCCAGCTGCTTGGTGGCGACTGCCTTGGTGACGATCTCGCCATCGCGCACCTTGTAGACGTCCCCGTTCACCAGGCCGGAGACCAAGGCCTCGCCGAGGCCGAAGCTCGCCTCCACGGAGACGATGTTCCGGTTCGACGTGACCGGGTCGGCCGTGAACAGGATGCCGGCAGCCTCCGGGAAGACCATCTGCTGCACGACCACGGCCATGTGGGCCTTCCGGTGGTCGAAGCCGTTCCGGAGGCGGTAGGTCACGGCCCGCTCGGTGAACAGCGATGCCCAGCACCTGCTCACGTGCTGGAGGATGGCCGCCGGCCCCACGATGTTCAGGTACGTGTCCTGCTGGCCCGCGAACGAGGCCGTCGGCAGGTCCTCCGCCGTGGCGCTCGATCGGACGGCGTAGGCGGCCTGCTCGCCGAGCCGGGCGACCGCACCGGTGATGGCCGCGGCCAGGTCGTCAGGGATGGCGATCCCTTCGAGAGCGTGGCGGATCTCCGCGCTCTGCGTGCGGATCGACTCGAGGTCGTCCGGTCTGAGGCGCGACAGCTGATCGAGCCGATCGTCGATCGACGGCGCTTGCGCCATGATCCGCCGGAACGCGTCCGTCGTCACACAGAAGCCAGCCGGCACGCGGATGCCCTCGATCCGAGAAAGCTCCCCCAGGTGCGCGCCCTTTCCACCAACGACTGTGACCTGCGTCTGGTCGATGTCCTGGAAGCTCACCACGTAGCTGTCGGGCTGGAATTCCGTTCGCATCTCGTTGCCTCCAACGTCGTGCGAGCTGTCAGTCGACGGCGTGTATTCACAGCACATTCGGGGTCCTTGCAACAAGACCCCACCCCTGAGCTACATTGACGATGGCGGGGAAACCCGCGTTTCGAGGAGGCTGGTCAGTTCGCTGATCGCCTGCCTGGACGTCGGGTGGCGACGCCGGTCGGGCAAGACGACGTTGCTGTCGATGGCGGTCGGGCTGTTGCGCCCCGACGCCGCTACCTCGGCCGTGCTCGGCGCCGACGTGTGGGCGGAGCCGATGGGGGCCAAGTCCTCGATGGGCGTGCTGCCCGATGGGCTGGCGATGCCTGAGCGGCTCACCGGGCGGGAGGTGCTCACGTTCATCGGCCGGCTGCGCGGCCTCGACCCCGGTCTGGTCGAGCGGCGCGCCCAGGAGCTGTTGGAGGTGATGGAGCTCACGGGTTCCGAGCGCTCGCTGGTCATCGACTACTCGACCGGGATGCGCAAGAAGATCGGCCTGGCGACGGCGCTGCTGCACAACCCGCGGCTGTTGGTGCTCGACGAGCCGTTCGAGGCGGTCGACCCGGTGTCGGCGTCGACGTTGAAGGGGATCCTCGTCCGCTACGTCGCCAACGGTGGCTCGGTGGTGCTGTCGAGCCACGTGATGGCGCTGGTCGAGCAGCTCTGCGTCACCGTCGCCGTCATGGCGGACGGCCGGTTCGCCGCCTCGGGCCCGCTGGACGAGGTGCGTGGACCGGGCACGCTGGAGGAGTCGTTCGTGCGCCTCGTCGGCGGTGACGTCGCCGGAGGCGAGGGGCTGTCGTGGTTGGGGTCCTGATCCGGATGAAGGTCGCGCTCCTGCGGGGCGCGACGACCGGTGACCGGGCGGCATGGATGGTCACCGGCGCCACGGTCGGCGTCGGGCTGGCGCTCGGCACGATCGTGCTCAGCCTGCTGCGGCCCGCCGACCCCCAGCTCGTGCCCGACCTGCTCCTCCAGCTCACCCTGGTCGTGCTGCTCTCGCAGGCCGCCTCGGCGATGTTCGCCAAGGTGGCGCGACCGCGCACGGGCGCGGCGCTCAACGGGGTGCTGCTCGCCCTCGTGATGGTGTTGTCCCAGTCCGGCTGGATGGTCGTCATCGGGCTGATCGCGTCGGGCGTGCTCACCGATGGCTTGCCGGCGGGCGTGACCACCGCGACCCGGGTGGCGCCCCCGGGTTGGGGCCTGGCCGCGGTCGAGGCGGTCGCCGGCGGGGACTGGTGGGTGGGGGCGGCCGCCATGGGCGGGCATGGCGGCGCTGGCGGTGTGCTGATCGCTGTTTTGGGTCGCTCGCTGGGCGAGCCACGCGGGGCGCGGGCGGTGATCCGCGGCCCGAGCGTGGCGCGGCAGGCCGGCCGGTTCGGCTCGGGCCCGGCCGGCGCCGTGCTCGGCAAGGAGCTGCGCACCTGGCGGCGGGGCCGGGCCCGGACCAGCGCCATCGCCGCTCCCGTGGCGTGGGGGATGGCCACTGCCTCGCTCCCGCTCACGTTCGGTGAGACCGCCTTGTTGCCGTGGGCGGCGCCGCTGATCGCGGTGGTGGCCGCCACCTACATGGCCAACCTGTACGGCGGCGACGGGACCGGGGTGTGGCTGACCATCCAGACCGGGTCGGAGCGGGCAGACCTGTTCGCCCGCCAGTGGGCGTACCTGGCGGTGTTCACGCCGATCACCGTGCTCATCGCGGATCGGCTCGCCGCGACGCACCACTCGCAGAAGGGAGCCCACGTGACCAGCTCGACACGGACCTTGACACCTTCTCGACAACCGTCTGGACTCGAGCCGGCCCTGCGTTGCCGATTCGTCGGGCGGCGCGATCCCGATCGCCATGAGCAGGCCCAGCAGATGACCCCCGACACTCTCGTCCGGGACTTCAACGAGTTCCGGCCGCGGTTGCTCGGCTAAAGCGTGTTCTTCAGGACCGTGCCGTCCTTGACGATCACCTTCATGTTGGCCTCTGGGTCGGCACGGAGTTGGATGTCGGTGAGCGGGTTGCCGTCGACGAGGATCAGGTCGGCGAGGGCGTCCTGCTCGACCCGTCCGAGCACACCGGGATAGGGGTTGCGGAGCCCTGACAGCTGGAGCAGTTCGGCATTGGTCGACGTCGCCAGCGTGAGGACCTCGGCGGGGGTGTACCAACGGGTCATCTTGGCGAGCTGCTTGCCCTGCTTGACGGCGAGCTCGGCGGAGAACAGCGTGTCGGTGCCCCACGCGAGCTTCACCCCGTGTCGTATGGCCAGCTCGTAGGCCGTGTCAGTGCCCGCGAACAGCTGAAGCTGCTTGGCCCGCGACTGCGGTGGGACCGGCACGGCGTCCTCGTCGTCGAGGAACGGCTGCATGCACCACCACGCTCCCTTCTCGGCGATCATCGCCACCGTTGCTTCGTCGACCAGGTGGCCGTGCTCGATCGACCGCGCACCTGCCCGCAGCGCCTGCTGGATGGAGCGTGGGGTGTACGCGTGGACCATCACGTACGTCCCCCAGTTCTCGGCTGCATCGACGCCAGCGCGCAACTCGGCCTCGGTGTACTGGGTGACGTCGAGCGGATCGAACGACGACGCCACACCGCCACCGGCCATCATCTTCAGCTGCGATGCGCCGAGCATGAGCTGCTCGCGCGCCGCCCGCAGCACCTGGTCGACGCCGTCGGCGATCGCGGCCGCTCCGACCTTCTCGATGTGTGACAACCCACAGCAGGGGTCGCGAGGGATCTCGTAGGGCAGCCGGAAGTCACCGTGACCTGACGTCTGCGTGATCATCGCGCCGGCCGGGTAGATCCGCGGGCCGACGATCACACCCTCGTCGATCGCCTGTTTCAGGCCGAAGGTCGGCCCGCCGCAATCGCGCACGGTCGTGAAGCCGCGCATCACGGTGGCGGTCGCCTGTTGCCCGGCAACGATCAACAGGTAGTAGGGGTCGGCGATCAGCGCCTCGAACGGGCCGACACTGGTGAACGCCGCGTGCCAATGGGCGTCGATCAGCCCCGGCATCAGCGTGCGGCCCCCTCCGCGATGACGGTCACGTCGTCGCCCTGAGGTCCGCTCGGGTCGTGGGGCGTGACCGCCGAGACCGTCACCCCCTCGATGGCGACGTCCTGCGCGGGGAGCAACGCCTCCCCGTACCCCGGGTACACCCGCACATCGCGGAACAGGGTCTTCGACATGATCCTCCAGCGCTCGACTCGTTCCCGGTTCGACACTCTGCTCGGTGAGCACCACGTCGTGCGAACGCCACGCCAACGAGCCGGTCGAGGTCACGGGCCGCGGTCGAGCCGTTGGCGTCGGGTGGCGAGCCATCCGACGGTGCCGGCTGCGAGCAGGACCAGCCCGCCGATCACGGCCCTCGTCGGGAGCGTGAGCGCGAGCAGGGCGCACAGGGCGACACCCAGCCCGGCGAGCCAACGGGGCCAGCTTCGCTCGCCGGGCCCCAGTGTCCAGGCCGCGGCGTTGGCCAGCCCGTAGTACGTGAGGATGGCGAAGGAGCTGAAGCCGATGGCGTCGCGCAGGTCGGCGACGAGCACGACGGCGCAGACGATGCCGGCTGCCGTCACCTCGGCCCGGTGCGGCGTCCGGTGCCGGGCGTGGACGGCATCGAGGTATCGGGGCAGCTCGCGTCGGCGGGCCATGGCGAGCGCTGTCCGGCTGACGCCGGCGAGGAGGGAGAGCAGGACGCCTCCGGCGGCGGCGGCCCCGCCGATGCGGACGACCGGGGCGAGGCTCGACCAGCCGCTGGCCGCGACGGCGTCGGCGAGGGGTGCCGACGCACCAGCGAGCATGTCGGGCCCGACGGCCAGGAGCGCAGCGATGAGGACCACGGCGTAGACGACCACGGTGATGCCGAGGGCGAGCGGGATGGCTCGAGGGATAGTGGTCTCGGGGTCGACGACTTCCTCGCCGAGCGTGGCGATGCGGGCGTAGCCGGCGAAGGCGAAGAACAGCAGCCCGGCCGAGCAGAGCGCGCCCCACGGGCCGCCGGGGAGGTCGGTGGTGAGGTTGTCGACGTCGGCGGCGCCGCCGAGGACGACAGCCGCGACGACCAGGACGAGCACGGCGACGACGAGGGTGACGAGGAGCCGGGTGAGCCGGGCCGTCTTCTCGACCCCGAGGTAGTTGACGGTGGTGAGCCCGGCGACGGCGGCGATGCCCAGGGGGCGGGCGAGGCCCTCGGCGGCGTAGGAGCCGAAGGTGAGCGCCATCGCGGCCAGGCTGGCCGTCTTGCCCACGATGAAGCTCCAGCCGGCCAGGAACCCCCAGTAGCTGCCGAGCCGCTCGCGGGCGTAGACGTAGCTGCCTCCGGATTCCGGGTACCGCGCCGCCAGCTGCGCCGAGGAGGTGGCGTTCGCGTAGGCCACGAGGCTGGCCAACCCCAGGCCGGCCATCAGCCACGACCCGGCGGCCGCGGCGGCCGGTCCGGGAGCAGCGAAGATGCCAGCACCGATCATGGCGCCGAGCCCCATGACCACCGCATCGGTGAGGGAGAGCCGGCGAGCCAGCCGATCGTCTCCCCGCCTCACGACGGCGCCGCCCGTGACGTCGACGGCGGTCCGGGCCCGAGCGCCCCGCCACGGCGTCACCGCCAACACCGGCGCAGCCGGACGACGTACCCGCCGTGCCACTACCCGCCGGCGGGCTGGAAGAGCTCGACCACGTTGCCCGACGGGTCCTGGAGCAGGATCTGCGAACCTCCCGGGCCGGTGAGGATGTCGTTGCGGAACGTGAGCCCAGCCCCTCGGAGCCGGGCCACCTCGGCTTCGAGGTCGTCGACGACGAAGTGGACCCGGTTCCAGCCTCCCGGCCCCGGCTTCTCGCCGTCGGGCATCGGCCGGCCAGCGGAGCTGGCGGGGCCGCTGAGCAGCAGCCGCAGGTTCTCGCGCGTCACGTCAGCGAACGCCGGGACGGCGCTCGTGCGCAACTCGAAGCCGAGGTGCTTCGTGTAGAAGTCGATGGACGCCTGCACGTCGTCGACCATGTAGCGGACGTTCACCATCTGGCGCTGTTCCGTCATGGCTCCTCCTACGGGATTGTCGGACTGGGGTTGGCGGGATCGGCGAGCACGGTCAGCAGGAACCCGATGCGGGTCGCCAGCTCCGTGACCGTCTGCTGGAAGGCCGGGTAGCTGTCCTCGTCGTCGGCATGCCCCGCGGCTGGGTCCGGGAGGCTCCAGTGGCTGGCCTCGGGCGGGCCTGGGAACTCGGGGCAGACCTCGCGCACCCGGTCGCACAGGCTGATCACCCGGTCGAAGCGCTCGTCGGCGAAGGTGCTCAGGTGCTTCGAGCGCTGTCCGGACAGGTCGATGCCGTGCTCCTCACGCATCACCCGCAGGGCGTTGGCGTGCACCGGTTTGGGGTGGCTGCCGGCGCTGCAGGCCTCGACCAGCCCGACGGAGCGGGCACGCGTCAACGCTTCGGCGATCTGGGAGCGAGCGCTGTTGCCCGTGCACAGGAAGAGCACCCGAGCCCTCGCCGCTCGGCGCGCTGCGGTGCCGGGCGGCGGCGGGGCGAGGTGGAGCCCGGGGTGCAACGCCCCGCCGGTGGCAGCGAGGAGTGAGCGGACCCGGGTGAGGTCGACGCTGTAGTACGCGTCACGGCGGTCGGCGGAGCTGCGCCGGGCCGAGACGAGCCGTGCCTCGCGCAGCTTGGCGAGGTGGTACGAGACCAGGTTCTGGGGCTCGTCGAGCAGGCCCGTGAGCTCGTGCACCTTGCGGTCGCTGCGGCCGAGCTCGGCCAACAGCCGCCAGCGCAGCCCATGGCCGGCGAGCTGCAAGAACTCCGGCGGCGTCAGCTCCCTGGCGTTCGGTGACAGAGCCACTCACGTGAGAGTACATCAACCTGGTTTGATGTATCAAGCACGGTGGCCATCCCAGGCCATGGCTGACTTCGCCGCCACCGAGTCACGGCTGCACGCGGCGCAGCGGGCTGCTGTGCGCCGCTCGAGACGCTCGCCAGCTGATGGGTTCGTGCCCCGCGCTGCGGTCGACCCTCGCCAGCGATGGCCCGGCCGACGCCTTCGGCGACCGAGCTGAGACGCGGCGCGAACGCGTCCGGGACGGACGGCGTCGTGAGTCGTAGCCTCAGCGAGTGCCTCGAACCGACACCGCGTCACGGTTGATCGCTGCACCACCCGAGCTGGTGTTCGGAGCCTTCATCGATCCCGATGCGCTCGCGGCATGGCTTCCCCCTGACGGGATGTCCGCCAGGCTCGAGCGATGGGACCTACGCCCTGGCGGCTCGTACCGGCTGGTCCTGACCTACGCCGATCCCTCCCTAGGCGCGGGCAAGGCCACGGCTGATACCGACATCATCGAGGCCCGCTTCATCGACGTCGCCCCTGGTGTGCGGCTCGTCCAAGAGGTGGACTTCGTGTCCGACGATCCCGCGTTCGCCGGCACGATGACCATGACGTGGCAGGTCACCCCGGTCGACGGAGCGACCCGCGTCGACTTCGTCGCTCATGACGTTCCCGACGGCATCTCCGCGGAGGACCACGTCGTGGGCCTCGCCTCCTCGCTCGCGAACCCTCGCCGCCTACGTCGAGACGTAGCCCGCCGACCACGAGAAGCGACCAGATGCGGTTCACACCCAACGGTCGTCGTCGCCGTCGCCGAGCGCCTATGGCCGACGATGACTCACCGCGAGGACGTCGAGTGGCCCGGCCGGGTCAGCCGCTGTGTTCTCCGACCTGCGCTCTGAGTCGGTCCGGGTGCCTCTCGGGACCGGTCATCCACCGCCCAGTGGGAGGGCGGCGTGCCCGACCAACTGATGCACGTACGGGGTGCGTCGATCTCGGGTGGGTCGATCGTCATCGGTGCCGCTCGTAGCTGTCGTGCGCGCCCAGACCATCCTGCCGTCGCCGACGCTAACGGCGTCTCGACGTCGGCCTTCGCTCAGTTCCAGGTGATGTCGCGGGTGTCGCCGGGGCGGACCATGCCGAGCTCGTAGGCGAGGATCACCGCCTGGACCCGGCTGCGCACGCCGAGCTTCAGCAGCAGGTGGCTCACGTGGGTCTTCACCGTGGCCTCGCTGACGACGAGCTCGTAGGCGAGCTGGCGGTTGGTCCGGCCCCGGGCCAAGCCGGTGAGGATCTCTCGCTCCCGCTCGGTGAGCCCGCCGGCGGGCTCGGGTGGGGGCGCCGGCGACGAGTGCTCCTCCAGCTCCGCCCAGCGCTCCACGAGGCGGCGGGTCACGGCCGGGTCGACGAGGGCGTCGCCGGCGGCGACGGCGCGGATGGCGGCCACCAGCACGTCGGGGGTGGCGTCCTTCAGGAGGAACCCGCTGGCTCCCGCCCGCAGGGCGCCGAAGACGTACTCGTCGTCCTCGAAGGTGGTGAGCACCAGCACGGCGGGCGCTGGGCCGTCGGCCGCGAGGATCCGGCGGGTCGCCTCGATCCCGTCCATGCCCGGCATGCGCACGTCCATGAGCACGACGTCGGGCGTGGCGGCGGCGACCACGCGCATCGCCTCGGCGCCGTCGGCGGCCTCGCCCACGGTGGTGAGGTCGGCCTCGTTGTCGACGATCATCCGGAGCCCACCCCGGATCACGGCTTGGTCGTCGACGACGACGACTCGGAGCGCGCTCATGCGCCGACGGCGGAGACCACGCCGGGGAACCACGCCCGCACCCGCCAGCCCCCGAGTGGGCCCCGGTCGATGTCGAGCCGGCCCCCGCAGCTGGCGGCGCGCTCCCGCATGCCGACGAGGCCGAGGCGACCCGGCGGCGCCGCCTCCGGGCCCGGACCGCGACCGTCGTCCTCCACCACGACGGTGAGCCCCTCCGCTGACGGCACCAACGAGACGACCGCCCGTCGAGCCCGGGCATGGCGCAGCACGTTGGTGAGGGACTCCTGCACCACCCGCACCACGGCGTGCTGCACCTGGGGTTCCAGCGATGGCAAGCGCCCGTCGACGTCGAGCGTCACCGTCAACCCGGCTTCCTGCACCCGGGCGACGATGGCGGGGAGGTCGTCGAGGCTCGGGCCGGGCGCGAGCTGCGCTGGGCCGGCGCTGTTGCGCAGCACCGACACCGTGCGTCGCAGGGCGGTCAGCGCGTAGCGGCCGGTGTCGGCGAACCAGCCCATGCTCTCGACGGCGACCTCCGGCCGGGTGGCTGCCACCCGCTCGGCGGCCTGGGCCCGGACGATGAGCGCGGTGAGGTGGTGGGCGACATCGTCGTGCAGTTCCCGGGCGATCCTCGTCCGCTCGAGCGCCACCGCCTGCTCGGCTTCGATCGCCCGAAGACGCTCGAGCTCGGCGTTGCGGGCGGCGAGCACGACGGCCGTACGTCGCTGGGCGGCGGTGAGCACCCCCAGGAGGACCATGCCGGCGACGGCGAACTCGTCGAAGAGGATGCGTGACCAGTCGCGGTTCGGGATGACGGTGTTGGCGATGTGGAGCGTGCCGGTGGACAGCAGGAGGCCGGCGGCGAGGCTGGCGACCGCCACGGCGACGGCATCGACCGGGGGCCGCCGGGCGGCGGTGTAGGCGGCGATGAGCACGGGCAGGAGGTGGAACTCGCTCTGCTGCGGGCCGCCGTAGAGCACCGGGTAGGCCAACACGACAGCCGCCAGGACGGCAGCCGGCGCCCAGCGGCGCAGGGCCAGCACGATCACCGAGCCCGCGCCGGCCAGGTCCCAGAGGTCGCTGTTGCGGGGATGCCAGCCGTGTGCCTCCCAGTAGGCCGCCACCCCGAACCAGGCGGCGCCGAGGAGCACGGCCAGCAGCAGGTCCTGGACGGCGGCGGGCTGCAGCCGCCAGCGGTCGATCACGTCGACCGACGGTACCGGCGCCCGCGGGTTCCCGCATCGGCCGAAGGTGGGACCAGCCGCTCGAGGCTCCTCCCTTCGGCGGAGGAAGGGAGCGCCCGAGGGCCGATGCGCCGGGAGGCGGGGCGACCCGACGATGCCGGCATGGATCGCTCCCCCCGACGCGGTGTGCTCGCCCTGCTCCTCCCGGCCACGGCCCTGGCCGCCGCACTCCTGTGGTCCGAGCGCGGGCAGGCCACCACGGACGGACCGGGCCCGCCCATCACCGCCGCACTCCCGTGGCCCGGGCGCGGGCGGGCCACCACCGACGGACCGGGCCCGCCCCTCACCGTGCCACCCACCTCGGTGGCGGCCACCGGGCTCCACCCGGGCCTCGGGCGCGCCCTCGCCGCCGCGGTGTCGGCGGCGGGGGCCGACGGCCACACGCTCACCGTCACCTCGGGCTTCCGCACGGCCGACGAGCAGGCCCGGCTGCTGGCCGAGGCGGTCGACGAGCACGGCTCCGAGGAGGCGGCGTTGCACTGGGTGTTCCCACCCGAGCGATCGATGCACGTGCAGGGCCTCGCCGTCGACGTGGGCGACGGCCCCGCAGCCGACTGGCTCGACGGGCACGGTGCTGCCTACGGCCTCTGCCGGACGCTTGCCTGGGAGTGGTGGCACTTCGAGTGGCGAGCGGCCTGGGAGACGACCGGCACCTGCCCCGGCCCCGTCGATGATCCGGCCGCCGCCCCGGGTGCCTCGCTCTGATCAGATCCTGCCTTCCGTCTTCAACGGGATCACAGCGTCTCGGTCGTTCACGGACGACCGGCTGGCCACGGTCGAGAGCCTCCCCACCGTGCTCGGGCGAGGTCACGCCTTGACGTCGAGCAGGGGACGACTTGTCGTGCACCAGCTCGCTGACCCTGGGGGGAGACGCCCGTCGCGCTGCTACATCTCGCCGGGAGTTCGTGTGCCGGGTTCCTACTTGGCGGGATGCTGTGGTGCGCTGGCGACGACCTGCTGCGAGTTCCTGTGAACATCAACGGACCTTCTCCCAGCCCGGCCCGGACGTGCCGGGGTCTTCTAGGTCCGGGCTTCGAGGATGAGGTTGAAGGGCGTCTCCGTCGCCCGGCGGAAGCGGGAGAACCCTGCCTCGGTGAACACGTCCCGGAGCTGCGCCTCGCCAGCCTGCGCCCCGAGCGCCAGGCCCACTTCCTGGGACAGCGAGTTGGGCGTGCAGACGAAGGTCGACGCGGCGTAGAACATGCGACCCACCGGGGTAAGGTTGTCCTCGAGGTGGTCACCGGCGTAGGGCTCGACGAGCAGCACGGTGCCCTCGGGCGCGAGCGCCTCGAGGGCGTGGCGGGCGGCGCCCACCGGGTCGCCCATGTCGTGGAGGCAGTCGAAGAAGCTGACGAGGTCGAAGTCGCCCTCGCCGTAGTCCTTGGCCGCGGCCTGTTGGAACGTGACCCGGTCGGACACGCCCGCCTCGGCTGCCCGCTCGCGTGCCGTCTCGATGGACGGCCCGTGGAAGTCGAACCCGAAGAACCGTGATGCCGGGAACGCCTCGGCCATGATGATCGTGGAGGCGCCGTGGCCGCACCCCACGTCAGCCACCTTGCCGCCCGCCTCGAGCTTGGGCACCACCCCGTCGAGGGCCGGTAGCCACGACGGGACGAGGTTCGCCTTGTAGCCGGGGCGGAAGAACTTCTCGGTGCCGGTGAACATGGACGGGTGGTGCGCGCCCCACGGCACGGCCCCATCGCCCCGGATCGCCTCCACCTCCTTGTCCATGTCGATGAACAGCGAGGCGAGGACGCGGGCGCCGCCGGCCACGTAGACGGGCGAGTCCTCCACGGCGAGCGCCATCGCCTGCTCCTCGGGGAGCCGGTAGCTGCCATCGGTGTGCTCCACGTAGCCCGAGGCGGTCTGGGCGTTGAGCCACTCGCGCACGAGCCGGGCGTTGCAGCCGGTGCGCCCGGCCAGCTCGTCCGCCGTGACCGGCTGCCCGTCGGCCATCGCCCGGTAGAGCCCCACCTGCTCCCCGAGCACGACCGATGCTGTCATCGCCGCACCGCCCAGGTCGCCCACCAGGCGGCCCATGAACTCCGTCAGCTTGGCCTCGTCCATCACGCCCCCCCCACGAAGGCCGGTCTCACATCTTTGGAGACGATGGCACATCACCGTTCGAGATGGAAGGGCGCCATGCGCGCGCCCTACGGCGCGGGGCAGACGGCGTCGTGCTGCCTGGACGACGGCCGTCATCGCACGGCCCCGGCCACCGGCGGCGCGCACCGACACGCCGCCCGCTCGTCGGCGCGTGGCCCCTCAGCCGCAGCGTGCTGTGGAGGCGTCGAAGGCGCAGGTGCCCGAGGTGCCCGAGACGTCGATGACCTCGCCTTCCTGTACCCACACCTGCTGCTCGCTGTCCCAGACGGAGATGTCCGAGCCCTCGATGAAGTACGCATCGTCGGCGCCGTGCATGTTGAAGCCGACGCCGGGGACCAGGGTCGGGTGCGTCATGTCCATCGTCCGCAGAGCGAGCATCAGGTTGGTCCGGGAGAGCCCGCCCTCCAGCTCCCCGGCGAGCTTGACGGCCTGCACGAGCGGCCACATGTACTGGAAGCCGACGCCGATGGAGCCGGACGAGCGGTAGTCGACGTCCTGTTCGGCCAGCATGTCGCGTGCCCAGGCCACGTAGGGGTCGTCGTCGAGCGCTTCGGCGTTGAAGTCCTTGACGCCGCCACCGACGATCAGCCACCCGTCCGCGGCGGACCCGTCGCCGCCGACCTTGTCCTTCCCGACGAAGCTCGATGCCTTGCACACCGACGGGAGGAACAGGTAGCTCGCGCTGTCCTTCATGCCATTCGCGGCGGCATCGTTGATCACCTGGGTGCAGGGCCCGCCGGCGATCATGGCGATGAAGATGTCGGGCTGCTCGGCAGCGAGCGTCGTCATCGCGTCGGTCATCGTCGGGGCGTTCACCTCGACCCTCTGGGTCACGAACTCGACCTGGTCCCCCAGCGGTGACTGGTCGATGTAGGCCCGGAACGCTGATTCCCACGCCACTCCGAAGTCGTTCTCCATCACCAGGGCCGCGATCTTGACGTCGCCGTCGAACTCGTCGATGTGCTGCTCGATGTAGGTGCCCCAGATGACGGCTTCGGTCGTGTAGGCGAGCTGCGAGCCGGTGGTCCACGGGTGGTTGACCGGGTCGCCCCAGGCCGGGTGCCCGGTGATGGCCAGGGGTTGGGGGATGCAGCGCTGGTTCAGCTTGTCGTAGACGCGAAGGCTCGGTGCGGTCCCGAGTGTCGTGACCGCGAAGACCTTCTCCGAGTCGATGAGCTCGTCCACGAGCGGGATGGTGCGGGCCGGGTCGGCGCCGTCGTCCCGCACGGTGACCGAGACGCGGCGCGCCTTGTCCTCGGAGTCGGTGAAGTACCCCTCGTCGCTGTAGTGCTGGAAGAGAGCGGTCATCGTCTTGGCGATGTTGCCCGAGTCGGCGAGGAAGCCCGAGAAGGGCATCGTGGCCCCGAGGCGGACCTCGGTGTCGGTCAGGCCCTCGGTGTTGCTCCACCCAGCCGGGCAGGACGCCACGTCGATGCTCATGCCGCCCGGCCCGGTGACCGTGCTGCCGTCCTCGGAGAGGCCCCAGCCCTCGGCGCCGATTCGTTCGACGGCGGCCGCCCGCTCGGCTGCCCAGAGCTCCTCCCACTCCTCGATGCTGGCGGGTTCGACGACCGGCCGAACCGTGGTGGGCGAGGACCCGAGCGCGGCGGCGACACCTTCCTGCACCTCAGCGTTGAGCGTGTCCCCTGTGGCGCCGTCGTCGCTGTCGCCACCGCAGCCGGCCGCGACGAGGGACATGCCCAGGACAGCACTCACCACTACCAACCGACCACGTCGCACCGAGTCCCCCTCTTCGGTGTGACGGCGGGGCCGCTGGGCCCGACCGCCCCCACCGGCCGCGGATCACGCCCTGGGTGAGCGGCCCCTTTCGGCCGGTGCAGCCACGTACGGCCACGCCCTGCCTGGAGCCGAATCGACGATAGATTCGATTCGCTGCTATTGGCAAGCCGTCAGAGTGGCGCGGCCTTGTGTTGGCGAGGCGCCGAAGGTGCTGAGATGCCCGGGGCCTCGGGCGACGGTCGCGATCCACTTCGGCCTGTCCACCTTCCTCTTGGTCCTGACCTCGCCCCAGCGTCGGTTCGGCGATCGTGCCCTCGGGGGCCGACGACGGCCAGCTGGTCGATCGGTACACCGTCCACGCGTGCACGGATGTCGAGGTCCTCGCCGCTGGTGGCGTCGAGCACGCTGCTGGGTCCGTGCCCGTTCACGAGCAGCGTCACCCAGGGTCCGTTGGTGACCATCGCCCGTTCGGCTCGGATGGCGTTCTTGAATGCCGTCCGGACCTCAGTGACGTACATCGCGCCGTCGGCCTTCGTGATCTGCACGATCGCGCCGACGCGGGTCTCGTCCTCGACGAGAGCGATGACGCCGTCGGCGACGTCTTCAGGGGCCAGGACGCTCCCCGCGGCGGCAGGCCGTCCCGGCCTGCGAGTCGCGTGTGGCGGACATTGGCCGCGCCTTGACACCCGCACCGAGATGGCCGGTCCAGCGCTCCCGGTCAACCCCTCTGCCGAGGACAACACGTCCAGTCCACGACTCCTGGCTCCACAGGTCCTGGCCGTGATCGGGGCGCAGGGGACGAGCCATGGTCAGCACGTTCGGGTCGTTTGCGGCAAGCCCCCTCCCCTCGCGCTACGTTGCCAATGGCGGCGAAGGTCCACATTCCGACGATGCGGCGTGGTCGCAACGGGCGCAGCGCGTTCTTCGCCGTTCGAATACTTGCGTGCGCGACGTCACGCTCGTCGGCGAAGACACCGGCGGCGCGATCGTGCAGCTCGTCCTCGCTGGTGACCACGGCCGCGTCGGGTCGGTCGTGCTCACCAACTGCGACGCGACGGGGCCGGCATGGGCCCGCCGCTGCGCCCCAGCTGTGGTGAGACAACCCAGAATCGAGGGATGGCGCCGTCTGCTAGCTGCCGGGACCCTGGACGTTGGCGCCCCGAAACCAGCGATCGACCAGGAGAGCTCATGTCGACGTACGACGCCAGAGAGCCCGACGTAGCACGACCGATGACGCGTCGACCCGTCGTCGAACCACCGCGGGTCGACGTCGCCGCGACCGTGGAGGACGCGCTCCCGCTCATCGGTCGGGCCGTCGGTGAGATCCGCGCCGAGCGCCGCCTGCCGGCGAACGTGGAGGGCGCCTTGGGTGCCGCGGGGGTCAACCGGATGCTGCTGCCGGCGAGGCTCGGTGGGCTGGAGACACCGACGGCGCTGGCGATGGACGTCATCGAGCGCATCGCCGCCGTCGACGGCAGCACAGCCTGGTGCGCAGTCATCGGTGCCGGCAGCAACCTCTTCGCCGGGTACCTGCCGGAGCCGGGTGCCCGCGAGGTGTTCGCCGACCCGGATCGTGGGACGGCCACGATGTTCGCCCCACTCGGGACGCTCGACGTCGTCGATGATGTGCTGCACCTGCGCGGCCGGTGGCCCTTCGTCAGCAATTGCTTGCACGCCGACTGGATCGGCCTCGTAGCCGTCCCGACACGGAAGCGCGACAGCAGGCCACGGCTCGTGTTCGCGCCCGCCGATGACCTCGTGATCGAGGACACGTGGGACACCGTCGGGCTGAGCGGCACAGGGAGTCATCACGTGTCCGCTCACGGAGTGGCGGTCGACCCGGACCACACCTGCGCCTTCGTCGGCGACGCCTGGCCCGACGCCCCGCTGTGGCGGATGCCGGTGTTCAGCGTCATCCTCCCGTTGCTCGCCGCCGCCCCGCTGGGCATCGCCCGCGGCGCCCTCGACGAGATCGCCCGCCAGACGCGAGAAGGTCGCGCCGGCGTCCGCCGCGGCGACCTCGCCGCCGACCCCCTGGCGATGGCCGACTACGCCGCCGCCGAGTCGCGGCTGCACGCGGCCCGGAGCGGGCTGCTGCGCCTCGTCCGTGACGCCCACGACCAGGTCTCGAGCGGGGGGCGCCTCGAGCGGCGCCAGCTCGCCCGCATCTACCTCGCCAACCTCCATGCCACCGACACCGCGGTGGAGGTCACCGCTATCGCCCACCGCCTCGGTGGTGGCGCAGCGGTGGGCACCGACAGCCCCTTGCTCCGGGCGCTCGACGACGTGCTCGCCGCCCGCCAGCACTACCAGTTCGCCAACGACCACCGGGCCCCGCTCGGCAAGGTGCTCGCCGGGCTCGACGTGGACTACCCGCCCTACATCACATCCCCCTCGGGAGCGCCCTGACCCGACGTCCACCCGATCCTCCGAGGGATGTCCGGTGGCATCGCCGGCTGCGCGCCGTCGGGGACGAACGAGCTCGGTACCCAGGATCCTGGGATGGCGCTCGCGGTGGCCCGTCGGCACGGTGGGACCACGCACCTGTCCCCGACGTCAGGAGAGCTCATGACGACGGCCCCCGCACCGGAGCGCGCCAAGCGGCCTGAGGACGTCGATGTCCTGCTGGCGCGGGCGTTCGCCGCCCAGGACGTCGACGCCTGCGCCGGCCTCTACCACCCAGACGCCAGTGTTGTCCGCCTCGCCGACTTCGGCGGCGGCGTCGCCAAGGGCGACGCCGCCATCCGCGAGGCGATGGCTGACTACGTCGGTCTTGCGCCGACGATGGACGTCACGGTGCACCACGTGACGCAGGCGGGCGACCTCGCCCTCGTTCGCTCGCAGTGGCGGGTCCGCGGCGTCGACCAGGCCGGGGCGCCGATCGAGCTGCACCACCACGGGATGGAGGTGATGCGCCGCGACGATGACGGCTACTGGCAGTTCTACATCGACCACCCATGGGGCGCTGACGCGTCGTGGACGATCGACGAGCCGGCGCCCGTGCCGGCCGGCCGGTGACAACGCGCCGCGGCCGCGTCCTGGCGGTCGCCCTCGCCGCCACCCTCGTTGGCGGCGCGGCGTGCGGAGGCGACCCCCGAGACCCTCGAGTTGCCATCGCCACGAGTACCAGGTCTCCGGCGCACCGTGCAGCAGCAGGGCCAGAGGCCCGCGTCCGCACTCGGCGACGTGGATCGCGATGCCGTTGCTGCGAAGCTGGCGATGGCTGATCACGCTGCGACGCCATTCCATCACCGTGGCAGTGACCATGGAGGTCGAGCGTGCGCGCACGACGGGGACCGGGCCATCCCTGGATCCTGGGTTGTTGCCGTTGACGGGGCGGCCCCCCAGGTCGGCCTTCGACCACTGCGGCTGCGGGGCGGCCATCGGCACGGGCTTGACGGGGTGTCAGGTGCCGCTAGTGCCCTATCCACGGCACTAGGTCCTGGCAGGAGGCTCAGGGGTGGTCCGGGGTGGTGTTCAGCCGGGCGATGTGGTGGTCGAAGAAGAGGCGAGAGACGAGCTCGCCCCGGGAGCCCGTGCCGGACTTGTCGAAGATCGACTTGAGGTGGTCCTGCACGGTGTAGGCGGACAGGTGCAGCCGGTCGGCGATCTCGTGGGTGGTGAGCCCGCGCGCCACGAGCGCGGTGATCTCCCGTTCGCGCTCGCTGAGGGCGTAGGCGTCGGCGATCGCCGTGGCGAGCTCGGCCGGCCGGGCCGCTTCGAGGAGGACCGCCACCTGGTCGGCGCCGACCGGTGAACCGCGGGCCATCACCCAGTGCCCGGCGCGTGTGCGGACGCGGGCAGTGGCGAGCACGTCCCCCTCGCCGTCGGCGATGCGCCTGGCCTGGGCGACGACGCCCCGGATCGCCGCGGGCAGCGCGGTCCTGGGCGGGGGGCTGGGGGTCAGCTCGTCGACCCACTGCTCGGCCGCCGGGTTGGCCAGTTCGACGGTGTCGTCGGCGGCCACCACCAGGAACCCGGTGGCGGTGCGGTCACCGGGCCTGGTGCCAGTGAAGAGCGTCGCCCGGCGCACGCCGTCGGCGAGGATCGGTGTGAGAGAGGCGAGGAAGCGGACCTCGGCCGGCGTGAAGTTGGTGCGCTTCGCGCCGCGCAGCAACGTGAGGGTCGCCCAGGTGCCGGTCGTGTCGGTCAGCACGCTGCGCAGCTCGTCGGCGAAGCCGCTGGGACGGCGGATCTCGCGTTGGCGACGGCTGCGGTCGAGGTCGCCACCGGTCGCCGCGCTCAAGCTGGCCGCAGGGACGGCGGCGCGGGCGAGGGTGGTGAACTTGTTGACGTCGGGCTCGCCCAGCTCGATCTCGGTCAGCCGGCCCAACGTGGTGGGGGGCAGCCCGTTCTCGACGATCTCGCCGGTCGGCAGCAGCGTGGCCGGGTCGACGGTCAGCAGGCACGTCCCGTCGAAGGGGACCGCCCTGCCGAGCGTGCGGCCGACCGTGCGCGCCAGGTCGGGGAGGTCGAGGCCCCGGTGGACAATCCGGACGATGTCGTCGCGGACCCGGGAACGGGTGGCAGCGGCGGCACCCACCTGACCCAACCTACCCACGACGGTCATGTGATCACCCAGGGTTCTGGGATGGCTGCCGATGCGCGACGGCTGCACGCTCGACGACGAATCCCCAGCCGAGGAGGCGATCCGATGCCCCCATCCGCCCACATCCGGTCGCCGGCGCGCACGCCTGAAGACCTCCACGCCATCATCCAGGAGGCGATCAACGGGGCCGACCTCGACGCCTTCCTCGACGCCCACGACGACGACGCCACCGTCGTCGTCCCGCCCGACGGACGGTCCGCCCGCGGGCGAGACGAGATCCGGGCGGCGATCGCACCGCTGCTCGCGCTGGCGCCCGAGATGGCGACGGTGGTGGTGAAGACGCTGGAGAGCGACGGGCTGGCGCTCACCCACGGCCGCTGGCGACTGGCGGTGACCGAAGACGGCAACCGTTCGGAGCTGCACGGCCTCGGCACCATGGTCTCGCGCCGGCGGCCGGACGGCACGTGGCGGATCGTCCTCGACGACCCGCTGAGCGGCCCGTGATGGAGGCCACCGGCATATCGGTGATGGGCACAGGACGCACCTGACGGACACGGCCTGAGGAGCGGTCCATGCGCACCAGCACCATGATCACGAACTTCTCCTGGCCGCCGGACCGGGCGACCGACCGGGCGCTGGCCGACATCGCTCGCCTCGCCGACGACCTCAGCGGGGTGTGACCGTGGCGAGTAGGTCCCAGTTGGGCTTGCCGGCGTAGAGCAGGGCGCGGATGCGGTGCGGGCGAAGCCTAAAAGAGATCCGGCGTCGCCGGCATCACATCATCGAGAAACGCACTCACTATCGGCACCAGTACCGCTGACTCCCCCGAGATGCCAATATGCGACGTCGCCGCCAGAATCACCAAGCGCGCGGCCGGAACCTTCTGCAGCATCCCCGACGCTGCCGCTTCCTCATCGCCACCACCGCGCAGCTTGAACATCGCCAGCGCATG
>WHTX01000345.1 GCA_009377505.1 Acidimicrobiia bacterium
CCGTGCCCTGGTGGCGGGAAGCCCATCGGCTGTTCCCCGAGAACTGGACCTACAAGCGCCAGGCCTGGATCCTCGTCACGACCCCCGAGGACGCCGCCGAGTCCGACCTCGTCCAAGGGCCCACTGACGTCTACGAGGGCAACTGGCTCGACGACGTGGTGGCCCAGGGCGGCGGGGCCAGCTACTACCCCGCCACCGAGCTGTAGTCGAGCGGGTTCGTCGCGCTCGCCACGCGCGGCGGCGGGCCGCGCCTCAGCCGTCGCTGTCCGTCGACCGGGAGGTCGCTTCCCACGTCGACCATTCGGTCAGGCGACCCCGGTAGGCCTTGGTGGCCATGTCGACGGCTCGGTTGCCGAGCAGCAGCCGTCGAGGCGGCGTCGGGCTGTCGACGATGTCGAGGACGGCCCGGGCGGCCAGCGCCGGGTCCCCGGGCTGTTCGGCGGCGCCGGCGCCGGACATGGCGACCCGCTGGAAGGAGATGGCCTCGTCGTAGTCCGCCATGGGCGTGGTGTGGGCCATGCTCGAGCCCCACCAGTCGGTGCGAAAGCCGCCCGGCTCGATGCAGGTGACCTTGACCCGAAGCCGGCAACCTCCCGGGCCAGGCTCTCGCTGACGGCCTCCAAGGCCCACTTGCTGGCGTTGTAGATGCCCACGGCAGGGACGCCAACACACCGCCCAGGCTGGTCATCTGCAGGATGTGCCCGCTGCGCTGGGCGCGCAGCGCCGGCAGCACGGCCTGGGTGACCCACAGGGCTCCGAAGAAGTTGGTCTCGAACTGCTGGCGGGCCTCCTGCTCGGACGCCTCCTCGATGGCGCCGACCAGCCCGAAGCCGGCGTTGTTGACGACGACGTCGAGGCGACCGAACGCCTGCAGGGCACGCTCGACCGCTGCGAGGACGGCGGCACGATCGGTGACGTCGAGGGCGATCGGGAGCACGCGTTCGCCGTGTCGCCCGACGAGGTCGCCGAGGGCGTCGGGCCGCCGGGCGGTCGCCGCCACCTCGTCGCCCCGCTCGAGGGCGGCCTCGGCGAAGGCACGACCGAAACCGCGGGACGTGCCCGTGATGAACCAGACGCGCTTCTTCGTGTCACTCATCGGTGGCTCTCCCAGGGTCTCGCTCGGATAGTGCCCTGACCAGCCGAGGAGCGCGCCTGTCGTACCCGTCCTCGGGGCGCATGGTCGATGTCGGGCCTCCGGCCCATCCCATCACATCCACGACGCACCGCCGGCCGTCATCGGACGCCGCACCCAATGTCCTGGAAGGTTGGTCCGCCGAGCCGATCGCGAACAGCGTCATGCCACCCGCCTACCCGCGGGGCCGGTCGTCGGTGGGGCGCTGTGTGATCGTGTCTGGCGGTGGGTAGGTCGGGGCGATGATCTGCTTCGAGCGCCGTACGTTCCTGCCGATCAGCTGCGAGGCGGCGTTCGACCTGTCCTTGAGCATCGACGCGCATCTGGGCGCGTTCCGCCGGTCGGGCGAACGGGCCGTGGCCGGCGTCACCGCGGGCGTCATCGGGCACGGTGAGTTCGTGACCTGGCGGGCGAGGCTTTTCGGGGTGACCTGGACGATGACGAACGCGATCACGGAGTGGGACCGGCCCCACCGCTTCGTCGACGAGCAGGCGCGAGGGCCCTTCAGGTCGTTCCGGCACGAGCACGTGCTCACAGCCGTCGACGGGGGGACCGAACTGCACGACCTGGTCCGCTTCGAGGCACCCTTCGGTGCCCTGGGCGTCGTGGCCGAGCGGGTGGTCCTGGGGCGCTACCTGTCCCACCTGATCGACGTCCGCAACGAGTTCCTGGTCACCGAGGCCGAGCGCCGCAGCGGCCGCTCCTCGACCTTCGAGTTCGCGGCCGACCCGGCGCTTCGGCGATGGTCCCGTCTGTTCGGGGTGAGGGCGGAGGAGTGCACGGTGACCCTGTCGGGCGAGCGGTTGACGATCACGTTCGGCCGATGGGCGCTGAGGACGACGCCGTCGAACGTGGCCGACATAGCGGTCACCGGCCCCTACCGGTGGTGGAAAGTGGCCGGCCCGCCCCGTCTCTCCCTCGCCGACCGCGGCGTGACGTTCGCGACGACCAACCGACGCGGTGTGTGCGTCCGCTTCCGTCGCCCGGTGAGGGCGATCGACCCCTTCGGGCTGATCCGGCACCCAGCAGCGACGCTCACCGTCGTCGACCCCGAACGACTCGCCGCCGGGCTCGCGACGCGCGTCGAACCGCAAGGAGACCACGTCCCAGCAGGCTCCAGCCCCGCAGGGCCGGGGCTCAGCCGTTTCAAGGAGACGGCAAAGGCGCTCGTGCGCTGGGCGCGTCGGGACCGGTCGGTCGACGTCGCGGAACGCTCGGTGGCCGACGGGTGCTCGGTTGCGCAGCCCAGCGGGGGCGGGCCCGACGCGCAGCCGATCCACGCTGGCGTCGGCCCCGAGTTCCATCGGCGCTACCGCGTGTTCGTCGAGGGCTCCGCGCTGAGCGCCGCCGCGGCGATGGCCCGGCTGCAGGCCGATCCGAACACGATCGCCCCCCAGGGCCTCGCGCCCTTCGAGAAGGTGGTCGGGGACGTCGGTGCCATGCTGGTCGGCGACCGGTTCGTGGTCGAGCTGGCCGGCCCGTGGACAGGCCCCGTCGAGGTCGCCGACGCCACCGAGACCACCTTCCGGTTGGTGACCCTCGACGGGCACATGGAGGCCGGGTTCATCGACTTCAGCGTGACCGAGACGGACGGCGACCTACTGCAGTTCACCATCGAGTCGCGGGCGCGCAGTGGGGACCATGCGATGCACGTGCTCTACGACCACCTCGGCGTCGCCAAGAACCTGCAGAGCGAGATGTGGGTCGAGACCTGCGAGCGGTTCCCCGCCGTCGTCTCCGGCCGGCAACACGGCCCGGTGGACATCCTCACCGAACGCGTCGAGGGGAGGCGATGACACGCTCGAACGGCGCGGCACCTTCCCCGACACCGCCGCCAGCAATCAGCGGGCGGCCGGGGCGCTGGGTCCCCCCGGCCGCGGTTCGCCACGACTTGGCTCGGCCGAGGGACCTCGGGCCGGGGCCGGGCAGATCCCGATGACCACAGCCGAGGGCGCGGGGCTCCATGGCAGCTCAGTGGCCGTGAGGAGGCGGGCCGTCGCCGTCCTCGCCGGTCGCGTGGCCGCCGTGGTGGTCCTCGAAGAGGTCGCCGAACATCGGCCGGTCCGACGCCTCCCCCGTGTGCGGTTCGTCCGCCCCGCCATGCGGTTGGTGGTCATCGTGGTCGTGATGGTGGTGCTCGTACGGGGACGAGGTCGTGGACGTGGCTAGGGCGGCGACGAGGGCCACCCCGGCGACGGCGAGCAAGTTGAGCCGCCTGGGCTGCCCGACGGGGCGGCCACCCCGCAGCAGCGCCCGGGCGGCGATGGCGGTAGCGGCTTCGATGATCGTCGCGGTCAGGTCCCAGCGGCCCGACCGCCTCGGCGTCCGTCGAGATGCCCGGCGCCCTCGTCGCCGCCCAGACGATGACGACGGCGGCGCTGAGCGCGGCCGCCAGGCGCAAGAGCTGCTCGGGCGCGTCGCGCCCCACCGCGACGGCGAGCGCCGCCTGCGCCGCGCCGAGGGCGAGGAAGAAGCCCCCGTGGCTCGTCATCGGGCCGTGCTGGACGCCGACGGCGAGGTGGATGCCGCCGGCGACGGCGAGGCCGGCGACGAGCAGCCACGTCGCCGGACGGGAGCGCCCCGGCGCTGACGACCGCGGGGCGGGGGGCGGCAAGGTGGTGGTCATGCCCTGGTTCCTCACTCGACGGTGATGGAGGCGGTCATCCGGGGCCCGGGATGGATCTGGCAGAAGTAGTCGTAGGTCCCCGGGTCGTCGAGGGTGAGCTCGAAGGTGGCGCCCTCGTCAGGGAGGCGACCGTCGAAGCGCTCCGGAGCGGGGTCGTCTCGGGCCCCGGCGGTAACGGTGTGGTCGATGGCGTCCTGGTTGACGAACGTGATGACCGTGCCGGCGGCGACGACGAGCGGGTCGGGCCGGAAGGCGAAGGTCTCGACGGTGACGGTCGCGCCCGAGGCGTCCGCCGGTTCGGCTGCGCCCTCCGCTCCGCTGCAGGCGGCGAGGCCGCCGGCCGGAGCGGGAGGAGGAGGGCGGCGGTGCGCCGGCGGCGGTTCATGGTGGTACTACGACGCCGGCCCCGGTCGCGGATGTGTCCCCGCGGGCCGGCGCGGCGATCACGGCGAGGGCTGCGGGCGCGTCCAGCCGAACGGGCCGTGGGCGCGTCGCAGCCGTGCCCGCCATGGCGGGCACGGCTGCAGCGGGCCTCAGCGGGTCAGCCGGGGAACTTGTCGGGCATCTGCGCAGCGATGGCCTCGGACAGGGCGAGGGCCGTGCTGGGCATGCGCTAGGCCGCTTCCCGTAGCTTCGGGAAGACGTCGGGGCTGCCGGCGAGGACGGCGTCGATGGCCTCGATGAGCGTGTCCACGTGGACCTGGAGGTTCTCCGCCACCGCGTCAGCTGGGAGCTCGCCCCCCGTGGCGCTGTCGACGAAGGCGCCGAAGTCGGCCCGGTAGTCGTCGAGCTTCTGCGCGGCCGCGTCCTGCATGGCCACGTCGCCCGTGGCGCCACCGAGCGTGTACTCGACGAAGAAGCCGATGTGGTTGCGCCACAGCTCCAGGAACTGCTGGCCCGCCTCGTCGCCGTACACCGAGCCGATGGCCTCGGACAGGGCGACCGAGTTGGCGTCGAGCGTGTCGACCGCCGACGCCACGGCCGGCGCCTCGAGGTCCCCGCCCGCGGCCACGGCGGTGGAGATCGCCGCGCCCGCCAGGTACGTGCTTCTGCAGCACCGAGGTCAGCCCGGCCCGCAGCTCGGCGGCCCCGGTGTCCACGGGCGACGTGGTGGTGTCGCCCATGGCGGACGTCCCTGAGATCATCGACCTGCTGGGCGCCTTCGCGCTCGACGCCGTCGACGACGACGAACGCGCCATCGTCGAGGAGCACCTCGCGGTCTGCGCCCGGTGCCGCGCCGAGGTGGCCGAGCACCGCGAGGTGGCGTCCCTGCTCGCCCACGGCGGCGGGCCCGCGCCCGAGGGGCTGTGGCCGCGCATCGCCGATTCGCTCGCCGCGCCGCCTCCCGAGCTTCGGCTCGCCCCGGTGCCGCCGTCCGGGGAGGCGCCGCGTCGTCGGCCTTGCCGAGGAACGCGAGCCGCGCCCGCCCGACGTGTGCCATCGCCGACTCCGGATCGGTCGCGAGCGCGCCGGCGACCGAGGCCCGCG
>WHTX01000346.1 GCA_009377505.1 Acidimicrobiia bacterium
GGAAGCTCCAGTCGACGAACAGCCGGCGGAAGCCAACGAGGGCGGCGACGCTCACCCCGACCAGGGCGAGCTCGGTCGGCACCCGCAGGCTGGCGCCAGGGCGCCGCGCCGCGCCCGCCTCGCTCACGGCGCCCCCGCGGCGGCGGCCAGGGGTGCGGCCGTCGGGCTGGCCGTCGGCGGGCCGAACCGGTCGTTCCAGGCCTGGGCGAAGGGCGTTCCCGCGGTGACCCGGACCAGGTTCGAGAGGCCCGGCGCCGCCTGGTCGACGCCGCTCGGGTCCCAGCTCGAGGGCTCGAACATCACCGTCACCACCCGGCCGAAGCGGAGGCTCAGGCTGCTCAGCCGGCGCAGGTCGCTGGCGGCCAGGGCGGCGGCGACGAGCACCAGCGTGCCCCCAGAGGCTTTGCGAGCCAGCAGCTCGAGCGAGCGGTGCAGGGACGCCCCGGGCTCGATCTGCGCCGTGGCGAGGTGCAGCAGGCAGCCCTCGAGCTGGGCCCGCCCGACCTCGAACCCCGAGTCCAGCCCACTCGTCGTCACCAGGCGTACCTGGTCGGCTCGCTGCACGGCAGCGTTGAGCACGCTGGCCGCGGCCGACACGGCGAGCTCGAAGGACGCGGCGCTGTGCGCGGCGGCGCGGTTGTCGAGCACCACCGTCGTCCGCTCGTGGGTGGGCAGCTCGTGCTGGCGGATCATCAGCTCCCCGTGGCGAGCGGTCGACGGCCAGTGCACCCGCCGCAGGTCGTCGCCGATCACGTAGGGCCGCAGAGCGTAGAAGTCGTCCCCGGTGCGCCCGAGGGTGTTGGGCTGGCGGGTGGCGGAGCTGGAGTCGCGGCCCGGGGCCGGCGCGAGCGAGGTGATGCGGTCCATGCGGGGGTAGACGACGAGCTCGGAGCGGCCGACCGTTGTCAGCGACGACGCGGTGAGCCCGAACGGGTCGGCCACGGTCACCCGGAGGGGGCCGACGCCGAGCACGCCGCGGCGCTCGGTGGGCAACAGGTACGCGGCGCGCACCGATGCTGAGGGCGCGACCGGTGCCACGAGCAGCGACGCTCCCCGGGTGCCGGTGACGGGGTCGTGGAGGCGGAGCACCGGGGTGCGCCGGCCGGACTCGTTCGTCACGTGCAGCTCGACCCGGGCCGGGCTGCCGGCGTGTACCCGCGGGGGGTCGAGCCGGCGGGCCACGCCGAGCTGGAGGCGGGTCGCCCACACGGACCCAGCCGCGATGACCAGCACCCCGGCCACGGCCGCGCCGAGCACGAACAGCTCGAAGATCCCGAAGAGCCGCCCGGCGGCGACGAGGGCGACGGCAGCCGCTCCGGTGAGCCACCCCTGCCGGGTGAGCATCACGGCTCGCTGGGCACAGGCACGGGCACGTGGGACAGCAGCTCGCGCACGATCTGCTCGGAGCTGATGCCCTGGAGCGAGGCCTCCGGGGTGAGCAGGAGGCGGTGGGCGAGCACGGGCTGGGCGAGGGCCTTCACGTCGTCGGGGGTGACGTAGTTCCGCCCGAGCGAGGCGGCGCGGGCCCGGGAGACCCGTTGGAGAGCGAGCGTGGCCCGCGGCGACATGCCCACCCAGACGGAGGGGTGGCGCCGCGAGGCGTCGGCCAGGTCGACCAGGTACTCCTTGACGGCCGTGGCCACGTGCACCTGGTGGACGGCCTGGGCCATGGCCAGCACGCCCCGGCCGTTGACCACGGGCCCCAGTTTCTCCAGCCCGTCGCTCTCGCCGTGGGTGTCGAGGATGCTGATCTCGTCCTCGCGCGCCGGGTAGCCCACCGAGATGCGCATCAGGAACCGGTCGAGCTGGCTGTCGGGCAGGGCGTAGGTGCCCTCGTGCTCTATCGGGTTCTGGGTGGCGATGACGATGAAGGGGCTGTGGAGGGGATGGGTGCGGCCGTCGACCGTCACCTGGTGCTCGGCCATGGCCTCGAGCAGGGCCGACTGGGTCTTGGGGGACGCACGGTTGATCTCGTCGGCCAGCACGATGCTGGAGAAGACGGGCCCGGGCCGGAACACGAACTGGTTGGCGTGGCGGTCCCACACGGTCACGCCGACGACGTCCGAGGGCAGGAGGTCGGGCGTGAACTGGATCCGGCCGAAGGTCGTGTCGACCGAGGTGGCCAGCGCCTTCGCCATGGTCGTCTTGCCCACGCCGGGCCGATCCTCGATGAGTAGGTGGCCCTCGGAGACGAGGCAGAGGACGAGCATCTCGACCACGTCGGCCTTGCCCTGGATGACGTGGGCGATGTTGTCGACCATGCCGCGGAAGAGGTCGGCGAAGGTGGCTGACTCGCGTTTCGTCGTCGGCGACCCGTCACTGCTCGCCAGCGGGTGCTCGCTCAGCAAGAACACTCTCCTCTGCGGGTTCGGGCCCCGACCTGCGGTCAGCGTACTTGCCGGGACGCGGCCAGGCGGCCGCCGCCGCCCGGGGACGCGGCCAGGTTACCGGGGGTGGGTTCCCTCACAGGGGGGCCGGTGCCCGGGCCCGCTACCGTCCCCGCCCGTGGACGTCGTGCTCGCCGTCGACGTGGGGGGCACAAAGCTCGCGGCCGCCGTGGTCGACCGTCACGGCGCGCTCCTCGGCCGGGGGCGTGCGCCCACCCCCGTTGACCAGGGCCCCGAGGCCCTGTGGGACGCGCTCGTGCGTGTCCTCGACGCCGCCCTCGGCGCGGCCGCGAGCACCGAGGGGCGGGGGCACGGCAAGGGCGGTGCCCAGGCGGGGCGCGGCGGCCTGCGGCCCGTGGCCGTCGGCGCCGGGTGCGGTGGGCCGATGGGCCCAGGCGGCGAGGTGGTGTCGCCCCTCAACATCCCGGCGTGGCGCAACTTCCCCCTTCGGGCGCGCCTCACCGCCTGGTCGGGCCTGCCCGCCTTCGTCGACAACGACGCCAAAGCCCTGGCCCGGTCGTCTCCACCGGGGTCGGCGGCGGCATCGTGCTCGGCGGCAGGCTGCTCGAGGGGGCGGCGGGCAACGCCGGCCACATCGGCCACGTCGTCGTCGAGCCCGAGGGCCGCCGCTGCGCCTGCGGCGGGCAGGGTTGCCTCGAGGCGGAGGCGTCCGGACCCTCCATCAGGGCGGCCTTCGGGGTCGACCCCGCCGAGGCGCCCGACGCCGTGAGGGCACGCACGGGCACCCTGGTCGGTCGGGGCGTCGCCTCGGTGGCCAACCTCCTGGACCTGCGACTCGCCGTCGTCGCCGGCTCCGTCGCCCTGGGCTTCGGGGACCTGTTCCTCGCCGCCGCCCAGGCCGAGCTCGATCGCCGCTGCCGTCTCGACTTCTCCGTCGGCACCCGGCTCACCGCCGCCCGCCTCGGTGCCGACGCACCGCTGGTGGGCGCGGCTGCGGTCGGCTGGGCCGGCCTCGGCGAGCTGTGATCGGGCGACGAGGCGGGGAGGGTAGGTTCGAGGGATGGGTAGTCCCGGGGGTGCGGGCCGAGCGCATCGGGCCGCGCCACCCCGAGCGGCGCTCGACTGGCGGGCCGCCGTGCGCGCCCTCGTCCCCCGGCCCGGCCTCTGGCCGACGGCTGTGATCCAGTTGGCCCGCCTCTCGCCGCGGGGGTGGTGGCGCCGGCCGCCCTTCCTGCCCCGGCCCGACGCCGCCTGGCTCGCCTTCCGGGCCCAGACCATGTACGGGAGCAGCGACCACACCGTGCACCCTGACGACCTCGTGTCGTGGCTGCGTTGGTGCCGAGAGGCCCGACGACGTGGGGTGGGGCCCGCTGGAGCCGGGGTGACAGGACACCTAAAGGCGGGAGCCCCAGGGCCCCCGGGGGTAGCGTGACCTCGCATGGGCCGGGCGCTCGTGCTGAACGCGTCGTACGAACCACTCGGGGTCGTGCCGAACCGCCGGGCTGTCGTCCTGGTCCTCGATCAGAAGGCTGACCTCATCCACGACAGCGGCGATGTCGTGCGCTCGGAGCGGGCGTCCTTCTCGGTGCCGTCGGTCATCCGCCTGCGCTACCTCGTCCGGGTGCCCTACCAGCGCCGAGTCACGCTCTCACGCCGAGCCGTGCTCTTCCGTGACGCCAAGCGCTGCCAGTACTGCGGGCGCGACGCCGACTCGATCGACCACGTCGTCCCCCGTAGCCGCGGGGGCGGCAACAGCTGGGACAACGTGGTGGCGGCGTGCCGTCGTTGCAACCTGGCCAAGGGGAGCCGACTGCTCTCCGAGACCGCCATGGTCCTGAGGCGCCAGCCTGCGGCGCCCAAGCACCTGTCCTGGCTGGTCGTGTCACTCGAACGGGTGCCCGACCAGTGGAAGCCCTACCTCGGCGAACAGCTGCTCTCCGCGTGAGCGGCTCGCTCCCCGCGTGAGCGGTGCCTGGGCGGTGCCGGGGCCCCGGGCCCTGGTGGAGGCGGTCCGCCTGTGGCGCGTGGCTGTCCCCCTCCGCCAGCCCTTCGACGCCGCGCACGGCGTCACCGCGGTTCGCCACAGCGTGCTCGTGGAGGTGCTCGGCTCCGAGAGCCGGGGCTGGGGGGAGTGCGCCGCCCTGTCGAGGCCGACCTACACGGGGGAGTGGGTGGACGGCGCCTGGTGCGTGCTGCGGGACGAGCTGGTCCCCGCCCTCCTCGCCGGGCGGCCGTCAAGGGTGCGCGGCCACCCGATGGCCGGCGCCGCGGTCGAAGCCGCGGTGGCCGACGCCTCGCTGCGCGGTGACGGTCGCTCCCTGGTCGACGCCATCGGCGCCCAGCGCCGCGCCCTCGAACGGGTGCGGGTGATCGGGGGGCAGGGGTCGCCCGAGGCGGCCCTCGCAGCTGTCGCCCGCGCCCTCGAGGCGGGCTGCGCCGGGGTGAAGCTGAAGGTCGACCGGACCTCGGCGCGCGCCGTCACCGCCGAGGTGCGCGCTGCCCACCCCGGCCTCTACCTCGCCGTGGACGCCAACGGGTCCTTCGCTGGCGCCGAACCGGCCGAGTTGGCCTGGGCGGACGAGGCGCGCCTCGCCTACCTCGAGCAGCCCCTCGCCCCCGACGACCTGGTGGGCCACGCCCGGCTCGCGGCCGCCCTGGCCACGCCGGTGGCGCTCGACGAGGCGCTCGGCACCCCGGGCCTCGTCCTCGCCGCCCTCGCGCTGGGAGCGGCCGACGTGGTGAGCGTCAAGCCGGCCCGGCTCGGCGGGCTCGGCGCGGCGGCCGAGGTGCTCGAGGCCTGCGCCGCCCGGGGGGTGGACGCCTTTTGCGGGGGGATGCTCGAGCTCGGGGTGGGACGGGCCGCCGCAGCGGCGGTCGCC
>WHTX01000347.1 GCA_009377505.1 Acidimicrobiia bacterium
CCGAGGACGTCGCCGCCATGGCCACGGACCAGACCGACCAGGCCACCCGGCGGGGCATCGCCGAGCGGGCGCACGACACGGTGGTCGCCCGCCTGGCTCGGGACGCCGACCTCGCCGCTCTCCTGGCCGGCGCCGCCGCCGTGGCCGGGGAGGCGGCGTGACCAGGGCGCCGGCCGGGTCGAGCGCCGGGGGGACGAGCACCACCGACGGGCCGCCCACGGCGGTGGGCGCCCGGCTCGCGGGCTCCTCCTTCCTGGCCGCCTGCCGGGGCGAGGCCCACGAGCGGGTGCCCGTGTGGTTCATGCGCCAGGCCGGGCGCTCGCTGCCCGAGTACCGGGCCGTCCGCGGCCCGGGCAGCATCCTCGACACGGTGCGCGACGCCGACCTCGCCACCGAGGTCACCCTCCAGCCTGTCCGCCGCTACGGCGTCGACGCCGCCATCCTCTACTCGGACATCATGGTCCCGGTGGGGGCGATCGGCTTCGGCGTCGACATCGCCCCCGGCGTCGGGCCCGTCGTCGAGCGCCCCTTCAGCGGCCCGGCCGACCTCGACCGCGTGCGCGACCTCGACCCCGAGGCCGACACGCCCTACGTGCAGGCCACCGTGCGCCAGCTCGTGGCCGAGCTCGACGTCCCCCTCATCGGCTTCGCCGGGGCGCCCTTCACCGTGGCCAGCTACCTGATCGAGGGCCGGCCCTCCCGGGACCACGCCTGCACCAAGGCGCTGATGCTCGGCGACCCAGCACTGTTCGCCCAGCTCCTCGACCGGTTGGCCACGCTGGCCCTGACCACGCTGCGCGCCCAGGTCACCGCGGGCTGTTCCGCCGTGCAGCTCTTCGACAGCTGGGCGGGCGCCCTCAGCCCGGCCGACTACCGCCGCCACGTGCTGCCCCACTCGCGCCGTGTGCTCGAGGGGGTCGCCGCCCTGGGCGTGCCCCGCATCCACTTCGGCGTGGGCACCGGCGAGCTGCTCGCCGACATGGCCGCGGCCGGCGCGGACGTGGTGGGGGTGGACTGGCGGGTGCCGCTCTCCGCCGCCCGCCAGCGGGTCGGGCCGGGCCGGGCGCTGCAGGGCAACCTCGACCCTGCAGCCTGTCTCGCCCCCTGGGAGGCCGTCGCCCGCGCGGCGCGGGACGTGCTCGCCGAAGGGGGAGGACGGGGCCACATCTTCAACCTCGGCCACGGGGTGCTCCCCGAGACCGACCCGGCAACTCTCGAGCGCCTCGTCGAGCTGGTCCATGCCTTCCGGCCCGGCGGCGCCGGGCACGGGGCCTCGGCAGCCCGGGCCCCTCAGCCCCGCGGCGCATGAGCCGACCGCCCCGGGTGGCGGTGGTGGGCGGGGGCATCACCGGGCTGGCCGCGGCCTTCGAGCTGGCCCGGGCCGGCGCCGACGTCGTCCTCCACGAGGCGGCGAACGTGCTCGGGGGCAAGGTGCGCACCGGGCCCTTCGCCGGCGCCGCCCTCGACGCCGGGCCCGACGCCTTCCTCGCCCGGGCCCCGTGGGCGCGGGAGCTGTGCGACGAGGTGGGCCTCGCCGACGACCTCGTCGCCCCCGCCACCCGCCACGCCTACCTGTGGGCGGGCGGCGAGCTGCGCCCCTTCCCCCACGGGCTCCTGCTCGGCGTGCCCACCGACCTCGACGCCCTCGCACGCTCCGGGCTGCTCAGCACCGCGGGCGTCGACCGGGTGGCCGAGGACCTCACCCGGCCCGACGACGCCCCGCCCGCGGGCACGGACGAGGCGATCGGGGCGCTGGTCCGGCGGCGACTCGGCGCCGAGGCCCTCGACCGCCTCGTCGACCCGCTGCTCTCCGGCGTGTTCGCCGGCGACGTGGAGCGGCTCTCGGCGGCGGCGGCCGCCCCTCAGCTCGCCGCCGCCGCGGCCAGCGGCCCGAGCCTGGTGCGCGGTGCCCGCCAGGCCCTCGCCCGGGCGGCGGCCCTCTCCCGAGAGGCCATGCCCCCGGGTGGGGAGCCTGGGGGCCCGGCCCCTGTGTTCCTCACCGTGCGCGGCGGCCTGGGCCGACTCGTCGCTCGGCTCCACGAGGCCGTGGGCGCCGAGCGCACGCGCCTCGGCTCGCGCGTCGAGGGCCTGCGGCGGACGGCGGGCGGCTACGAGCTGCAGGCGGGCGGTGGGGTCGAGGCCCACGACGCCGTCCTCGTGGCCTCGCCCGCCCCCGAGGCGTCCCGCCTGCTCGCGGCGCTCGACCCCGGCGCGGCCGCCGTCCTCGCCGGCATCGAGTACGCCTCGGTGGCGCTCGTCTCGTTCGCCTACCCCCTCGCCGCCGTGCCCCGACCCCTCGACGGCAGCGGCTTCCTCGTCCCCCGCTCGGCCGGGCTGCTCATGACCGCCTGCTCGTGGTCGTCGAGCAAGTGGGCGCACGTCGGCGGCGACGGCACCGCCCGCCTGAGGGTCTCGGCGGGGCGTGACGGCGACGATCGCATCGCCGCCCTCGACGACGGCGCCCTCGTGTCAGCCCTGCGCGCCGACCTGCGCACCACGATGGGCATCGACGCCGAGCCCGCCCAGGTGCGGGTCACGCCGTGGCCCGCCTCCCTGCCCCAGTACCGGCCCGGCCACCTCGACCGGCTGGCGTCCCTCGAGGCGTCCCTGGCGGGCGCCGCGCCCGGCGTGGTGGCGACGGGGGCCGCGTTCCGTGGTGTGGGCTTGCCCGCCTGCATCGACCAGGGGCGACAGGCGGCCCGACGCCTCCTCGGGCGCCTCGGCTGACCGTGATGGACCCGACGGGGTGCAGGTCGGGCGATGCGGCGGTAGAAACTGGACGGTGGCTCTACGGCGGAGACGGGCGCTCCTCGCATCGGTGAGCGCGACGGTGGCTCTCGCCGGCGCGGTCGTGGGCGTGGGCTGGTTCGCCGACCTCGGCTCGGACGGCACCGTCTCCGAGGTGTTGGCTGCGCCCCTGCGCCCGGCGCCGACGACCTCCCTGCCGGCCCCGACCAGCACCACCACGACGACCACGGCCCCCACCACGACGACGGCGCCGCTGCTGCCCGGAGTGCTGCTCCCCGTGCCCGAGCTGCTGCCCGCCGACGACTACGCCCCGGCGCCCGAGGTCACCGTCGGGACGATCGAGATCCCCCGCATCGGCGTGAACGAGCCCCTCCACCAGGGGATGTCCCTCACCGCCATCAACCGGGGCCCGAGCCACTGGCCGGGGACGGCGCTGCCCGGCCAGCTCGGCAACGTGGTGGTCGGCGGGCACCGCACCACCTACACCAAGCCGTTCCGCCACCTCGACCAGCTCCAGCCGGGCGACAGCGTGCTCTTCGCCACCACGGGGGGCCGCTTCGACTACCGGGTCACCGGGATCGAGGTGGTCGGGCCCGAGCAGCTCGAGATCGTCGACCAGACGGTGGCCTACCGGGCGACGCTGTTCGCCTGCCACCCGCCCGGTTCGGCCGCCTACCGCCTCGTGGTCGAGCTCGAGCTCGTCGACGCCGCCGGCCAGCCGGTCGCCGCGCCGGCGTTGCAGGTGCTGAACCAGGCGGAGGCGCTGCGGTTCCGCTCCTGAGCGGCCCGGGGCCCGGGCGTGTCGCCTGACTGGCCGGAACCCCGTCGTACGGGCAGGATCGCGACGATGCCGCCGCCCGCCTCGTCCACCCGGGGAGGAGCGCGGTCTGGGGACGTTGCTCGGGCTCGGCCTGGGGCTCGGGGCGGCTACGTGGCCGGCGGGCTCGGGTGCGTGGCCAGCGGCCTGGCCATCGCCGCGGCCATGCCGCCCTGGGGCTGGTGGCCCCTGGCCATCGCCGGGTTCGCCGGCCTCGATCGGCTGCTCGCCGGGCGGGGGCTCGCCAACCGCCTGCTGCGGGGCTGGCTGGTGGGCGCGGCGTGGCTCTACCCCTCCACCTTCTGGATGCTCGACTTCTCGGCGCCCGCGTACCTGGTCGCCGGGGCGCTGCTCGGCGCCTACCTGGGGGTGGCGTGCCTGCTCGTGCCGCCCGGCCCCGCCCGTCACCTTGCCCTGCCCGGAGTCGTCGCCCTCGCCGAGCTCGTCCGCTGGTCGGTGCCCTTCGGCGGGGTGCCCCTGTCGACGGTGCCCATGAGCCAGGCGGCCGCCCCCCTCGCCCCAGTCGCCCGCCTCGGCGGCGGGTTGGCCCTCACGTTGGCCACGGTGGCGCTCGGCGCGGCGGCAGCCGCGCTCTGGGAACGGGCACGCCGGGAGGGGCGGGGCCGAGGGCGCCGGGGCCGGGACCGGGGCCGGGGGACCGCCGGCCTGGCGGTGCCCGTCGGCCTGGTCGGGTCGGTGGGCGTGGCGCTGCTCGTGGCCGCGGTGCTGCCCCGGGCCGAGGAGGTCGGCCGCGTCGAGGTCGCGCTCGTGCAGGGCGGCGGGCCCCAGCGCACCCGGGCGGCCACCACGGACCAGGGCGTGGTGTTCGCCCGGCACCTCGACGCCTCATCGCTCATCCGCACGCCCGTCGACCTCGTGGTCTGGCCGGAGAACGTGGTGAACGTGGACCTCCCGCTGCCGTCCGTGGAGGAGGGCCGAGCGCTCTCCGAGCTCGCCCGGCGCCTCGACGCCACCCTCGTGGCCGGCGTCGTCGAGTCCCTCGGCCCGGACGCCTTCGCCAACTACTCCGTGGTCGTCGACCCCGACGGCGCCTTCGGTGACCGCTACGACAAGGTGCAGCGGGTGCCCTTCGGCGAGTACGTGCCCTTCCGCTCGGTGATGGCGCCCCTGTCCGGCGGGCTGATCGACCGTTATGTGCCCAAGGACGCGGTGCAGGGCTCGTCACCGGCGGTGGTGCAGAGCCCCGTGGGCACGCTCGGCGTGCTCATCTCCTGGGAGGTCTTCTTCGAGCGGCGGGCCCGCGACGCCCTCACCCACGGCGCGGAGGTGCTCCTCAACCCGACGAACGGGTCCTCCTACTGGCTCACGATCGTGCAGTCCCAGCAGGTGGCCTCATCGCGCCTGCGGGCCCTCGAGACCGACCGGTGGGTGCTGCAGGCCTCGCCCACCGGGTTCAGCGCCTTCGTGGGCCCCGACGGCGACGTGCTCGAGCGGACCGGGGTGAGCGAGCAGCGGGTGCTGCAGCGGACGATCGGGCGGCGCGACGGGATGACCATCGCCTCGCGCTTCGGGCCGTGGCCCTGGTTGGGGCTGGCGCTGGCGCTCGTGACCGCGGCCAAGGTGCTGGCGGCTCGCTCGCTGCCGGGGGGCGGCGGGGCCGGGGCGGGGGCGGGGGCGGAGGGGGCTCGTC
>WHTX01000348.1 GCA_009377505.1 Acidimicrobiia bacterium
GCGGGCCGGCGCTCGAGGGCGGAGACGTCGAGGCGGTCGACGAGGGCGGTGACGATCGCCCGGGTGAGGCGCGAGCCGTGCAGCACGGTCAGGCGGTCCCCGGCGCGAAGCGGCCGGTCGCCGAACCAGCACACGGTGGCGTCCAGTTCGGAGGTGAGCGCGGGCCGGGCACCGGCCGCGGCGAGCAGGTCGCCCCGGCCCACGTCGAGGTCGTCCACGAGGGCGACGCTCACCGCCGCGCCGGCCTCGGCGACGTCGGCCGGCTCCCCGCCCACCTCGACGGCGGCCACGCGTGTGGCCCGCCCCCCGGGTAGGGCCACCACCTCGTCGCCGGTGCGCAGTTGCCCTGCGGCCAGGGTGCCCGCGTAGCGCCGGCCGCCTGCCTCCCCCGGCCGGGGCCGGATGACCCACTGCACGGCCAGGCGAGCGCCGACCGAAGCCTCGGCCGGGCGGTCGACGGCGACCTCCTCCAGGTAGCCGAGCAACGTCGGCCCGGCGTACCAGGCGAGGTCGGGCGAGGGGTCGACGACGTTGTCGCCCTCCAGGGCCGAGAGCGGGATGGGCGTGACCTCGACGAAGCCGAGGGGCATCGTGAGCTGCGCCAGCTCGGCGGCGATCTCGTCGAAGCGCTCCTCGGACCAGGCCACGAGGTCCATCTTGTTCACGGCGAGCACCAGGCGGCTGACGCCGAGCGTGGCGGCCACGCAGGCGTGGCGGCGCGTCTGCTCGGTGACCCCTTGGCGGGCGTCGACGAGGAGCAGGACGAGGTCGACCGTGGACACGCCGGTCACCATGTTGCGCGTGTACTGGGCGTGCCCGGGGGTGTCGGCGATGACGAACGTGCGCCGGGGCGTGGCCGCGTAGCGGTAGGCGACGTCGATGGTGATGCCCTGCTCGCGCTCGGCCCGCAGGCCGTCGGTGACGAGGGCGAGGTCGAAGGCGTGCTGGCCGCGACGGGCGCTCGAGGCGGCCACGGCGTCCACATGGTCGTTGTGCAGCGCCTTGGCGTCGTGCAGCAGGCGGCCGATGAGAGTGCTCTTGCCGTCGTCCACGGACCCCGCGGTGGCGAAGCGCAGCAGGCTGGCCATCAGAAGTAGCCCTCGCGCTTGCGGTCCTCCATGGCGGCCTCCGAGAAGCGGTCGTCGGCCCGGGTGGCGCCCCGTTCGGTGATCCGGGCCGAGGCCACCTCGGCGATGACCGCGTCCACGGTGGCCGCGGCCGAGCGCACGGCCCCGGTGCAGGTCATGTCGCCCACCGTGCGGTAGCGCACCTGCTCTGTGGCGGCGGTCTCGCCGTCGAGGGGCGGGGTCCACGGTCCGGTGGCCACGAGCATGCCGTCGCGGGGGACGACCTCGCGCTCGTGCGCGAAGTAGATCGACGGCACCTCGAGGCTCTCGGCGGCGACGTAACGCCAGATGTCGAGCTCGGTCCAGTCCGACAGCGGGAACGCCCGGACGTGCTCGCCGGGGTGGATCCGGCCGTTGACCAGCTGCCAGGGCTCGGGCCGCTGGGCGCGGGGGTCCCATTGCCCGAAGGCGTCCCGGAAGGAGAACAGCCGCTCCTTGGCCCGGGCCTTGTCCTCGTCGCGCCGGGCCCCGCCGATGGCGCAGTCGAAGCGCCCCTGGTGGAGGGCGTGCAGGAGGGTGGCCGTCTGCAGCCGGTTGCGCGACCCTGTCGGCCCCGGGTCGGGCGAGCGGCCGGCGTCGATGGACTCTTGGACGGAGGCGACGAGCAGCCGCTCACCCAGCTGTGCCACCAGCCGGTCGCGGATCTCGAGCACCTCGTCGAAGTTGTGCCCGGTGTCGACGTGCAGCACGGGGAACGGGAACGGGCCGGGGCGGAAGGCCCGCTCGGCCAAGCGCAACAGCACGATCGAGTCCTTGCCCCCGCTGAACAGCAGTACGGGCCGGTCGAACTGGCCGGCGACCTCCCGCATCAGGTGCACGGCCCGGGCCTCGAGCTCGGCGAGGTGGGAGGTGCGGGGCCGCGCCCGATCGAGGCGGGGTGCGGTGTCGAGCAGGCTCACGGGCGGGCTCCTCGGTCGAGTGGGTGGGAGGTCGTGGGCGTCACAGGTGCAGGCCGCACTCGGACTTGCCGCTGCTCGCCCAACGGCCGGCGCGGCGGTCCTCCCCGGGGGCGACGGCCCGGGTGCAGGGCCAGCAGCCCACGGAGGGGAAGCCCTGGGCAACGAGCGGGTTCACCGGCACGTCGTTGGCGGCGATGTAGGCCTCGACATCGTCGTCGGTCCAGTCGACGAGCGGGTTCACCTTCACCAGGCCGCGGCGGTCGACGTCGACGACGGGGGTGGTAGCGCGGTCCGGGCTGTCGACGCGGCGCAGGCCGGAGAGCCAGGCGGCCTTGCCGGCCAGGGCCGCCTCGAGGGGGGCGACCTTGCGGGCCGCGCAGCAGGCGTCGGTGTCCCTCCGCCACAGGTCGTCGAGGGGCAGGTCGGGCCGGGTCACCACCAGGTTGGGGTGGTAGCGGCGCCGCACTGACTCGACCGTGGCCAGCGTCTCGGGGAAGTGGTACTGCGTGTCGAGGAACACGATCTCGATGCCGGGGTCGACGCGGGTGGCCACGTCGATGAGCACGGCGTCGGTCATGGACGCCGTCAGGCAGAGCCGCGAGCCGAAGCGCTCGACCGCCCAGGCCACCACCTCGGCTGCGGGCCGGCCCTCGAGGGCGGAAGCTCCCTCGGCGGCTGTGGCCTCGGCCTCGGCGGTGCTCAGCTCTCCAGGTGCTGCCACAGCTGCTCCACCGCCTCCTCGACGCTGACCTCGTGCGCTTCGAGGCGCACCTCGGGGCAGAGCGGGGGCTCGTAGGGGTCGTCCACGCCCGTCAGGCCCCGGATCTCGCCGGCCCGCTGTCGGGCGTAGAGGCCCTTGACGTCGCGCTCGGCGCAGACGTGGACGGGGGTGGCGACCCAGACCTCGAGGAAGCGCTCACCGTGCCGGGCCCGTACCTCGTCTCGCGCCTCCCGGTAGGGCGAGATCACCGCGCACACCGCCGTGACGCCGTTGCGGGACAGCAACTCGGCCACCACCCCGATGCGGCGGACGTTCTCCACCCGGTCCTCACGGCTGAAGCCCAGGTCAGCGCAGAGCGCGGTCCGCAGCTCGTCGCCGTCGAGGAGCTGAGCCGGTCGGCCCTCGGCGGCGAGGCGGCCCACGAGGGCCCGGGCGATGGTGGTCTTGCCGGCCGACGGCAGGCCCGTGAGCCAGACGGTCGAGGCCGTCCGTGGCGGGGAGAGGGTGTTGCGCGGCATCGGCAGGAGACGGTAGTAATTCTGACTAGACCGATCAACTTTATCGGAATGGTCAGGTATCGACCCGCCCAGGGAGGCAGGAGCCTGGCCCGCGTCTGCACGGGGCGCGCCGTCCGCCGCCCACCGTGGTCTGGAGATCGCATGACCGGTACTGACGCCACCAACACCGACGGCCTCACCAGCGGCCCGGCCCCGGACGCGCCGGCCCGCTCGGCCGTAGAGGACGTGAAGGAGGCCAGCCGCTTCCTGCGCGGCACCCTGGCCGACGAGCTCGCCGAGGCGAGCGACCACTTCTCCCACGACAACACCCAGTTGCTGAAGTTCCACGGCGTCTACCAGCAGGACGACCGCGACCAGCGCCGGGCCCGTGCGGCGAAGCGGGAAGACCTCGCCCACAGCTGCATGGTGCGCACGTCCCTGCCCGGCGGGGTGCTCACGGCCGAGCAGTGGTTGGCCGCCGACGCCCTGGCCGACCAGGTCGGCGACGGCACGCTGCGGGTCACCACCCGCCAGGACCTGCAGTACCACTTCGTGGCCAAGCAGGACCTGCGCACGCTCATCTCCGAGCTGAACCGCCACCTCGTGACCACCAGGGGGGCCTGCGGCGACGGGGTGCGCAACGTCGTCGCCTGCCCGGCGCTGGTGAAGGGGCGAGACCAGGGCGAGCTCGTGGCGGTGGCGCAGGAGCTCGCCGCCCGCTTCCGGCCCCGCACCGGCGCCTACTGGGAGCTGTGGGTCGACGGCCAGAAGTCCGTCTCCGCCCTCGAGGCCCCTGAGTCCGAGCCCCTGTACGGCACCACCTTCCTCCCCCGCAAGTTCAAGATCGGCCTGGCCTGGCCGGGGGACAACTGCATCGACGTCTACTCCCAGGACGTGGGCATCGTCCCCCACGACGGCGGCTACGCCGTGCTCGTCGGCGGAGGGCTGGGCCTCAGCCACGCCCGCGAGGAGGACACCTACCCCCGCCTCGCCAGCCCGCTGTGCTGGGTGCCCGAGGAGCGGCTCGGGGACACCGTGGAGGCGATCGTCACCGTGCAGCGCGACTTCGGCGACCGGCTCGACCGCCAGCGGGCGCGGCTCAAGTACACCATCGACGTGGGCGGCCTCGAGTGGTTCCGCGCCGAGGTGGAGCGGCGCGTGGGCGTGCCCCTGGCGGCCCCGCCCGAGCTCGAGCCGTGGGCGGGCTCGGACGAGCACCTCGGCTGGTGCGAGCAGCCCGACGGCAGCTGGTCCCTCGGCGTGCACGTCGACTCGGGGCGGGTCCGTGACCATGCCGGCACCCAGCTGCGCACCGCCCTGCGGGCCGCCGTCGCCCATGCCGCCGAGGTCCGCCTCACCGCCCGCCAGGACGTGCTGCTGTGCGGCATCGCCGTCGGCGACCGGGCCGCCGTCGAGGAGGTGTTGCGCGCCCACGGCGTGGCCCTCGCCGAGGAGCTGCGACCCCTGCGCCGCCTGGCAATGGCCTGCCCGGCGCTGCCGACGTGCGGCCAGGCCCTGGGCGAGGCCGAGCGGATCATGCCCGGCCTGGTCGACGGGCTCGACAAGGCGCTCGTGGAGCGGGGCCTCGGCGACCTCGAGCTGCGGGTGAACGTGACCGGCTGCCCGAACGGCTGCGCCCGGCCCTACACGGCCGAGCTCGGCATCGTCGGGCGCACGAAGAAGACCTACGACCTCTACGTCGGCGGCACGGTGGGCGGCGACCGGCTGGCCGAGCGGGTGGCGCGCGACGTCGCCCTCGACGACATCCCCACCGCGCTCGGTCCCCTGCTCGAGGCCTATGCCTCCGGCGGGCGCGAGGGCGAGGGGTTCGGCGAGTACTGTGCTCGGGTCGGTGGTGAGGTGCTCGTCCCCCTGGTACCCGAGACCGGTCGTCGCCGGCGGGGCGCCCGTGCGGCCGCCGCGGCCGCCGGCGCCGACGCCGAGGCCGAGGGCCCAGG
>WHTX01000349.1 GCA_009377505.1 Acidimicrobiia bacterium
CGAGCGCGCCGCTCGCCGGCGCGACGACCACCTCCGCCCCGATGGCGCCCGGTGGCCCGGCCCAGCCCGCTGTCACGCCGGCGCCAGCAGGGCGGCTGACCGTGAGCCCGGCGTCCCTCGACCTCGGCGTGAGCGGGGGTCGGGAGGTCGTCCTGCTCGGCAACGACGGCAGCACGGCACTCGAGGTGGGCGTCGCCGCCGCCACACCGTTCAACGCCGCGCCGAACGCGGCGACCGTCCCGGCGGGCGGCAGCGTCGAGGTGCTGGTCACGGTGGCGCGGGACGGGCTCCCCGAAGGCGACCTCTCCGGCACGCTCACCATCACCCACGACAGCGGCGCCACACTGGTCCCCTTGGGCGCCCGGGTCGAGCACGCCCCCTTCGTGCGCCTCCCCGAGGGCGACGCCACCATCTTCAGCCCCGGTGCACGCGTCTGCGGGCCGATCACCGTCGCCGTGGCGGCCACCGTGGGCGACGAGTCACCGGTGCGCGCCGTCGAGCTGCGCTGGGAGGGGCCGCGGCTCGGTCGCGGGGCCCTGGCGCTGCGCGACAGCGGGGACGGCCGCAACTGGGTCGGCCAGCTCGGCCCCTTCGCCACGAGCGGTACAGCCAGCTACGTCGTCGTCGCCACCGATGCCCGGGGCAACGAGGGCACGGGCGGCCCTCGGCAGCTCTTCGTGCGGCCCTGCCCCGACTGAGGCGGAGGTTCCCCCAGAAAAAGCGCGAGGACGGGCGACGTGATGCCTCTCCCCACCAGGCGCCGGCGATGGGCCGGCTCCCGAGGAGGAGGACCACGATGGCCCCCACGAACCACATCGACCGCACCGACCACCACCCCCACCGTCCTCGTCGGCACCGGGCACGTCGGGCGCTGGCCGCGCTCCTGGCCGGGGGCATCGCCGCCACGGCCAGCGTCGCCGCCGCCGTCCCCGCCGGGGCCCACGCCACCCTGCCGACGGCGGTCTTCGACCCGCCGAGCACGGCGTGGGCCTCCTACAGGGACCTGACCAGCGACCAGTTCGCCGACCGCTTCGACGCCATGGTCGAGAAGGGCTATCGGGTCAGCGACCTCGAGGTGGACGTCGTCGGGGGGACGTACCGGGTCGGCGCGGTGTTCACCCGGAACACCGACGGCCGGGCGTGGAGGAGCCTCAGGGACCTGACCGGGAACGAGTTCCACGCCGCCTGGGAGCAGGCGCGGGAGGACGGCATGCGCCTCATCGACCAGGAGACCTACGTCGTGTCCGGCCGCCGCCTGTTCGCCGGGGTGTGGGTGGCCAACACCGAGGGCCTGCAATGGGCCTCCTACCGTGGCGTGACCTCGGAGGAGTTCTCGGAGCGCTTCGCCAGGTACCGCGATGCCGGCTACCTGCCCGTCGACCTCGAGGCGTACCCGACCGGTGACGGCCCCCGATACGGCGCCATCTGGGTGGAGAACTCCGAAGGCCTGTCCTGGCGGCTCCGCCGCGGGCTCTCCAGCGACGAGTTCGGCAAGGTGTTCGAGGAGTACGGCAAGGGCTTCCGGATGCTCGATGTGGAAGCGACGGACCTCGACGGCAAGACGAACTACGGCGGCATCTGGGTCGAGAACCGCGGCGGCCGCCACTGGCGGGAGCGTCGCGACCTGACGGCGGCCGAGTTCGGCAACTGGTGGGCCCGCTACCGGGACGAGGGTTACCGCCTCGACGACTACGAGAAGTACGCCACCCCCGACGGGCCCCGCTATGCAGGCATCTGGCGGCAGAACTCGGCGCGGCCCTCGTGGTCCCTGCGGGACGACGTCGACGCGGTCGTGGACGGGTACCGAGATACCCATGACGTGCCCGGGATCTCCGTCGCCATCGCCAAGGGCGGCACGTTCGTCTACGAGCGGGGCTTTGGGCACGCCGACGTGGACGACGACGTCTGGATGCACGCCCGCTCCGTGCACCGGCTGGCCTCGGTGTCCAAGGCCCTCGCCGGCACGCTCCTCTTCGACCTCGAGGAGCAGGGCCTGCTCGACGTGGACGACCCCACCAGGGACCATGTGGGCCAGCTACCGGCGGCGCACAGCCACACGCTCGCCCAGCTCGCCGCCAACCGGGGCTGCGTCGCCACCTACCCGGACGGCTTCGTGACAAGCGAGCAGGACCACTACGACACGGCCCTCGAGGCGGTCGAGGAGTTCATGGGCCAGGACCTCGTCTGCACGGTGGGCGACTACGTGTACAGCACCGCTGGCTACACGGTCCTCGGCGCTGCCCTCGAGAGCGTGCTCGGCCAGCCCGTCGACGACATCGTGACCGACCGCCTCACCGGCGCCTACGGCCTCGGGACGCTGCGCCCGGAGGACCGGGATGCGGACGTGCCGATGCGCACACGCCTCTACGACCGCGATGACGAGGACAACGTGGAGATCGACCGCGACGACCTGAGCTGGAAGGTGCTCGGCGGCGGGCTGGAGGGCTCCGTCGAGGACGTGGCTCGCTTCGGTATCCGCCTGCTGGGCGGCCAGATCCTCGACGACGCCACCATGGCGGCGATGTGGGCGCCCCCCGGGCCGGGTGGCAATTACGCCTACGGCTGGAACACCGGGACCCACGACGGCCGGCCGATCATGGCCAAGACGGGCGGGCAGCCGGGGGCGAGCAGCTACATCAGGGTCTACCCGGACGAGGACGTGACCATCGTGGTGCTCACGAACCGCTGGGACGGCAAGGGTGCCGACCACCAGGCCGTCAACCTTGCCAGGGCCATCGCCGACGTGGTCATCGACGACCTCTCCTGAGCCGTTGCGGACCGGGGAGGGCCGCGGAGGGCCGGGTCAGAGCTGGCGAAGCCCGGCGCGGTAGCGGTGCACCCGCTCCACGTACTTGCGGGCCGAGTCGGCGATGTCCTCCCGGTCGGCCCGGCCCTCCTTGATGACCGCCGGTACGCCCACCGCCTGGGCGCCCTCGGGCACGACCTTGCCCGGGGCCACCAGGGCGCCGGCGCCGACCAGGGACCACGACGACACGATCGCCCGGCGCAGCACGACCGCGGCGGAGCCGACCAGGGCGTTGTCGCCGATGTGGCAGCCCTCGAGGTGGGCGAGGTGGCCGATCACGCAGCCGGAGCCGATACGGGTCGGGTGCTCCACCCAGGTGTGGATGATGGCCCCGTCCTGGATCGACGTGCGCTCCCCCACGGTGATGGGGCCGTCGTCCCCCCGCAGCACAGCGCCGGGCCACACCGAGGACTCGGCGCCGACCTCGACGTCGCCGATGACCACGGCCTCTGGGTGCACGAACGCGTCGGGGTGGATGCGAGGGACCAGCTCACCGAGGGCGTAGAGGGGCATGGCCCGAACCTACCTCGCAGGGCGCGGGCAGGGCGCGGCGCGCCGGGCCCTGGGAGACTGGGGGCATGGGGCTCTCGGCGGTGAACCCGAAGGTGTGGGCCGTGCTCCTCGCCGTCTTCCTGCTCGCCTTCCTGTTGCGGCGCCTGCGGGTGTGGTGGGCCCGGCGGCGGGCGAGCCTGGCCTCGCTGGTGGCGGCGTCGATCAGGGGGAGAAGCGGCCGTAGCCGCCCTTGAAGAACAACAGCGGCCCGGCGTCGTCGTTGGCGACGTCGAGCTCCGTCACCCGCCCGATGACGATCCAGTGGTCGCCCGCCTCGTGGACGACCTCGACGCGGCAATCGAGCCAGGCCACGCAGCCGGCGATCATCGGCGAGCCCGTCGACGGTGACGGCTCCCACTCGACCTCGGCGAACTTGTCCTCGAGCTTGGACGCGAACACGGCGCACACGTGTTCCTGGTGGTCGCCGACGACGTTGGCGCAGAACACGCCGGCCTTCTCGATGGCCGGCCAGGAGCGCGACTTGCGGTCGGGCAAGAAGGCCACGAGCGGCGGGTCGAGGGACACGGACGTGAACGTCCCCACGGCGAGGCCGACCGGACGGCCCTCGTCCATGGCGGTAACTATCGTCACGCCGGTCGGGTAGCTGCCCAGGACCTTGCGGAAGTGTGCGGGATCGTGGGCTGGGGGTCGGGACACGTTCGCCACCTGACGGACTGTAGTCGCCCCGTCAGGCCCCCTCCTGCCTCCGCTACGCGGACGAGGCGACGGGCTGGTCGGCGAGGGCGACCGTCAGGCCCTCGTGAGCGGCGAGCACCTCGAGGGGGCGGCAGCCCCGGGCGGCGCGGGCGTCGGCGGTGAGCCGGTCGATGGTGCCGTCGTCGTGCGTCGGGTCGTGGTGGAAGAGGGCGAGCATGCCGGCCTTGGCGGCCAGCCCGACCTCGACGGCGTACTCGACGGTGGAGTGGCCCCAGTCACGCTTCTGGCGGAACTCGTCTTGCGTGTACTGCGCGTCATGGATAAGAAGATCCACGCCTTGCGCGAGTTCCACCACTGCTGGCGCGATATCTCTTCCCCCATCCAGGGGCTGCTGGTGGTCAGGGATGAAGGCGATCGACCGGCCACGCCAATCGAGGCGGAACCCCAGGGTCGGCCCGTTGTGGGGGACGACGGCCACGGTGACCTCGACCTCGCCGACGGAGAAGTGCCCGGAGTCGACGGCGTGGAAGCGGATGTCGCCCCGCAGGTCGGACAGGGGCACCGGGAAGTACGGCGGCCGCATGCTCTGGGCGAAGGCCTCCTCGAGGGTGAGGCCGCAACCGGGGTCGGGGGCGTACACCTGCAGTGAGCTGCCTGGGCGCAGGACGGGGCTGAAGAACGGGAGGCCCTGTACGTGGTCCCAGTGCAGGTGGGTGACCAGGGCGACGGCGTGCAGGGGCCTGGTCGGGGGGAGGGACTCGCCGTAGAAGCGGACACCGGTGCCGAGGTCCAGGAGGATCGGCGGCGACCCGGCCGCCTCGACCACGACGGAGGAGGTGTTGCCCCCGTAACGAGCGTTGCGGTCACAGGAACAGGGCGTGGAACCCCGAACGCCGAAGAAGGTGACGTTCACGCGAGACCCCCCGAGGCCATGTCCGGGACAGTACTTGTTCACCCGGGACTTGCGAAGGGTCTGTGACCGCGATCACGTAACGAAAGAGCTGACTAGGGTGTCAAGTCATGACTTCGATCGGCCCGTCCCTGCCCGACGGCCCAGCACTGCTCGACGGCCTTGTCGCTGTTGTGAAGGCTGACTGCCCGACGTGCGTGCTCGTCGCCCCCGTGCTCGGCGAGCTGGCCGGCCGGGGGG
>WHTX01000350.1 GCA_009377505.1 Acidimicrobiia bacterium
TCGGCGGGCTCGACCGCCCCGAGGCCGCGGCGGCCGGAGGCGACGGGACGGTCTGGGTGACGACGGCCCGGGGGCTGGTGGGCGTGCGGGACGGCGCCGTGGTGGCCACGGTGGCCGCGCTGGCCGGCGCCCAGGGGGTCGCCGTGGCCGGGGACGGCGCGGTGGTCGTGGCCGACCCGGCCGGCCGGCGACTCGTGGCCTACGACCCGCCGACGGGCCGTCGGGACCTCCTCGTCGCCGACGCGCCGCTCGGGTCGCCCGTCGCCGGGGGGCACCTCCCTCACGCCTTCTCCGCCCTCGCCCCTGATGGCGACGGCGGGGTCCTCGTCGGCGCCAACGGCGACGGCTCGGTGCGCCGCCTCACCCGCGCCCGCTGAGCCCCGGCCTGGCCGCAGGCCCCGCCGGCCCCGCTCGGCGCCAGCGTCGCTAGGGCCCGGCGCACCGCCGGACTGGCAGCCGGGAGTGCGGTTCTGCGCGTTCGGCGCTGCAAGTCCCTGGCGGCGGTGGGGGACCGGCAGCCCAGATCGCGGTTCTCTGCTGCCGGCGCTGCGAGTGGCAGACGGCCCAGCCCGGGCCCGGCGGACGGCAGTCGCCGAGCGGGGCCCCGGCCACGGTCGGGGCGTCAGGACGCGGCGCGCTCGGGGACGAGGCGGGCCAGGGCCGCCGCGGCCTTGTAGGCGGCCTCGGCGGGGCCGAGCTCCTCGGGGCGCAACAGGTTGGCCATGATGCGCAGCACCCACTCCATGAGCGAGCGGGAGTGCATCCCCACCCGGGTCAGCTCGCGCATCAACGCCGGTCGGCCGATGAGGCGGGCGAACGTGCGGGCCACCTTGAAGTAGAGCCCGAACTCGGCCTCGAGGCGGGCCGGGTACTGGTAGATCGCCAGGCGGCTGCCGCTGCGCAGGGCGTCGTCGAGCACCTCGGCCGCCATCCGCCCGGTCTCGTAGGCGTAATCGATGCCCTCGCCGTTGAACGGGTTGACCGTGCCCGCGGAGTCCCCGACGAGCAACCACCCTGCCCCCGCCTTGGGGCCGACCGAGCCGCCCATGGGCAGCCGCCCACCGGTGGGCCGGCCGATGCCCGTGCCTTCTCGGAGGCCCCAGTGCGCTGGCGCGGTGGCCACGTACTCGTCGAGCAGGTGGCTGGTGTTCACGTCCTTGTAGTGCTTGAAGGTGGACAGCAGGCCGACGCCGATGTTGACGGTCCCGTCGCCCAGGGGGAACACCCAGCCGTAGCCGGGGAGCGAGCTCCCGGAGCGGTCGCGCAGGTCGAGGCAGCTCTCGATCCACGGGTCGGCGTGCAGGGGCGAGGGGTAGTAGCCCCGCAGGGCCATCCCCATCGGGTAGCCGCGGTCGCGGCTGGCGCCGACCTTGCGGCCGAGGGTGGTGTTGGCGCCTTCCGCCATGACCACGTAGTCGGCCCGCACCTCGTACGTCCGGGAGGTCGCCTTGTCCTCGAGCACGGCGCCCGTGACCCGGCCCCCCTCGAGGATCGGCTCGACCGCTTCGGTGCCTTGGCGCAGCTCGGCCCCGGCCTCCGTGGCGCGGGCGGCCACCAGCTCGTCGAGCTCCCGCCGGCGCACCACGTAGCCGACGCTCGGGTAGAGCGGGTGCTCGGGCCAGCTCAGCTCGAGGGTGATGCCGTGGGCGAGGGCGCGCAGGCCCTCGTAGCGGTGGTGGGGCTCGAGCCGCGGGCCCAGGCCCATGTCGAGGAGCTGCCGCACCGCCCGGGGGGTCAGGCCGTCGCCGCAGGTCTTCTCGCGCGGGAAGCGCTTCTTCTCGACGACGAGGACGTCGTGTCCGGCCTCGGCCAACCAGTACGAGGTGGCGGCACCGGCCGGCCCGGCGCCGACGACGAGGACCTGGCGGGCCCGCTCGTCCCTGCCGGCTCGGTCGCTCACTCCTCCTCGGCGCCGATCTCGATGCCGGACTCCTCGCCGAGGCGGGTCAGCACCTCGGTGACCTCCTCCTCGGTCACCGTCGCCCCGGCCTCCAGGACCGCCTGGTCCTCGATCAGCCGTCCGAGGTCTCCCCACATCTCGGCGGAGTCCTCGATGGTCTCGCCCGACAGCGTCTCGCGCTCGTGGAGCACGACAGCCACGGTCTCCTCCAGCGTGAGGGTCTCGGCGAAGGTCGGCATGCCGCCAGCGGAGGGTTTGCCCTCGGCGCCATAGACGCCACCGGTCGCACCCCCGGACCCGGTGATCACCCACTTCACGTGGTCGACGGGGTCGGGGAACGTGGCGAGCACCGCTCCGTCTGTGAGCGCCGGGCCGGCGCCGCCCCCACCGGTCGCGCCGTGGCACGAGGAGCAGTTCGAGAACACCTCGCCCCCCTCGGCCAGGAGGGTGACCTCGGTCGTCGGCGGCTCGGTCAAGGTGCCGGCGTACAGCACGGCCCACAGAGGCAGGGCCAGTACCGCGGGCATGGCCCAGATCGGGATCTTCTTGCGCTTGCGGTACGCCTGCACGTAGTGGGGGACGGGCTGCGGCTCGGGGCGGGGCGTCTCGACCGGGCCCGAGGGCGCCACGGGCCCCTTGGGCGGGCTGGCCGCGCCCGATGCCCCCGGGACGGCGACCCCGGCCGCGGGCTCGGCGGCGGGGGCCGCGCCCCCTCCGGCGTCACCCTCGCTCACGGGCAGGCCGAGCGCCTGGCGGCGGGATCGCGTGCGCTGGAGGAGGTGGTCGGGGATCTCGGTCACGAAAGTCCTTTCCCGATCCGGGCGGTCCCGGCTCAGGCTGGGCGGGGCCGGGAGATGTCGAACGGGCCGCCGCAGAGGCGCGACCGCGATCTTCGCAGGCCCCGCCGCGCTCCGGCAAAGCTTCCCGGACCTCGTCCGCCAGCGCCGTCGCCAGCGCTTGGGGGTGGTTGGGAGGCGCCGTCAGGCGTCTGGTAGACCTTGCCACGAGGTGGGCCCCCACCACGTGGCAAGACGTGCCGGTCACGGGCGGGCGGCGGCCCGAGCGGCGAACCTGGCCGTCGGGTTCCTGCCGGGTAGGTTTGTGCGTGCGTTCACGAGGTGAAGGCCCGTCGCCCTTTCGGAGGTTCAGGTACGTGGTCGCGTTCGTCACTTCGATCATCATCGGGATCGTGGCCTTGGCCGTGCCCTTCCGCTGGGCGCTGCGCCGCCGCCCGGTCGGGGCGCCGCTCAGCTGGGGCCAGGCGATGCTCGGCGCCACGTGGGCGTTCTTCCTCATGTTCTGGTGGTACGGCGTCGTGCCCCACCAGTGGCTCACCTGGGCGGACAACGAGCTGAACTGGCGAGCCGACAAGACCCTCCTCGGGCCGGGCGAGATCCTCGACACGGTGACCCCTTCGACCTCAGCTACCTGGTCCTGCGGGACATCATCGTCGTCGGCATCTACGGTGTCGCCCTCGCCGGCAACGTCGTGGTCTGGGTGATGTGGCAGAACCGGGGCAAGCGCAAGCCCTCCACCGAGGTCGAGCCGTCGCGGTACGGTCGTCCGCTGGTCAAGGCCTAGCCACTCGGAAGGAGGTAGCAGACGATGGCCCGCACCGACGCGAACCCGCCCATGCCGGAGTTCCGCGACGACTACGTGCTCTACGAGGTCGACGCGGCCTGGCTGTCCCAGGCGGTCAAGCCGAAGCAGTTCATCCACATCGACCAGTCCGAATGCATCATGTGCGAGGGCTGCGTAGACATCTGCCCGTGGAAGTGCATCTTCATGGTGTCGCCCGACGCGGTCTCCGACGCCTACGACGTCGAGAAGCCGGGCGTCGACCCCTCGGACCACGTGATCTTCACCATCGACGACGACGTGTGCACCCGCTGCGCCCTGTGCGTGGACCGGTGCCCCACCGGGGTGATCATCCTCGGCAAGCTCGCCGACCCGTCGCCGACCGGCGACGCCCACCAGCGCACGAACACCCATGGCTACGCCTACGGCATGCGGCTCGGCTGAGGGGCCGGCCGTCGGCCCCGTCGACTCGCCCCGGCAGGTGACGCCTACGTAGTGTCACCTCCAGACGCCCCCCGTCCCCGCCATCGGTCGGGGTGCCGCACGACCGAGCAGGGCCCGGACGTGCGGTGACGGTCCCAGCAGCAAGAGGAGAGCCCCGGTGGCCAAGACGGCGCCACGCCCAAGCCAGCAACTGACCGACAAGGTCGGCGAGATCACGGCGAAGGTCCAGGACAGCCAGGCGTGGAACTCGATCTTCCGCCCAGGCTCGATCTTCCGGAAGGGCTACAGCGACAGCCCCCGGAACCGGTCCTACGTGATAATGAACAGCGTGCTGTACCACCTCCACCCGGTGAAGGTGAAGCGGCACGCCGTCAAGGTCAGCTACACGCTGTGCCTCGGCGGGCTGAGCTTCTTCCTCTTCATCCTGCTGACGGTGACGGGCATCTTCCTGATGTTCTTCTACCGGCCCACGGCGGCCCAGGCGTGGGACGACATCTACATCCTGCAGACGGCGGTGACGTTCGGCCTACTGGTGCGGAACATGCACCGATGGGCGGCCCACCTCATGGTGCTCTCCGTGTTCCTCCACATGGCGCGCGTCTTCTACCACGGCGCCTACAAGCCCCCTCGTGAGTTCAATTGGGTCATCGGGGTGGTGCTCCTGATGCTCACCCTGTTGCTGTCCTTCACCGGCTACCTGTTGCCGTGGGACCAGCTGGCACTGTGGGCCGTGACCGTCGGCACGAACATGATGGGCTACACCCCGGTCTTCGGGAACCAGGTGAAGTTCGTGCTCCTCGGCGGCGTCGAGATCGGCACCGACACCCTGCTCCGCTGGTACGTGCTGCACGTACTGATGCTGCCCTTCGTGATCGTCATCTTCATGGCGATCCACTTCTGGAGGGTGCGCAAGGACGGCGGCATCTCGGGGCCCCTATGAGCAGCGGCGCACCCCTGGCCCCGATCTTGCATTCGAGCTCGGTCGAGCTGGTCAGCCAGTCGGCCGCATCAGTGGACCGACCAGGTGCCGTCCAGGTCAGCGGCATGGCCACGAGCCTCATGAAGAGATCAGGGCTGGTGGGACCGACGATGGACGAGGACCGGTCGGTGACGAGAGGGACACGATGACCGAGATCCCTGAACACCTCAGGAAGCGGGCAGAGGAGGCCAAGCGCAAGGCCCAGGCCAAGGCGGCCGGCGGGGCTGCCGCGCCCGCCGAACCGGCC
>WHTX01000351.1 GCA_009377505.1 Acidimicrobiia bacterium
CGTTCTAGAGGCGGTGGCCCAGCCGGGCGAGGAGCTCGTCCTTGACGCTCTCCTTCAGCTCGACGAGGAGGTCGTCCTCCTCGGTGGGCGGCACGTGCACGGGCAGCCGGTTGGAGGCCGGCGCCGGCGCCGAGCGGGACGGGCCCGTCGGCGCCGGGTGCGCCGGCGCGGCGGGCGGCACGGGAGGTAGGTGTGGGCCCCCGGCCGTGCCGTGACCGCCCTGGCCGGCGTGGCCCGGGTGGCCGCCGTGCGGGCTGTGCCCGACATGCGCGCTCGGCTGGTGGCCGGGCTGCTGGTGGCCGGGCTGTTGGTGAGCCGGCTGCTGGTGGCCGGTCACCCGGCCCCAGTCGGAGGCGTCGCGGTCCGCCGGCGCCGCAGGCTCGCCCGAGAAGAGGCGGGGCCCGGCGGGGGCGGCGATGGGGTCGGCGTCGAGGCCGAGCGCCCGGCGGAGCTGGGGGTCGGCCGGAGGGGCACCGTTCGGTGCCAGGTCGGTCGGCCCGCTCACGGCGCCGGCACCGCGTTGACGGAGGCGAAGTTCGCCGGCGCGCGGCCGGTCGCGGGGGTGGCGGCTTCTTCACCGGCCAGCCAGACCCGTCCGTACTCGGCGGCGAAGACCAGCTTCGGCGCCTCGGCCGGGGGCACGGCCAGGGTGACCAGCAGCGTGCCCCGGGGGGGCGTGGGGTCCTCGCCGTCGCCGGCGGGCTCTTCCACCTGCACCGCGGTGACGAGGATCTTCTCGAGGATGACGCCCGACTGCGGACCGGCGTCGGTGGCGGCCCCGGGCGTCTGAGACCGGTCGAAGGAGGCCGTCACGGCCACCAGCTCACCGGCGTTCACCAACCCGCCAAGCGCCCGCTGGGGCTCGAGCTGGAGGGTGACCGTGGCCAGCTCCGGCGGGGCGGGGATGCCCACCATCTCGATGGGGTCCCCGTCATCGTCCTTGGCTGCGGCGAGTTGGGCCGGAGCCCCCGCCGCATTGGTGACGGCCGTACCTGCGGCGGCGTCCACCCGATCTCCGTCGTCGTCCCCTGAGGACAACAGCAAACCCAACCCAGCCAGGCCCAAGACCCCGGCCAGGGCGAACCCAACGACTCTGTTCTTCATCGCTCTCCCATGCGCAGCGGCAGCAGCAGGGGCTGGTCAGCCCCCGGTAAGCGGGAGGGTCCGCTCGCGACCACCGCGAGCGGACCCACCACAGCACAGCGCCGACTCCCTCGGCGCCCACCTCTCGTCGACGACGTCTCGATTACTCGGGGACGTTCTCGTTGAGCTCGGTGGTGATGCGGGTGAAGGCGTCGTTGATCTGGCCACCGAGGATCACGACGGTGCCGATGATGATGGCGGCGATGAGGGCAACGAGCATGCCGTACTCGACGGCGGTCGCCCCACGCTCACGAGCCTGGAGCTCGCGACCCTTGAGGGCAATGAAGACGCGACGAATGAGATCGTTCACGGCGGAATCCTTTGAATGGTTGGCGGTTGCGGAATTCCGGGACGGCGGTGTCCCGGTCAGTACCGGCAATAGGTTGCGGACCTACCGGTGCTGGAGGGCGGCTCCGTGGAGCCCGTGCTCATTCTTGAGCAACGTCACCTAGATCGGAACGGGAACACCGATCAGTTTACGTTTCGGAGGCTCTTTCCCCCATCTGTGGGATGATTCCGAGGCGAACGTCCCCTGCATGGGCGACAGTCGTGTGACGAACTGGGGAGGAAAGGGGGAGAATGTCCGGCGCAGACGAGCTCTGCACACGGCGGCGAGACCGCGTATCGCCGTTCCGATCACGGTTCGGAACGGCGATCGGCTCGGCTTCGCGCACAAGACGGGGGAGGTCATCGTGCGGTGGCCGGGCGCCCACGCCCGGTGCCGCGGTGGCTTCACGTGGCGCGTCCGTTGCGAAAAGGCCGCCACCACGACGTCAGGCAGACGGGTGACGGCATCGCCGCAGCCCGCCGAGGGCGCCCCGGCGAGCCAGCGCGCCTCACCTGTCCCGGCGCCCGTTGCCACGCAAGTCGATCTGCTTCCTCAAGATCGGTGGTCCTCGTGGCCGATATCTACGGCGATGCCAGCCACGACCAACCTCGACCACTTCGGCTCGGCCTCCCCGGCCGAGTTCCACCCGAGCGCCCTCACCGGCCACGTCATCGGCGGCCGCGTCGTCATCGTGGACCAGCACGCGCTCGTCGCCCAGAGCCTCGCCATGGTGCTCGCCAGCGCCAGCGTCACGACCTACGTGACCACCGACGCCTCCCTCGAGTCGGTGCTGCGCCAGGTCAGGGCGTTCGACCCCGACCTCGTGCTCATCGACGTGTCCGCCGAGGACGCCGTCGAGCTGGTGCGGGCCATCGCCCGGGTGGGCTCGCGGATCCTCGCCGTCAGCGACGGTCGCGACCGCGTCCGCGTCGCCCAGTGCCTCGAGGCCGGCGCTTTCGGCGCCGTCTGCACGCTCGACCCCGTCGACCGCCTGCTCGCCACCGTGCGCGAGACCGTCGCTGGGCGCCGCACCATGCCGAGCGCCTCCGAGGCCGACCTGTTGGGCGAGCTCCACGGCTTCCGTCGCGACCGGGCTGCCCAGCTCGCCCGCTTCGCCCAGCTCTCGACCCGCGAGTCCGAAGTGCTGGAGGAGCTGATGCGCGGGAACGCCCCCGCCGACATCGCCACGGCCTCCTACGTCTCGATTGCTACGATCCGGTCACAGATCAAGGCGATCCTGCGCAAGCTCGAGGTCAATTCCCAGCTAGGGGCCGTCGCTCTGGCCTACCAGCTGGGCTGGAACCGGAGCGCCTTCAGAGCCACTGTCGGTGCAAGTCGGGGCCGCGAAGTTCCCACTCTTCCGAGGTGATCGCGTAGCGGACGTGGTCTTCCCAACGTCCGTTTATCTGCAAGTAGCGGGTGGCGATTCCTTCGTTGCGCAGCTCCAACTTCTCGACGACTCGGCGACTGGGATGGTTGCGGGGGATGATCGAGATCTGGAGCCGGTGGAGGCCCAGGTCCTCGAAGGCGAAGCGGCACAGCACCACGACAGCCTCCGGGCAGTAGCCGTGGCCGGCCTGGGCCTCGTCCGTCCAGTAGCCGACGTAGCCGCTCTGGAAGGCGCCCCGCTGGATCGAGGACAGGTTGATCTCGCCGACGAACGCCCGGCCGGCGAACACCCCGAAGCCGTAGCCGGTGCCGAGCTGGCGCTCACGCTGGCGAGCAGAGCAGCGAGCGACGTAGGCGTCGTAGCTGTCCGCCGGATCGGGCTGGCCCACCAGGCGAGCCGGCTCCCAGCGCGTCAGCCACTCGCCGTTGCGCTGGCGGACCTCCGAGTAGGCGGGGAAGTCCTGCGGAGCCAGCGGGCGGAGCACGACCCGCCGCCCCTCGAGGATGCTCATGGAGCGGGAGCGTAGCGACCCGCCCGAGCGGCGGAGAGCGGACGAGCACGGCGCGTAGCGACCCGCCCGAGCGGCGGCGCCTCGCTCAGGCATGGTCGATTCTCCGGTGACGAATCGCGCGCCCCACGCGAGCCGGCGTTCCGTCACCGGAGAAACTCCCAAGGAGTGGTCCGGGGGTGTGCTGCACGGGCTCCGGGCCGGAACCAGCTCAGCTCAGCGAGGCGGCGGCCAGGTCAGCGGTGATCCCGTCGAGGATGTCCCGCTCCGAGATCACGAGCTCGTCGAGCCCGAAGCCCCGCATGATGGCCACCACCGCGCACGCCCCCCCGAGGATGACGTGCGCCCGCTCACGGGGCAGACCCGGGTTCTCGACCCGCACGTCGAAGGGGTCGAGCACGAGCGTGCGGTAGATGTCCTCGGCCGCGGCACGACTGAGCCGGAGCCCGTCGACGGCTTCGCCGTCGGCCGCCTCCATGGCCCCGAAGGTGGTGAACGTGCCCCCGATGCCGACGAAGGTGCGGGCGTCGAGGCTGGCAGGCAGCTCGCGCCGCACGTCGTCGAGGTGGGCCTCGACGACGGACAGACAAGCCACCAACTCGTCGGGCGCGGGCGGGTCGTGGCGGACGTAGGCCTCGGTCAGCCTGGCCGAGCCGAACTCGGCCGAGTAGACGTCGTCGCAGCTCGCCGTGCCCACGGCGAACTCGCAGCTGCCCCCGCCCAGGTCGATCACCACGAAGGGCCCCTCGCCTGGCCCCAGCCGTGACGTCGCGCCCCGGAAGGACAGGTCGCCCTCCTCGGCCCCGTCGATGACCTCGGGCCGCACGCCGAGCACCGCCTCGGCGGCGTCGAGGAAGGCCTCGCCGTCGCTGGCCCGGCGCACGGCCGACGTGGCCACCGCCCGCAGCGCGGCCACGTCGTGCTCGTCGCAGCGCGCCCGGTGGTCGCGCAAGCACTCGAGGGTGGCCGCCACCCGCTCGGGGTCGAGGGTGCCGCCGTTCCCGACGCCGTAGCCGAGCCGGGCGATGACGCTCTCCCGGGCGAGGTCGGTGCCTCCCGGGCCGGTGACCAGCAGACGGACCGAGTTGGAGCCGATGTCGAGGGCGGCGACGTTCACGAGTCGCTCACTGCGGCGCACAGGTCGGCGCCCGTCGCCGCGAGCTGCTCGGCGACCCAGCGGCCGACGGGGTCGTCGCCCCCGACGAGGTGCCAGGCCACGTGGGCGTGGAGGCACTTGACCCCCTGGCGCGTGCCGGCCACGCCGCCGCTCGGGCGGGGGCCGGCCCAGCCGCGGGGCAGGTGGGCGTCGCGCTCACGGGCGCAACGGGCGTGCGCGTCGGCCACCGCATCGGCGGGGACCTCGGCCTCGGCCCGCCGGGCCCCTCCGGTCGACTCCAGGCGGCTGACGTCGCGCACGGCGCGCCGGCCGACGAGCCAGAAGCGGGTGGGCATGGGCGTGCCGTCGTCGAGCAGGGGGGCGTTCTCGATGACCAGGGGCTCGCCGGCCGCGTCGCGCCGCACCACCCGGAAGGCACACCGGGGGGCACGGCCGAGCAGGAGGGTCACCGCCTCGACGTCGGCGGCGTCGGCGTCGGCGGCGCCGGCGGCGTCGGGCAGCACGGCCTCAGCGCCGACGGCGACGGCTCCGGCGCAGGCGGGTGGCGCCCTCGTTCAACAGCGCCGTCCCCTCGTCGAGGCCCTTGTGCAGGAGCGCCCCGCCCTCGTCGAGGCTCTTGCCGAACAGCGCCGTCCCCTCGCTGACGAAGGCCGAACC
>WHTX01000352.1 GCA_009377505.1 Acidimicrobiia bacterium
AGGCCTGCTCGATGAAGGCGTAGATCATTTTGGGAGGACGTTCTCCGCGGCGAAGTAGGCGGCGGCCCGCTTGAGGATCTCGTTCTCGAGCTTGGCGACCCGCAGCTCACGGCGCAGGCGCACCAGCTCGTCGCGTTCGGCGCTGCTCACCCCGTCGGAGCGGCGGCCCTCGTCAAGGTCGGCCTGGTGCATCCAGTTCCGCAGGCACGAATCCGAGATCCCAAGATCCCGGGCCAGCTCAGCGATGGGCTTCTCCCGGAGGCAGGCCAACTCCACCGCACGCTGACGGAACTCCGGCGGGTGCGGGCGAGGCATCAGGACTCCTTCCCGAGACGACCACGGTCGCCTCAGCATCGGTGTCCGTCAAGCCGGGGGAAGCCCAGGCCTGTTCGGCCGCGATGTTCTCAGCGCGGCGCTGCAGGTAGAGCTCGAGGGCGGCGTTATGCGGATCCTCCGGCGCCTCGGCGTGCGCTGCAGGGCTCACACCTTGGTCGGGTGCTGCCGGGTGTTCCGGACCGCGGGGCGGCCCGTGCCGCGCGGGCTGGGGCCGGCGGGGTGTGGTGTGGGGGACTGGGCGGTGGACCTTGTCGGTGGGTTCGCCGGTGTCGATGGCGCTGGTCTTGGCGACGCTGCGGCGCAGCTGCCACTCGAAGGCGCCGCGTGCGGCTGCTCGCTGGGCCGGCTCGTCGGCGGCGATGAGGTGGAACACGTTCTCGGCGCGTCCGCGGGTGGCGGCGACGTAGCCGAACTCTTGGGCGGCCATGGTGTCGGGTGCGTAGTGGGCGACGTCGGCAGTGGAGCCTTGGGCCTTGTGCGTTGTCGAGGCGTAGCCGAGGCGGGTGTGCTCCGTGACGTACTCGCGGGGGAGCGCGATGCGCCGCCCGTTGAGGCGCTGGACGACGAGGGTGTCGTCGCGCATCTCGATGGCCGTTGCGACCTGGCCGTTGCGCACGCCGAGGCTGGTGTCGTTGCCGAGCAGCATGATCCGGTCCCCGGCGTGGATGGGCTCATCCCGCTTGGAGAACGCGAGCTCGGCACCGAGCTGGCCGGCCTCCCAGCGGCCCAGCTGAACAGCGGCGTTGAGCGCGTCGACGTTGTCGTTGGTGCCGCTGAGCACCACTGCGCTGCGCCTTTCCTGCCAGTCAGCGATGGCCGCTCGGGCGACGCCGGCAGCGCGCGCTTCGGCGTCGGGGTGGTAGCGGATCCGGTCGTTCTCCGCGTACGCGTCGAGGGCACGCTGCGCCCGCCCGTTGCGGAGGTCGTCGACGGCCTTGCGCTCCCATTCGTGGCGCTGGCGCCGGTTGGTGTCGAGGCTGATCGTCGTCGTGAACTGGCGCTGCAGGGTGCGCAGCATGCCGCCAGCGTGGATGGCGGGCAGCTGGGCGGGGTCGCCGACGAGGACGAGCTTGGCGCCGGTGCGGTCGCACGCGTCGACGAGGTGGGCGAGGCGTGCGTTGCCGGCTATCTCGGCCTCGTCGACGATGAGCACGGTGCGCCGATCGAGCCGCTCGCGCCCGGTGTCGAGGGCGTAGCGGAGCGAGTCGATGGTGCGCGCCTCGATCCCGGCTTTGCCGAGCTGCTCAGCGGCGATGGACGCGTGGGCGGCGCCGATGACGCGCATCCCGCTCTGCGCCCAGGCTTCGCTGGCCGCGCCGAGCGCGTAGGTCTTGCCTGCTCTGGCGGACCATCTCGGCCTGGTCCTCGCCGAGGGGCTGGGAGGTGATCGCCGCGTCGACGTGGGCGCGCCGGGCGATGCCGGCGTTGTCGGTGAGCCGGCGGCGCGTGCTGTCGGTGATCAGCCGCTCGCGCTGGAGCTCGGTGCGGGTGGTGAGCGGGTCGGGCCGCTCGATGCGCACGCGGGTCCCGTCGCGTCGCTCGATAGTGGCGGGCGGGGCCCGCTCGGGGTCGAGGCGGATCACCTCGGGGTTGTCCATCACCGCGTCGGCAGCAGCGAGCAGCTCAGCGACGGTGGCGCCATCGCGGGCTTCCTCGGCGAGGGCGCGCAGCACGTCGCGTCGGGTGAACGTGGCGTGCGCGCTGGTGAGTTCGGCGGCGATGTCACGAGCGTGCTGCGCCCCGTCGACCGGGGCCAGGGCGTGCGGGTGGCCGAGCATGGGTGCGACCACCTCGGCGGGAGTGACGCCGAGCTCGGCGAGGCGAGCGTGCCAGTGCGCCTCGGCCTGGCCGACGGGGACGCCGAAGTCGCGGGCGTCGAGGAGATGCGCAGACATGCGAGCAAGGCGGAGCCCTGCTCGCGGTGCTTCGCCGGGTGGATGGTGGAGATCGGGAGCGGTCCCGCTTCGATGGGACGATGGGTGACCACGACACCGTCCGGACCCGGCGTGAGGCGTGCATCGAGCAGCTGAGGGCACTCGCCGCCGAGCCGACGTTCACGGGCGCGCAGGCGACGTTCAGCGCAGCCGTGGCGGTCATCGAGGAGCAGCGCCAGGCACACCCCGAGCTCTTCGAGGCGCTGCGCAAGTGGCTGATCGTGCGCTGCTCCTACGGCCATCCCTGGGACCAGGTCTGCGAGCTCACCTGGCCGCAGGCGGCAAGCCTCTGGCTGCGCGGTGACGTCGAGCTCCCCTCCCAGCCCGATGACGGCGAGCGAGCGGACGCGCAGCAGCTCTACCAACGGGTAGCACTGTTCTTGGAGGACGAGGTGACCCACCACGTCTACGACGCCTTCAACCAGGCCCGCGACGCCTACCAGCGTGGCGAGCCGCGCCGGCTGATGGCACAGATGCGCGCCGAGTCGCTGGCAAGCAAGCCCCGAAGCGAAGGGAGCGGCGGCTGAGCGCGACCGACGCCTTCGCTGTCGTACTCGCCTCGTCCGATCCGGGGCGTGGAGCTGAAGCTGGCGCACCAGCCGGAGACCGAGCGCGACGACACCGTGAACGCGTGGGACCGCTGGCTCGTGATCGACGACACCGGCGAGCGGGTGGGCATCGTCGCGGAGCATCACGAGTGGCTGGGCCACACCTACGGGCCCTCGACCTACACGGCGGTGCACAACCCGACGGGCGAGCACTTCAAGGCGCTCTGGAGCGAGCAGGGCTTCGAGTCCCCGCGCCAGGCGCTCGACGCGCTCGCGGAGCACCTTCGTACCTGACGTTGGGATCAGGCGCCGAGGTGTCCCCAGCGGCTGATGCGCAGCGCGACTCAACCCGCAGAACAGCGATCAAGGGGAACTCTGGCGAGCACGGTGGTCGCTTCGTCTGAGAGGTACCGGTCGGTGCGGACGACGTCGAGGTTGTCGAGCACGACGAGGCCCTCCGGGCCTTGGCCGCGGGCCGGCGCGACGCCGGGGCCGTCGAAGCGCAGGACGTTGGCGAAGGCGAGCTGGCCGAAGGCGGCCTTGACGGGGTTGAACGGCCGCGGGAGGGCGAACGCTCGGCGCACAGCACGGCGCAGCACGGCGAGCTCCTCGCCGTAGGAGCAGCGGATGAACAGCGTGTCCCGAGAGCATCCGAAGCCGTCCAGGCGCAGCGTCACGGGCTCGAACGTGAGCGCTCGCAGTGCTTCGACCCCCACGGGCGCAGGCACGCATGCCTGGTCGAGGTTGGCGACGGTCACGTGCAGGGTGCTGAGCGGGTACCGGTAGTGGCTCCGGCTTGCAGGGAGCGCGCCGAGATCGAGCGCCGACGCAACGTCGAGGGGGAAGCGCAAGACGGCGGTGAGGTGCGCAGCCGCCTTTGGGCCGCGCTCAGGTAGTGGGGCCTGGCGCCGGGAGAGGCGACGTATCGCTGCGTAGGTGACGCCCGCCGCGAGCACTCGCTGCAGGGCGACGGGGGCGTGCATCTCACCATGATCGTGTCCTCACCTCGCCTCTCCTCGCCTCGTAGCTCGCCGGGTTCTGGGGCGGCCCGACGCCTAGAGCTGTTCGTCGTCGAGGTGGGCGGTGAGGGCGGCTAGTGTCCTGGCAGGTTGGACCGCTGCGTAATATTTCGTGTCATTTGGCCGGGGTTCCGCAGTTGAGGCGGGTGTGGCGGTGTGGTCGGGCCGGGAGGTGCTGGTCAGAGGCGTGTAGCGAGCGGCGCCAGCCGGGAGTTCCTAGGCACACGTTTGATGGGTTGGTCCGCTGTCTGGCTGGTCGTTAGTGGTGGCGTCCTAGGCATCTACTTACGGACGACTCAGCGTCGAAACAAGAACGGGTCGACGGTCCGGTACGTGCAGCTGGCCGAGAACGACTGGAACCCGGCGAAGGGCGGGGCCGAGGCGCGGGTGATCTACAGCTTCGGCCGGGAAGACCGCCTGGACCGGGCGGCGGTGGCCCGGCTGGTGGCGTCGTTGTCCCGGGTGCTCGGCGGCCGGGAGGCCCTCGCCGCGGCGGGCGACCCGGAGCTGGCGTTCGTTGACTCGCGGCCGATGGGCGGGGCGTGGGCGTTGGACCAGCTGTGGCGCCGTCTCGGCGTGGACGCCACACTGGCCCGGCTGTTGGAGGGCCGCCGGCTCGACGCCCGGGCGGAGCGGGTGCTGTTCGCCTTGGTCGCGAACCGGGCGCTGGAGCCCTGCTCGAAGCTGGCCGCCACCCGGTGGGTGGCTGAGCGGGTGGCCATCTGCGGGTTGGACGAGGTCGACGACGACGCCTGCTACCGGGCCATGGACTGGCTGGTGGAGATCGAAGCCGAGCTGGCCGAAGCGGTGTACTGGGCCACCGCGGACCTGTTGAACCTCGAAGTGGACCTGCTGTTCTTCGACACCACCGCCACCTACTTCGAGATCGAAGCGCCCGACGAGGGGGGCGAGGGCGAGACGGCCGGGTTCCGCGCCTACGGGCACTCCAAGGACCACCGGGCGGACCTGGCCCAGGTCGTGGTGGGCATGGCCGTCACCCGCACCGGGATCCCTGTCCGAGTGTGGTGCTGGCCGGGCAACACCAACGACCAGGCGCTGATCCGCCAGGTCAAGGACGACCTGCGCGCCTGGAAGTTGTCCCGGGTGGTGTGGGTCGCTGACCGGGGCTTCGCGTCGGCGGAGAACCGCCGCTACCTACAACGTGCCGGCGGGCACTACATCATGGGCGAGAAGCTGCGGGGCGGCTCAGTCGAAGCCCGGGCGGCCCTGTCCCGCCAGGGCCGCTACCACAGCGTGGCCGGCAACCTGCGGGTCAAGGAAGTCGTCATCGACGACGGCACCA
>WHTX01000026.1 GCA_009377505.1 Acidimicrobiia bacterium
AGCAGCAGCCGCACGCTGAGGCGCACGTCCGGTTGCAGGAGGGCAGGGTTGATGAGGAACACCCAGGCGAGGGCGAAAGCGGCGAACGCGGCCACGAGGCCGTCGAGGAGCGCGTCGACGTCGCGCCCCCGCCCGGCCCGGCGGGCCCTCAGGAAGCCGGCGATCCCTGCTCCGAAGAGCACGTAGCCGGGCAAGGTGATGAGGTCGGGCAGGAGCGGGCGCGACGGGCCGAGGTCGCCCAGCGTGTCGTAGGCGACCCGAGCCGAGCCGCCGGCGAGGAACAGCAACACGCCAGCCAGGGCGAGCCACCACGGCCACCTCACCACGGGTTGGTGCGAGCGCACCCCGAGGGGGATGGCCACGACCGTGGCCAGGCTCAGCACCACGAACACGGCGTCGTCGGCGGCGCTGAGCCCGCCGACGGCGTGAGCGCCGATCAGGACCAGGCCGGCGAGGGCGAACAAGCACCAGCCGCGCCGCGACCGGACGGCGGGGTCGCCGGGGGCCGCCGGTAGCCCCGGCCGGCGGTGGCTGGTGCGACCCATGACGGCGGACACCCACCCATTGTCACGCACGGCGCGGAACGTGCGCGGGTGGGGCCGTGCTCCGCCCGGTTCGTTACGATCCAACGGCTCACGACGACAGGGGGATGACGATGGCCAAGCGGGTTCTGCTGACAGGTGCGTCGACGGGGATCGGGAACGCCACGCTGGGAATGCTGGTCGCCGACGGGCACGAGGTGACGACCCTCGACGTCAAGGACGCGCCGACCGGCTCGGCCCGGCACGTGCACTGCGACCTGTCCGATCCCGCCTCGGTGGACGCCGCCGCGGGCCAGCTCAGCGGGCCGTTCGACGCGCTGCTCAACGTGGCCGGCGTGGCCGGCTCGATGGGCGCCGAGCTGGTGCTGCGGGTCAACGTGTACGGGCTGCGGCACCTGACCGAGTCGCTCCTCGCCGCCGGCAAGGTCGCCGACGGTGGCTCGATCGTGAACATCGCGTCGCTCGCCGGCATGGCCTGGGAGCGGCACCGCGACCGCATCGCCGCCCTCGACGAGGCGCCTGACTTCACCACGGGGATCGAGGTGGCCAGGGCCTACGACAAGGACGGCCCCGCGGCCTACGTGCTGTCCAAGGAGTGGGTGGTCGCCTACTCGCAGCGCCTGGCCGGCCGTCTGGTGCGCCAGGGCATCCGCGTGAACAGCGTCAGCCCCGGGCCGGTGCTCACCCCCCTGTTCCCCTACTTCGAGGCGGACACCGGCGCAGAGCAGATGGCCTGGCTGAACGAGCAGGTCGGCCGGCCGGCCCAGCCCGCGGACGAGGCCGAGGTCGTCACCTGGCTGGCCGTGGGGCGCAGCGGCTGGGTGAACGGCGTGGACCTGCCCGTCGACGGCGGGCTCAGTGCCGGCATGCGCAATGGCTGGGCGGACACCAAGTCCTCGCCTGCTTCCCTGGCCCGGCGCGCCGCCCGCTGAGGGGCCCGTCGCGAGCTCGCAGCGGGGGAGCCGCCCAACCCTCCTCAGGCTGCCTGGAGGCCGGGGACACGGAGCGTGGCCTCGATCACGTCGAGCGCGTGGTCGAGGTCCCGCTCGTCGATGGTGAGCGGGGGGGCGAACCGCACGGTGCGTTCGTGGGTGTCCTTGGCGAGCACGCCTCGCTGGGCGAGCGCTTCGCAGACCTGTCGGCCGGTGGGGCCGCCTTCGTCGAGGTCGAGCGCCCACCACAGGCCACGGGCCCGCAGCGCGCTCACCCCGGGCAGGGCGGCGGCCGCCAGGCGGTCGTGGGTGGCCGCGCCCAGCCGAGCCGCCCGGGCCTGGAGGTCGCCAGGCCGGAGCATGGCGATGACCTCCCGCCCGATGGCTGTAGCCAGGGGGTTGCCACCGAACGTGCTGCCATGCTCGCCCGGCCCGATCACGCCGAGGACGTCCCAGCGGCCGACGACGGCCGAGAGGGGCACGAGCCCCCCGCCGAGCGCCTTGCCCAGCACGTACAGGTCAGGGACGACCCCCTCGTGGTCACACGCGAACGTCCGGCCCGTGCGGCCCAGGCCCGACTGGATCTCGTCGGCCACCAGCAGCAGGCCGAACTCGTCGCAGTGGGCGCGCAGCGCGGCGAGGAACCCTGGCGGCGCGGGCACCACGCCGGCCTCGCCCTGCACGGGCTCCACCAGCACGGCCACCGTCCGCGGCCCCGTCGCCCGGCGCACAGCGCCCAGGTCCCCGAAGGGCACGCGCACGAACCCGGGCGTGAACGGCCCGAAGCCCTTGCGGGCCGAGGGGTCGCCCGAGAACGACACGATGGTGGTCGTGCGCCCGTGGAAGTTGCCGTCGAAGACGATGATCTCGGCACCGTCCGTGGCGACCTCCCGCCGCTCGTAGCCCCAGCGGCGAGCTACCTTGACGGCCGTCTCGACCGCCTCGGCGCCGGTGTTCATGGGCAGGGCGACCTCCATGCCGCACAGCTCGGCGAGCTCGGCGCAGAACGGCCCGAGCTGGTCGTTGTGGAACGCTCGGCTGGTCAGCGTGAGCCGGTCGAGCTGGCGGTGGGCGGCGGCCACGAGGCGGGGGTGGCGATGGCCGAAGTTCAGCGCCGAGTAGGCGGAGAGCAGGTCGAGGTAGCGACGGCCCTCCACGTCGGTCACCCAGGAGCCCTCGCCCTCGGCGAGCACGACGGGCAGGGGGTGGTAGTTGCGCGCGCAATGGGCGGCCTCAGCAGCCATCAGCTCCGCGGTGCGCCCCGCGGCCCCCAGGGCGGAGGTCATGGGAGCCGTCCGGGGACGTCGAGCGGGAGGGTGAGGCAGCGAACGCTGCCCCCGGACTTGTGGAACTCGCCCATCTCGACCTCCTCCACCTCGAGGCCGAAGCCCTCGAGGGCGTCGCGGACCCGCCCCGGGCAGGAGGCGGTGAAGAACGTGCCGCCCACCACGACGGAGTTGGCGACGAAGGTCAGCGCCTCCTCCTCCCGCAGCAGCACTGTCTCGGGCAGCCGCTCGAGGAGCCGGCGCAGGTCGTCGGGGTCGAAGGCGTCGGGGAACACGAGCGCCCGGCCCTCGCCCAACGGGCAGAAGCAGGTGTCGGTGTGGTAGAAGCGCTCGTCGACGAGGCGGGCGGCCACCACGGGGTGCCCCAGCAGGTCGCCCAGCGCCTCGAGGCCCGCCCGGTCGGAGCGGAAGCCGTAGCCGCCCATGAGGGCGTCCCCGACGAGGAACGCGTCACCGGCCTCGAAGCGGACCTCGGGTGGGGCGGGCAGCTCGACGACCTCGAGGCCAAGGGCGGTGAAGCGCTGGCGCCAATGCGGCTCCTCCGGCTGGCGCTCGGGGTGGCGGAAGCGGCTGGGGACGGCAATCCCCCCGGCCACGAAGCCGGCGTTCATGGTGAAGGCCATGTCCGGCAGCCCCGGTTCGTCCGGGCACACCTCGATGGTGGCGCCGGCCCGTTCGAGCGTCGCCACGAGGCCCTTCCACTGCGCCGCGGCAGCCTCGCCGTCGACCGTGGGCGTCATCCAGGGATTGATGTGGTAGCAGACCGTGAAATGACGGGGCTCCGTCATCAGGTAGCGGGTACCCCAGGTCAGATCGGTGGCCACGAGACCCCTTCCTCGATCGGTGCCGCGACCGGGGGTTCCCCGGTGTCCCAGACCGGGCTCAGCGCCCGGCTGCCTCGCGACGTATGATTGTCCGACAATCCTACATCTCGTCGGACCGAGATCGGGGACCTGAGGGGATCGTCATGGGAGAGGTCGACAGGGGACGCTCGAGCGCAACGGACGGCGCCCAGGACGGGGGCGCTGCCCCCGACCCGGACGCGCTCGTCCCCGCGGCGGTCGAGCTGGCGCGTGAGCTGGCGGCACGGGCCGCGGCGTTGCCCGCCGGCCGCCGCGAGCTGCGCCGCGAGGCCCGCCTTGCCGCCCTCGTGGGAGACGAGGCAGCCAAGCGCTTCACGTTCCTGCTCACCGACCGCGTCGCCCGCCCCGACGACCACGGCGTCGCTGCTCGCCAGCTCCACGACCTGGTCGCCGACCACGGTGTGCCCACCGCCTTCCCGGCCCTCGACCGCATCGCCCTGGCCGCAGCCGCTCGGCTCGGCCCCCGCCTCCCCGGCCTCGTCATGCCCCTCGTGACCAGCAGGCTCCGCCGAGAGAGCCAGGGCGTGATCGTGGACGGCGCGGCGGGGCCGCTCGCCCGCCACCTCGAGCGCCGCCGACACCAGGGCTTCCGCAGCAACCTCAACCTGCTGGGGGAGGCAGTGCTCGGGGAGGAGGAAGCCGAGCGGCGTGCGCTCGCCGTGGCCGCCCACCTCGCCAGCCCCGCCGTCACCCACGCTTCGGTCAAGCTCTCATCGATCACCGCCAACCTCTCCGTGGCCGCCTTCGAGGCCACCGTGGAACGGGTGCGGGACCGGCTCCGGATGCTCTACCGCGGCGGCCGGGTGCTGACCCTGGACATGGAGGAGTACCGCGACCTGCACCTCACCCTCGAGGCGTTCCGCCGCACGCTCGACGAGCCTGACCTCGCCCACATCGAGGGGGGCATCGTGCTGCAGGCCTACCTGCCCGACGCCTTCGAGGCCCTCGTCGGGCTCACCCACTGGGCGACCGAGCGCCGGGCCCGCGGCGGGGCGGCGATCAAGGTGCGCCTGGTCAAGGGCGCGAACCTGGCCATGGAGCGGGTCGAGGCCGAGGTGCACGGCTGGCCCCTCGCCACCTACGGCTCCAAGGCCGAGGTCGACGCCAACTACAAGCGCCTCCTCGAGTGGGCGCTGCGGCCCGAGCACGCGGCGGTCGTGCGCGTCGGCGTCGGCAGCCACAACCTCTTCGACCTGGCCTGGGCGCTGCTCCTGGCCGAGTCGCGTGGCGTGGCCGAACGGGTCGACGTGGAGATGCTCGAGGGCATGGCCAACCGCCAGGCGCAGGTGGTGGCCGAGCGCGCCCGCACCGGCGGCGCTCGCGACGTGGTGCTGTACACCCCCGTGGCCCAACGGCACGACTTCCGTAGCGCGGTGGCCTACCTGGCGCGCCGCCTCGACGAGAACACGGCGCCGCAGAACTTCCTGGCCCACCTGCACCGGCTCGCCCGCGACCCGGGCGCTTTCGAGGAGGAGCGGCGCCGCTTCGAGGCCGCCGTCGCCGCCCGGGACGAGCCCACGGCCGTCCCCCACCGAGGGCGCCGGGCGCCCGCCGCGACAGCTTCGGGCCCAGCTGCGACGGGCGCGGCGTCCCCAGCCGAAGCAGTAGCCGCACCCCCGACAGATGATGCCTTCGCCAACGAGCCCGACACCGACCTGGCCGTCGCCGCCGAGCGCGGCGCGCTGGTCGAGGCGGTGCGCGCCTGGCGCCCGCCGCCCCCGCTGCCCGAGGCCGGCTCGCTCGCCGAGGTCGACGAGGTGGTCGCCACCGCCCGCCGGGGGGCCAAGCGCTGGGCCGCCTCCACCCTGGCCGAGCGCCGCCTGCTGCTGCACGCCGTGGCGGACGAGCTCGGGCGGAGCCGGGCGGGAGCGGTCGCCACCATGGCCCACGACGCGGCCAAGGTGCTCGTCGAGGGCGACCCCGAGGTGTCCGAGGCTGTCGACTTCGCCCGCTACTACGCCCAGACCACCCGGCTCTTCGAGGAGGTCACCGACGCCACCTTCGAGCCCTACGGGGTGGTCGTCGTCGCCGCGCCGTGGAACTTCCCCCTCGCCATCCCCGCCGGCGGCGCGCTCGCCGCCCTCGCCGCCGGCAACGCCGTCATCCTCAAGCCCGCGCCCGAGGCCGAGGGCACGGCGGCGTTCCTCGCCGGCGTGCTGCGCCGCGCCGGGGTCCCCGAGGACCTCGTGCAGGTGGTGCGGGTGCCCGAGGACGAGCGGGGCCGTCGCCTCGTGACCCACCCCGAGGTGGGCGCAGTCGTGCTCACCGGCTCGTGGGAGACGGCGGCCCGCTTCGCCGACTGGCGCCCGGGGCTGGCTCTGCACGCCGAGACGAGCGGCAAGAACGCCCTGGTGGTCACGGCCAGCGCCGATGTCGACCTCGCCGTGCGGGACGTCGTGCGGTCGGCCTTCAGCCACGCCGGCCAGAAGTGCTCGGCCGCGTCACTCGCCATCGTGGACGCCCGCCTGCTGGGCTCGGGCTCCTTCCTGCGCCAGCTCGCCGACGCCGTGCGCAGCCTGCCCACCGGCCCCGCCACCGACCCGGCCAGCGTGGTCGGGCCACTCGTCGGCCCACCCCGGGGCCCTCTCGACCGGGCCCTGCACCACCTCGGGCCGGGCGAGTCCTGGCTCGTGGAGCCCCGCCCGCTCGACGAGGAGGGCCTGCTGTGGGCTCCCGGCGTCCGGCTCGGCGTGCTCGCCGGCTCGTGGTTCCACCGCACCGAGTGCTTCGGGCCCGTCCTCGGGGTCATGGCCGCGGACTCCCTCGAGCAGGCCACGCGCTGGCAGAACGAGGTGGCCTATGGGCTCACCGGTGGCCTGCACAGCCTGGCCGAGCACGACGTGGCATGGTGGCTCGAGCACGTGGAGGTCGGCAATGCGTACGTGAACAAGGCGATGACGGGCGCCGTCGTGGCCCGCCAGCCCTTCGGCGGCTGGAAACGCTCCGTGGTCGGCCCAGGGGCCAAGGCGGGAGGGCCGAACTACGTCGCTTCCCTCGGCACGTGGCGGGACGTGCCCGGCGCCGCCCCCAGCTACGAGCGCTGGTGGCGGGGGCACGTCGCCCTCGAGCACGACCCCGCCGGGCTGCGCAGTGAGCGCAACGTGTTCCGCTACCGGCGACTCCCTCGTGGGGCCCTCGTCCGCTGGGACGGCGTCGCCCCCGAGGGCCAGTTGCGCCGTGCCCTCGACGCCGCCAGGGTCACGGGCACCGAGGTCGAGCTGAGCGCACCCCACCAGCCCGCCTCGCTGCGGCGCACGGTGACGGTAGAGGACGACGCCGCCTTCCTCGAGCGTGTCGCCAGCGGCCATGCCCGCCCCGACCGGCTGCGCCTCCTCGGTACTGCCGGGGACGACCTGCGGCGCGCCTGCGTGGCCCAGGGCGTCGCCCTCTTCGACCAGCCCGTGCTCGCCTCGGGGCGCATCGAGCTGCTGCGCTGGGTGCGCGAGCAGGCCGTGAGCGAGACCCGCCACCGCTACGGGAACTTGCTCTGAGCATGCTCGACGCCTTCCCCATCGACCGCTCCTCGACCACCGACAAGGTGGTCACGGCCCTGCGCGACCAGCTCTTCGAAGGACGGCTCAGCCCCGGCACCCCGCTGCGCGAGGCAGAGCTCGCCACGGCGTTCGGGGTAGGCCGCAGCACAGTGCGCGAGGCGCTGCGCACCCTTGTGGCCGAGAACCTGTTGACCCGCCTCCCCAACCGCGGGGTCGTGGTGCGCGGGCTCGACCCCGCCGAGCTCGAAGACCTCCAGCGCGCCCGGCACGTGCTCGAGGCCGGGGCCGTCAGCTCCGCCCGGGCCGAGCACCTCCCTGCCCTGGGCGCCGCCCTCGCCGCCTACGAGGCGGCCGTCAGTTCGGGCCGGCCCGAACTGGTCAACGCCGCCCACATCGGGTTCCACCAGGCGCTCGTCGGCCTCGCCGGCAGCCAGCGGCTCTCCGAGCTGGAGGCGACGCTGCTGAACGACCTGCGCCTGGCCCTGGCCGTGGCCGAGCGAGAGGCCGACGACACCGAGGAGCAGCTCGCCGCTCACCGCCAGCTGCACGCCCTTGTCGCCGGTGGGGACACCGCGGCCGCCTTGGCCGAGCTGGCCGTCCACCTCCACCAGCACGAGGACGCGCCCGCCTGACCCGGGCCGCTCGCCCGGCCATCCGTCGTCGAACGACTGCGATGGGGCCGGGCGGAGCCCGTCGAAGGGGGGGTGGGTGCTCGGGCCCCCGGTCTTGGGCATTGCTCCGGTGACGAAATGCCCGCTGCGGGGACGGCGTGCCTGGCGGGAGGCGGGGGCCGGGCCGGGCCGGGCCGGGCCGGGTGGCAGCGCAGGCCGCGGTCCGGCGCTCTACCGGGCTGCCCTCCGTGTCAGCCCGCGTCGCAGGTGGCGGCGGACAAGGCTGGTCTCCGCCTCCTCGGCTGCCCCCCGCCCTCGTGACGAGGCGGCCGTAGGCGGCTCGGGCGGGACCTTGCCCCCCGGCGGGCCCGGCCACGCCCGGGGACCACCCGACCGGCGCTCCCGCCAGGCATTTCATCACCGGAAGAACGTCCAAGGACGCCGCGAGGTCCTGTGTCTTGTGCGAGGCGGCGGGCCGTCGGGGCAGAGACACCGCTCGACGTGCACCGCTGTAGACCCAGGCAGGAGGGCGGGGTGCAGGGTCCCTCGCCGTCCGTGCGGGTCACCGGGCCAGCACCTCGAAGGGCCGGCTGAAGCGGGTGAGCACGTGGTCGGGCAGCGTCGGCTCCCGGCCGAGGGGGCGGATCTGGGAGCGATAGGCGGCGAGGGCGGCCGCCTTGCGCAGTCGGGCGAGGTCGTCGAGGGGGACGATGGAGGCCCGTCCGAGGAAGTCCGCCTCGCCCGGCGCCTGCCAGTGCCACGCCCAGATGGGCACGAAGGCGGCCGTCGCGCCCCGGGCCTCGGCGGCGGCCAGGGCGGCGACGCCGGCTGCCTCGTGGTCGGGGTGGCCGTCCTTGGGCCACGGCGCGACGCACAGGGTGTCGGGGCAGAGCGACGGCCCGATCAGCTGGGCGAGGTCCTCGACCTCCCCCAGCCGCCCATCGGCCAGCGACAGCCGCTCCAGCGCCACTGGGGCCAGGCACTCGAGCGCCGCGGCCTGCTCGGAACGACGGCGCTCGCCCAGGCCCGCCCCGCCCCCCTGCGCCGCCTCGCCGTCGGTGAGGGCGAGCACGGTGATCTCCCAGCCCCGGCGGTGCAACAGCGAGACCAGCCCGCCGGCACCGAGCGTCTCGTCGCTCGGGTGGGGGGCGACGACCACGAGGCGGCGCAGTGCTGGTGGCAGCCAGCGGCGCACCCGCCGCCGGCGCAGCTCGGTGAGCCACGCCCCCTCCGGCGGGCCGAGCCGGGTCGGGTCGATCTCGGGCGCCATGGCACGGCCGCCAGCGCCGCGCGCCCACCTCCCTTCGTCAGGCACGGCCGGCGAGTACCCCGCTCCCCTCCGGTCGAACCCGCCGGGCGGCAACCGGGCGCGACGGCGTGCGCCTGCCTACCATCGGGTCATGGCCGAGCCTGGCAGCTACCGAGACCTCTTCCATCGCAGCGGGCGAGCCGTGAGCAAGCTGGCCCAGCACCAGCCCGAGGTGCACGAGAACTTCTGGAAGGTGCACGAGGCGGCGATGCGCCCCGGGGCGCTCGACCGCAAGACCAAGGAGCTGATCGGCCTCGCCCTCGTGGTGTCCATGCACTGCGACGTCTGCATCACCATGCATGCCCGTGACTGCCTCCGTGCCGGCTGCAGCCGGGAGGAGGTCTACGAGGCGCTCAACGTCGCCGTGATGGAGGGCGACGGGCCGACCATGGTCTACGCCGGCTGGGCGGTCGAGGCCATGGAGGAGTACATGGACGGCCGCGTCGCGGCCCCCGTGCCGGGTCCTGAAGAGCACGCCGCCCACCACCACTGAGCAGAGTCGCTCCCCTCGAGCACGCCCTCCTACCAGCCCTTCGACCTCGCCGCAGGCGGCGGGGGCGCCCACGATCAGGGCAGGCCGACGGCATCGGCCCCCGGCGCCTCCGTGGGGTCGTCCACGCCAGCGGCCTCGGCCGCGGCCACGAGGAAGACGACGACGGCCACGGTGGCGAGCGCGCCGACCACCCCGCCCAGGGCCAGGCCGATGAGCAAGCCCGTGACGGTGGCGGCGGTGCCGACCTGGAGGACCCCGGCGTTGACCCGTGGACGCACGAGGGCGTCGTCGATGAGCTGGAGGCCGAGCACCGTCCCCGCCAGCAGCCCCGCCCTCCATCCGCTCGTGAAACCGGCGGCCACGAGCAGCAGGGGGGCCGATCCCAGCACCGTGCCCACCAGGGGGATGATGCTGCCCGCCCCGGCGGCCAGGGCAAGGGGGGCGGGACCGGGCACGTCGGCGAGCCGGGCGGCGAGGTAGACGACCATGCCCACGGCGACGGCCTCGGCGTACGTCAGGAGCAGGTAGGCCCGCCCCCGGCGCACCGCCCGCGTGAGCACGTGGTGCACGCGGCGTCGGCGCCCCTCGTCGGGGATCTGGGCCAACCCCGCTCGCGCCAGGCGCGGCCCCCACGAGAGGAGGAACACGAAGAGCACGGTCCCGACGAGCACCCTGCCGCCCCGGCGCGCCGCGTCCTCGGCCTGGGACTCGGCCGTGCTGCGCAGGGTCCGCACGGCGTCGTCGACGCGCTCCTCGAGGCGGACCTCCTGGGCCAGGCGGCCGAAGCGCTCCGAGCGGGCGATCTGCGCCGCGGCCTGGGGGGCGTCGTCCTCGAGCCGGTCGAGCTCGTGGCGGACGTCGCCCACCACGCCCCAGCCGACGAGGCCGAGCAGGCCCAGCGCGCCGAGGAGCACCACCACGATGGCGAGGGGGCGGGACATGGACCGGGCCAGGGCCTCGATGGGCAGGGTGGCCAGCGCGGCGAGGATCCCGACGACGAGGAAGAGGGCGAACGTGCTGCGGGCGGCGTCGGCGACGTTGCGCACGAAGACGGCGAGGGCCAGGGTGCCGAGCACAAGGGCGATCGACATCGGGCTGACGACGACCCGCACCCGTGCGGGGTCCGGCGGCTCCTGGGGCACCGCCGTACAGTAGGCCCGTGCCCAGCCCGGAGCCGCCGGACCCCGACCCGGACGTGCCCGGCCAGGCGCCAGCGGGACCAAGCGCGCCAGCGGGACCAAGCGCGCCAGCCGGCCCAGGCGCGCCAGCCGATCCGGCGCCGGGCGCCGCTGCCGCGCCAGAGGAGGGCGCGTCGACGCCGCCCCGGTCCCCTTCCCGGCGACGCCCACGGTTGGTGGTCGTCGAGCTCGACCCCCGCACGCTCCTCCTGCTGGGCATCGGGGTAGTCCTGCTGTGGCAGCTGCTCGAGCTCGCCCGCACCGCCCAGGGCGCCCTCTCCGCCCTGGCCACCGGGCTCATCCTCGCCCTCGGCCTCGACCCCGTGGTGACCGGGCTGCGACAGCGCCTGCGTTGTGGCCGCACGACCGCCGTCGCCCTCGTCGCCATCGCCGGGGGCCTGTTCCTGGCGATCCTCATGGTCTTCATGGCCCCACGCGCCGTGCGCCAGGCCGAGGAGTTCAGCCGAGAGCTGCCGGCCACGCTCCGACAGCTCTACGAGCTGCCCATCGTCGGCGACCGCCTCGAGCGCGGCGACGTCGCCACCAAGGTCGACGACTGGGTGCAGGACCTGCCCGCCCAGGTCGACACGGCCGACCTGGGCGAGCTGACCCGAGCCGCCCTGAACGGCGTCGTCACCCTGCTCACGGTGGCCCTCGTCGCCGTCGCCGTCCTCCTCGACGGCGAGGGCGTCGTACGCAGGGCCCGCCGGCTGCTACCGGTCAGCCAGCGCGACCGGGCAGACCGCCTGGGCCGCACCGCCTACGAAGTGATCGCCCGCTACTTCGCCGGCTCGCTGCTCGTGGCGGTGCTCGCCGGGCTCTACACCTTGGCCATTGGCCTCGTGCTCGGCATCCCCCTCGCCCCCCTCGCCGCCCTGTGGGTGATGCTCACCGACCTCATCCCCCAGGTCGGCGGGTTCCTCGGCGGTGCCTTCTTCACGATCCTGGCGCTCAGCCAGAGCCTCGTGCTCGGCCTCCTCGCCCTCGTGCTGTTCGTCCTGTGGCTGAACGTGGAGAACCACGTGATCCAGCCCTCGATCGTGGGCCAGGCCGTCAACCTCTCCCCGCCGATCACCATCCTCGCCGTGCTCGTCGGGGGCGCCGCCGCCGGTGTCCCCGGCGCGCTCATCGCCACGCCGCTCGTGGGCACGCTCAAGGGCCTTTACCTCGAGGCACGGGGAGCGACTCCCGAGCCCGCCGCGCCCCACGGGGGCGGGCTCCGCCGGCTGGTGCGCCGACTGCTCCACCGGCGCTGAGCCGAGCCGGCCGCTCTCCCTGGCCGGCCCCGAAGGCCGACGACGGCGGCTCAGCGACGGGGCGAGGCGCCTTCAGCGGGCTCCCAGGCGAGCCGGGGCACGTCGCGCCAGAGCCGCTCGAGCTCGTAGAACTGGCGCGTCTCGTCGAGGAAGACGTGCACGACGAAGGAGCCGTAGTCGAGCAGCACCCAGGAGCGGTCGTCGAGGCCCTCGACCCGGGCCGGCCTGACGCCGCACTGGTCGCGCAGCTGCAGCTCGACCTCGTCCACGATGCTCTTGACCTGGCGGTCGTTGGCGCCGCTCGTGATCACGAAGTAGTCCGTGATGGCCAGGACGTCGCCGACGTCGATCACGAGCGTGTCGCGCCCCGACTTGGCGTCCGCGGCCTGCGCCGCCACCCTCGCCAGCTCGGCCACCTCGGTCCGCTCCACGCCCCTGCCGAAGCGCTCCCGCTGCGGGCCGCCAGCGCCACTGTCCCGCGGCGGGCCGCCCGGACGGCTCGCGAAGCTCTCCCGCTCCGGGCCGCTCACCTCGGCTGCTCCGCAGAGCCGCCGTCGAGCCCGATCACGATCGTCACGTCCACCGGTTCCTGCTCCCTCGGTTCGAGGATCACCTGGTCGGTCCCGAGCACCGCGGCCAGCGCCGCGGCCTGGGGTTGGCGGCTGGCATCGTGGTAGCGCACCTCGCTGCGGGCGTAGTCGAAGCGATCGGCGTTGCCGAAGATGCTGATCTCGGCCCCGGCGGGCACGAGCGCTCGAGCGGCGCCGAGGGCCGACGCCTGGTCGGCGGCGCCGTCGAGGAGGCGGACCCGGGTGCGGTCGCCGGGCACACCGGCGGCCGGGAAGGGCACGAGGTCGGCCAGCACCAAGGCCTGGCCCTCCACGTCGGCCTGGTAGTCGACCAGGCCGGGCTCGGACACCGAGTCGATCGCCGTCACCGGCACCGTGCGCACCTCGACGGAAGGGGCGGCCAGCTGGCTCACCATGAGGCCGAGCCCGCTGCCCGTCTCGCCGGGGAGGGCAGCACCGGCGTCGCCCGTATCGGCCACTCCGCCCAGCCACGCCCGCCAGAACAGCTCCTGGCGGTACAGGCGGGCCTGGATGCTCTCGTCCTCGACGCCGAGGCGCAGGTACTCCCCGACCGACTCGGCCGCCAGCTCCTGGGGGCCAGCCGAGAAGGCCAGCTCGGCCCCGCCCGCTGCGTCCACTCGGTACAGCTCGTCGGTGTTGTCGACCTCGACGGGCGCCACTGCAGCCACGAGGGCGGCCCAGCGGGCGTCGTCGACGGAGACGACCGAATCGAAGCCGATGTGCATAGAGCGCCTGAGGGCGTCGCCCACCCCCTCGGCGCCGGCGGCGGCGAAGACGGCGGAGAGCGGCTGGGGCCGAGGGGTGTCGGCGTCGACGACGAGGCGCGTCGGCACGAACAGGACCCCCCCGCCGCCGGCGTCTCCCGCGGCGAGGAGCGTCACCGCGGCCAGGGTGCCGTCCGGCGCCCCCTGCACGAGGAGCAGCGTGCTCGTCGGCGTGACCAGGGCCTCGTAGCCGGGCGCCGCGGGGTCCGTGACCGCCGAGCTCGAGACGATCGTGCCCGAATCGGACTCGAGCGCCCGGCGCCATCCATAGAGCGTCAGGAGCGGGATGAGGGCGAAGAGGGTGATGAGGGAGGCGGCGAAGACCGAGCGGCGCAGCGGCCGACCGACGCCCGCTGGTACGAGGCGTGCGGGCATGGTGACGGCTCGCGGGGGCCTCTGGTCTCGACCGCGTGCGTGCTGCCGGCGAGGTCGCGGCGGCGCGGCGCTCACGCGCCCTCGTGTGCGCTCATGCGCAGCGAGGACGGTGATGTGCCCGCGCTCGCGGGGCGTTCATCGTCGGGCCGGGCGGTGGCCGCCGGGCGGCGTTCGTCATCACCCGCCACGATAGAGCAGCCGCTCCCCCATGAGCAGGGCAACCCCCTCGGGCACGAGGAAGTCGACCGGCTGCCCCGCCGCCGCCCGCCGGCGCAGCTCCGTGCTGGAGATGTCGAGCCCAGGGATGGCGACCCGAACCACGTCGCCCGCCCAGGGCACGCCCTGTCCGGCACCCGGGCGGTCCACGACGACGAGCGTGCAGAGGCCGGGGAGCCGCTCGGACCGGCGCCACGTGGGCAGGCCGGCGGCGGCGTCCGCCCCGAGGACGAGGAACAGCTCACGGTCGGGGCGCTCGGCCCGGAGGTACTCGAGCGTGGCCACCGTCGAGGACTCGCCCCCGAGGCGCACCTCGAGGTCGGAGGCGACCAGCCCGGGGTGGCCGGCGACGGCCGCCCGGACGAGGTCGAGGCGGTCCCGCGCGGGGGTGATCGGCCTGCTTCCGACCTTCTGCCAGGGAATATTGCTCACGACCAACAGCACTCGATCGAGAGAAAGTGCGTGGAAAGCGTTAACCGCGGCGACGAGATGGCCGATATGTGGAGGGTCGAAGGTGCCTCCGAGCACCCCGAGGCGCTCACCACGGGCCATCCGTCGAGCGTAACGGCGGTGCGGGGGGGCCAGATCGACCGGCCCATCCCCGCGAAGGACCGTAACGAACTGTAATCAACATTCGGGACGAGCGTTGGACACGGCGATATGAGCGATTCTGTCGGGCAGTACCTCAACGAGATCGGCACGGTGCCCCTCCTCACGGCAATCGAGGAGCGGGAGCTGTCCAAGGTGATCGAGTGCGGTCAGAAGGCCGCGAAGAAGATGGCCTACGGCGAGCGCTCCCGGGAGCTCCGCGACACGGTGCACGCGGCCGAGATCGCGAAGGACCGCTTCATCCGGGCGAACCTGCGCCTGGTGGTGAGCGTGGCCCGGCGGTACCCGCTGCCCCCGAGCATGGAGCTGCTCGACCTGATCCAGGAGGGCAACCTCGGACTCGAGCACGCCGTCGACAAGTTCGACTGGCGCAAGGGCTTCAAGTTCTCCACCTACGCCACGTTCTGGATCCGCCAGGCCATCGGCCGGGCGCTCGACCAGAAGGCCAGCCTGGTCCGTCTGCCCGGCGACCGCTCCGCCTCCCTACGGGCGGCGCTGCGCCAGGTCTCGGGCGACGGCGACGAGCTCGACGAGGAGCACGCCCGCCTCCACCGGCTGACCACCCCCACGTCGCTCGACCGCACGATCGGCGACGACGACTCGAACGAGCTGGTCGACCTGCTCCCCGACGCGACGCCGGGCCCCGAGCAGGAGGTCATCGGCAAGGTCGAGGAGGGCCTGGTGACCTCGCTCCTCGACGTGCTCGACCACCGGGCCCGCTACGCCGTCGAGCAGCGCTTCGGCCTCGTCGACGGGCGCAAGCGCTCCTACCGCGAGGTGGGCGAGGAGCTCGGCGTCACCGCCGAGGCCGCCCGCCGCCTCGTGAAGCGGGCGGTGAACGCGGTCCGCGAGCAGGCTGCCCTGCTCGTCACCGACGCCGCCTGACGGCGCCCCCAACCGACGGACAGCTCGCCGACGACCACCGGGCCCGCCCGGTGGTCGTCCGCGTCCGGGCCCCGGTGGCGGGCAGGGGCGAGAAGCCGGCGTGACGGGCCAGGTCGGGCCAGCGAACGGCTTTGCGAAGCACGAGCGGGCGAGGGAACCTAGACGGTGTGGAGCACAGCGAGTGGACACCCGCGTCCTGGCGGCAGCTGCCGGCGGGCCAACAGCCGGACTGGCCGGACCCCCACCACCTCGAGCAGGTGCAGAAGCAGGTCGCCTCGCTGCCCCCCCTCGTCTTCGCCGGTGAGGCGCGCGCCCTGCGCCAACGTCTCGGCGAGGTGGCCGAGGGCCGTGCCTTCCTGCTCCAGGCGGGCGACTGCGCCGAGTCCTTCACCGAGTTCTCCGCCGACCGCATCCGGGACAAGCTGCGGGTCATACTGCAGATGGCGGTCGTGCTGACCTACGCCGGCGGCGTCCCCGTGGTGAAGGTCGGCCGCATCGCCGGCCAGTTCGGCAAGCCCCGGTCCTCCCCCACCGAGACCGTCGACGGCGTCACGCTGCCCTCGTTCCGCGGCCACAACGTCAACGACCAGCACTTCTCCTCCCAGGCCCGGACCCCGGACCCCGACCGGCTGGTGCAGGGCTACCACCAATCGGCCGCCACCCTGAACCTGGTGCGGGCGTTCACCAAGGGGGGCTTCGCCGACCTGTCCCGGGTGCACGCCTGGAACCAGGAGTTCGTCGGCTCCTCCCTCGAGGGGCGCCGCTATGAGGAGCTCGCTCACGGGATCGAGCGGGCGCTGCGGTTCATGCGAGCCATCGGCATCGAGACCGAGTCCGAGTCGCACCTGCACACCGTCGACTTCTGGACCAGCCACGAGGCCCTCCTCCTCGGCTACGAGGAAGCGCTCACCCGGCGCGACTCGCTCACCGACGAGTGGTACGCCTGCTCCGCCCACCAGCTCTGGGTGGGCGAGCGGACGCGCAACCTCCACGGCGCCCACCTCGAGTTCCTCCGCGGCGTGCAAAACCCGCTCGGCTCCAAGGTCGGCCCGACCGCCACGCCCGACGAGGTGCTCGGGCTCTGCGAGCGCCTGAACCCCGAGCGTGAGCCCGGCCGGCTGACGCTGATCGCCCGCATGGGCGCCAGCAAGGTGGTCGAGGTCCTCCGGCCCCTCCTCGCCGCCGTGCGCGACGCCGGCCACCCGGTGGTGTGGGCCTGCGACCCCATGCACGGCAACACCTACACCGCGCCGAGCGGCCACAAGACACGCCACTTCGACCAGGTGCTGGCCGAGGTGGCGGGCTTCTTCGACGCCTGCCGCGCCGAGGAGGTGTGGCCCGGGGGCCTCCACGTCGAGCTCACCGGCGACCCGGTGACGGAGTGCCTGGGCGGCTCGGACCCGGTGGCCGACGCCGACCTGCAGGTCCGCTACGAGACGATCTGCGACCCTCGCCTCAACGCCCGCCAGTCCCTCGACTTGGCCTTCCTCGCCTCCGAGCTCATCGGTGGTCGGCCATACTAATGACCTGAGTACGCTATCCTCCTCCCATGAGCAAGCGGCTACAGGTCGTCATGGAGGAGAGCGAGTACGAGGCCTTCGAGCGGCGAGCTGGAGAACTCGGCCTCACGCTCTCCGAATGGGTCCGCCAAGCGTTGCGGGAGGCCGAGCGCCGCCTCTCCACGGGTGACGTCGCCACGAAGCTGGCCGCTATCGATGCGGCGGCATCACACCCATGCCCCGTGCCAGCGGTCGAGATCGACCAGATGCTCGCGGAGATCGAGGCCGGGTACCTGCGAGGGTGATCTTCGTCGACTCGAACGTCCCGATGTACCTCATCGGCGGCGACCACCGAAACAAGAACACGGCTCGCGCCGTCCTCCAGCGCCTCGTCAGTGAGGGGCGGCGGCTGGTCACGGACGCAGAGGTGTACAAGGAAGTGCTCCACCGTTTCGGCGCCAGCGCGCGACGCGACGCCATCCAGCGGGCCTTCGACCTGGTCGACTCGATGGTCGACCACGTGTTCACCATCGAGTACGCAGACGTCGTGGCGGCAAAGGACCTGCTGGCGACGCATCCGGCCCTGTCGGCACGCGGTGCCATCCACGTCGCGACGATGCGTCGCGAGGGCGTCCGACAGGTGATCAGCTTCGACCTGGGCTTCGACTCCGTGGCCGGGATCGAGCGGCTCCACACGCCATGATCCCGCAGCCGCGCTACTTGGCGGAGTAGCTGTAGCCCAGGCCCGCCCGGGCGTCCTGCTGGATGCCGTACTGGGCGATCGGGTAGCGGAGGCCGTTGCGGGAGAGGGCCTCGAGGCCGCGCACCATCTTCGGCAGCCACTCGGGCGGGGTGGCGAGCAGCAGCTCGTCCTCGAGCACGCCGCCGTAGCGGCGCTCGGCGAAGCAGGGGATGGAGACGGAAGGCTGGCGCAGCTTGAGCGCCCGGCCCCACGAGTCGGCGCACGAGGACTCGCCCACGCAACCCCACTCGAAGTCCCGGTAGCCGCTCCATTGCAGGCCGTTGATCATGAGGATCGTCTGGGCCGGCGTGGCGTAGACGAGGCAGATGTCGGGCGGGTCGAGGCGGCACGCGGTGAGCGGGGAGACGGCGAGCGCCTGGTAGTCGCCGTAGGGCACGCAGTCCATGGCGTGCTGGTGGGCGGAGGAGTCTTCGATCGTCTCGAACCACACGCCGGCCATGCGGTCCCCCGACAGCCAGGACTCGTCTTGGGGGTGCAGGCCGACGACGGCACCGCACTGGGCGCCCACGAGGTCGTCCATGGTGATCCCCACCGTCCAGCCGATGCGAGCAGCCTGGGCGACGACCTGGTCCATCGTGTGGATGGCGCTCGGCCGGCGGATCTTGGGCACGGCTTCCATGTCCGCCTTGGAAGCGAAGAGCTTCATGCCGATGGGCGTGGTGCGCAGCCGCAGCAGCCGGTTCAGGTCGTCCACCAGCTTCTGCCAGTCGTACTGGCCCGGTGCGTCGGAGTTGGCGATGACGACGGGCTGTTCGGTGCTGGTCACGTGACCCCCCTGGTCGGTTGCTGGCTCGGATCCTAACCAGGCCCCAGCCGCGTCGATGTGGGCACGCAACTCGGGCACGCGCCGCTGGTCGGCGAGGTGCTCGACCCGCGTCCTGCGTGGGAGGGGCCGCGAGCACCGCGAAGGTTCGTGCACCGTGGCGGTGCAGAATCCTTCACGGTTCCGCGGCCGCTAGGGCTCGGCGGCGGGGGCTACGGCCGGCGGGGTCTCGGGGGGCAGGCCGGCGAGGTGGGCGGCGTCGTCGTACCGCACCAGCCGCCAGCGGCTCGGCGACCGGGCGGCGTCGTGGGTGGCGGCGAACTCGGTGATCGACGTGTTGAGCGTCCACAGGTCGACGCCGTTGCGGGGCGGCAGGCCGAGGAACTGGCGGAACACCGTGTCGATCACGCCGCCGTGGCAGGCGACGAGCACGCAGCGCCCGAGGTGCGCCCGGACCAGGGCGTGCACCGCGTTGCCGATGCGGAACTGGAAGGCGGCCAGGGACTCGCCGCCCGGCAGGTAAGGCTCGTAGACGACGCCGTCGGTGGGCGGTTGGCCCCATCGGGCGACGATGTCGTCGAAGCGCAGCCCGTCCGCGTCCCCGGGGCGGTGTTCCTCGAGCTCGTCGTCGACCGAGATGCCGAGCTCCAGCACCTTGTCGAGCGCCTCGGCCGTCTGCATCGCCCGCGGGAGGGGCGAGCTCCACAGGGCATCGACGTCCGGCTCGTGCCCGGCGGCGAAGCGGTCGGCGAGCCGGGCGGCCTGCTCGTAGCCGAGGGGCGAAAGCCCCGCGCACGTGCGCCGTCCGGCCACCCGCCGCTCGACCGTGGCCACGGATTCGCCGTGGCGGACGAGCAGCAGGCGTGTGGTGATGCGCTCCGAGGCGGGCGGAGAAGTGTCCGTCAAGATCGGGTCAGACCAGGTTGTCGACGAACGCTTCGAGCTGGCGCAGGTTGCGGCACTCGAACGTGCCGTTGCAGTGCTGCCCGTACTCGCCGACGATCGAGTCGCCCGTGTCCCAGTAGGAGCGGGGCTCGGGGTTCAGCCAGAACACCGAGCGTGCCTTCTGGCGCAGCTCCTTGATGATCCAGGCCTGGGCGGCGTGGTAGTTGTTCCTGGCGTCGCCGAGGATCAGCACCGTCGTCTTCGGGCCGACCTCCTTGCCGTAGTGCTCCCAGAACACCTCGAAGGCGTGCCCGTAGTCGGAGTGGCCGTCGACCCAGACCACGTCGGCCTCGGTGTTCACCCGGTGCACGGCGTCGACGATGTCCTCGCAGTTCTCGAAGAAGCGGGTGACCTCGTCGAGCCCGTCGATGAAGACGAACGCTCGGACCTTCGAGAACTGGCTCGAGATGGCGTAGACCAGGTGCAGCGTGAAGCGGGCGAACGCTGCCACCGACCCCGAGATGTCGGCGACGACCATGATCTCGGGCTTGTGCGGCCGCGGGTTGCGGAACTTGGGCTCGGCCGGCACGCCGCCGTAGGAGAGCGAGTGGCGGATGGTGTTGCGGAAGTCGAGCGGTCCCTTGCGGCCGTGGCGGCGCTTGCGCTGGAGGCGGGCCGCCAGCTTGCGGGTCAGGGGGTAGATGGCCCGGCGCAGCTTGGCCATCTCGTCCCGGCTGGCGTGCATGAAGTCGACGTCCTCGGGCAGCGGCTTGCGCAGCGTCTTGGCCATGGCCTCGACGCCCCGATCGGCCACGAGGCGGCGGCGGATCTCGGCCTCGATCTCCTGGCGGAGCCTGTCGGCCCGGTTCTCGTACTCGTCGTGCTCGAGGCGCTCCTCGAGGGGGGTCAGCTCCCCGCCCCGGTCCTGGCGGGCCTTGTCCATGAGCTGCTGCATCACCGCGTCGAGGTCGAGGTTGCGCAGCGTTCGGTACAGGTAGTACGTGCCCCCCACGGGACGGCCGGGCTCCATGCCCGCGTAGCGCTTGACGGCGTTGCGGGCCACCATGCGCATGAGCTCGCGGTCGCCCGACAGCAGGGCCTGGAAGAGCATCTGGGCGATCTCTTCGGGGCTGAGCGGCGGCCCACCTCCCCCACCCCTGCCCTTGCCGTCCTGGTCCTCGGACGGCGTGGGCTCCCCGTCGTCGTCCTGGTCGCCATCGCGCCCCTCCTCGCCGTTCTCGAGGTCGTACTCCTGGCCCCGGAGGGAGAAGTAGATCTCGAACACGGTCTCGAAGGCCTTCCAGTGGGACTGGTTCTTCACCATCGTGGCGGCGAGCGCGTACTTGAACGCGTCCCGGTCCTCGAGGGGGATGTGCTTCACCGCCTGCATGGCGTCGAGGTTCTCGGTCAGGCTGACGGGGATGCCGGCGTTGCGCAGCTCGATGACGAAGCCGTTCAGCAGCTCCAGCATCGGCGAGCTCTCGAGGACGGCTCCGCCCCCCACGGCTTCGGCCACGGTTATGCCTCCCGCTCCCGGCCGCTCGGGCCGTTGCCTACCCGCTCCCGGCCGCTCGGGCCGTTGCTTACCCGCTCCCGGCCGCTCGGGCCGCGCGCTGCGCTGATGGGCCTCATCTCAGCTCTTCTTCCACTGGGAGCCGCCCGAGGCCAGCTCCTTCGCCGCCTTCTGGATGTCGGTCTGGTACTTGAGGAGGACGTGGAGGGTGTCCACGGCCTCGGCCTCGGAGATCTGGGCCACGCCCAGCAGCACCAGGGTGCGCGCCCAGTCCAGGGTCTCGGACACCGACGGCGCCTTCTTCAGCTCGATCTGGCGAATCGTCCGCACGATGCGGGCCACCTGGTCGGCCAGGCTCTCGGCGATGTCGGGGACCTTCGTGAGCACGATCTCGCGCTCGCGCTCCATCGAGGGGTAGTCGATGTGGAGGAACAGGCAGCGGCGCTTCAGGGCCTCGGAGAGCTCACGGGTGTTGTTGGACGTCAGGAACACCAGCGGGATCTGGTTCGCGGTCACCGTGCCCAGCTCGGGGATGGAGACCTGGAAGTCGGAGAGGATCTCGAGGAGGAGCGCCTCGGTCTCGATCTCGACGCGGTCCACCTCGTCGATCAGCAGCACCACCGGCTCCTCGGCGCGGATGGCCTCGAGCAGCGGCCGGCTCAGCAGGAAGTCCTCGGAGAAGATGTCGTCCGAGACCTCGTCCCAGTTCTTCGCGCCGGCGTCGCGCTCGACGCGCTCCGCCTGGATGCGCAGGAGCTGCTTCTTGTAGTTCCACTCGTACAGCGCCTTGGCCTCGTCGAGGCCCTCGTAGCACTGCAGGCGGATCAGCCGGGCGCCGGTGGACTCGGCCACGCTCTTCGCGAGCTGGGTCTTGCCCGTGCCGGCCGGGCCCTCGACGAGGACGGGCTTGCCGAGCCGGTCCGCGAGGTAGACCACTCCGGCGATGCCTTCGTCCGCGAGGTAGTCGACCTTCTGGAGACCGTCGCGGACCGCCGGCACCGAGTCGAAGCGAGAACTCATGGACAGCGAGCTTACGGTTGGCGCGTGCACCGGCGGTAGTTGGATTGACGCACCCGTCAACTAGCGGCGGCCGAGACCACGCCCAGGAGACGTCGGCGAGGGAGGGTGACCCGATGCAGGAGCAGGGGCCGGACCGGGTGGAGATCGGGCGTGTCCTGCGCCTGGCCGGACTGTTCGGCCTCGCCACCGGAGCCGTCTGGGGCCTGGCCTTCGGTTGGCGGGGCCTGGCCCTCGGCGTGGTGGGCGCCGCCGGCGTGCTCGGCATCTTCGTGCTGGCGAGACTGTTCGGCCTGCGCATCGCGCTGCTCGTAGCCACGCTCGCCGTGTTCCTGCTGCTGATGTTCGGCGCGTCGAACGCCGCCGGCGAGTGGCCGGGATGACGCCCGGGCGCGAGGACGAGCGGGCCGCGTACTGTGCGCCGCGTGACCGCACCGCGCCGCTGGGCCGTCCTCGCTCCCCATCGCCCCGCCTCGGGCATCGCCGCCCAGGCCAGGGCGGCTGAGGACGCCGGGTTCGAGGGCTGCTTCTCGGTGCAGCTGCACTCGAGCCCCTTCGTCCCCCTGGGCGTCGCCTCGGCGGTCACCTCCCGCCTCTCCCTGGCCACGGGCATCGCCCTCACGTTCACCCGCAGCCCCTTCGAGACGGCCATCGAGGCACTCGACCTCGACCGGGCCAGCGAGGGCCGCTTCACCCTGGGCCTGGGCGCCAGCGTGCGGACCTGGCACACTGGCGCCCACGGTGTGGCCTACGACCCGCCCGTGGCCCGCCTCGCCGAGGCCATCCAGGTCATCCGTATGGTCACGACCGGGTTCGCCGCCACTCCGGGCCGCCCAGGCACGGCGGAGCGTCGCTTCGACGGCCGCCACTACCAGGTCGACTTCAGCGGGCTCGAGCTGCGGGCACCGCTCCGCCACCGCCTGCCCATCTGGGTGGCAGCGCTCCGCTCGCCGCTGTGCCAGGTGGCCGGGCGGTGGGCCGACGGCCTGCTCGGCCACCCCTCCTGGTCGATCCCTTGGGCGCGCCAGCAGGTGGAGGGTCCCTTCGCCCAGGGGCTCGCCGAGTCGGGCCGCGAGCGCGACGACGTCGACGTCAACCTGTGGCTGACCGTCGCGCCCAACCCGGACCGGGCCCAGGCCGTGCAGGACGCCAAGCGCCACGTCGCCTTCTATGCCTCGATCTCCCAGTACTTCCCCTACTACGAGGGCCAGGGCTTCGGGGCCGAAGCGCGGGCGCTCGCCGAGGCGGCCGCGGCGGGCCGGCTGAGCCCGGCGCTCGTCAGCGACGACATGGCCCGGGCGTTCGTCGTGTGCGGCACGCCGGGCGAGGTGTCCTCGGCGCTGCGCGGGCTCGTCGGGCCGGGAGGCGTGGCCGACAGCCTGACCCTGCGCCCCCCGCCAGTGCCCGACCGGGAGGCGGCAGCCGCCTACGAGGCCCGCATCGCCGAGCTGTTCGCCTGAAGGCCCGCCCGTGCGCCGGCGGGCGTCGCCCACCACCGGGCGTGCGCGGCGGCCACCCGAGCGCGGCGTGGGCCGAGGCGCGCAGGACCTGCGAGCGGCCGACCTGCGGTGCGCCTGTAACCTCCGCTGCGATGCCCCGCAGCCTCCTCGACGACGCCGTGGCCGACTTCGTGGCCGCGGTGGGGGACGTCCTGGCCGAATTGGCCCGGCGGGCCGGGCGGGACGCCGAGCGCGCGGAGCGGGACGCCGCGCTCGACGCGTTCTCGCTGGTGGCGGCGCTGCTCGACGTCGAGGGCCGGGAGGACGACGCCCAGCTCTGGGCGCTCATCGGCGCGTTCGCCGGGCGCCTCGACACCAGCCTGTCGGGCGCCACGCCCGAGGCGGTGCGCACCGCGGGCCTCGTGCGGGACAAGCGCGACTGGCTGGAGAGGCCCTCCGCCCTCGTCGAGACGCTGGCCGCCGGTGACCAGCGCCTGGGGACGGCCTTCGCCCGCACCTATTACCACCGTGCTGTCCGGCTGGCCCACACCACCGCCGCGCTCGACGAGCACACCTCGCGCCGGGAGCTCGAGGCCATCGAGGCCTGGCGCGGGCGCCTGCTGCCCCTGCTGCGGGCGGCACCCGGCGCCGGAGCGGGCGGAAGCCCGGCCGCGAGGTCGGCCAACGTGCCGCCGACGGGGGCGAGGGCGGGCACCGCCGCCGTCCCCGCCGAGGAGCTGGCCCCGGCGCGCCCCGTCGAGGAAGTGCTGGCCGAGCTCGACGACCTGGTCGGCCTCGCGGCGGTGAAGGCCGAGGTTAAGCTGGTGGCGAACCTGCTGGCCGTCCAGGAGCTGCGCCGCCAGCACGGCCTGCCGGTGATGGAGGGCAGTCGTCACCTGGTCTTCGTGGGCAACCCGGGGACGGGCAAGACCACCGTGGCCCGGCTACTCGCCGAGGTCTACCGGTCTCTCGGGGTGGTGGAGCAAGGCCAGCTCGTCGAGACCGACCGATCGGGCCTGGTCGCCGGCTTCGTCGGCCAGACGGCGCTGCGAGTGCGGGACGCCTTCGACCGGGCCGACGGCGGTGTGCTGCTCATCGACGAGGCCTACGCGCTCGCCCGGGGGGGCGAGAACGACTTCGGCCGGGAGGCCATCGACACCCTGGTGAAGTTCGTCGAGGATCGCCGCGACCGCACGGTCGTCATCGTGGCCGGTTACCCCGAGGAGATGGCGCACTTCGTGGAGGCCAACCCGGGGCTGCGCTCCCGCTTCCCCACCACCATCCGATTCGCCGACTACTCCTCCGGTGAGCTGGTGGCCATCTTCGAGAGCATGGGCACGAAGCTGCGCTACCTGCCCACCAGCGAGGCGCTCGCCCTCGTCCGCGCCCTCGTGGAGGCCGTCCCCAGGGACAAGGGCTTCGGCAACGCCCGCCTGGTGCGGAACCTCTTCGAGGTGGTCGTCGCCCGCCACGCCAGCCGGGTCGTCGCCCTTCCCAAGCCGACCGAGGAGGACCTCACCGTGCTCCTGCCCGAGGACGTGCCCGACCAGCTCCCGGCCTGAGCCGCCCGGGCAGGCCGCGCCGGGCGAGGCGGGCACCGGGAGGGGGGGCGCGCACGGTGGTGGGGAGAACACGGTGGCTAACGTCGGTGGATGGCCAGTACCTCGCTCGCGCGTGCTGCAGTGACGCCGGTCGGCCTCGGGCTCGGCGTCGCTGCCGTCATCGCCGGCCTGCTCGCCGGGTCCCTCGTCGTCGGCGTACTGCTCGGCGTGGTGTTGTGGCTGGCGGCGACGGTGCTGACGATGCTGAAGCGCACGGCGGCGGCCTCGCCCGGCACGGCCGGCGCCACGGCCCGGGGCTTGGACCCCTTCACCCTCGGCGAGCCGTGGCGCTTCTTCGCCCGCGACGCCCTCCAGGCCCAGGCCCGATTCCGCGAGCTCGTCGGCAAGACGCCCGCGGGGCCGACCCGCGACCGCCTCGCCGACATCGGCCAGCGCCTCGACGAAGGGGTGCAGCAGGTGTGGGCCACCGCCCAGCGGGGCAACACGCTGCGCCAGGCCCGCCAGCGCATCGACGTGCCCAGCCTGGGGCGCCGTCTGGGCGAGGCGCAGCGCGCCGCCGAGGCGAGCGCGGCCGCCGACCCCCTTTCCACCGACGACGTGGCGGCACGGACGGTGGCCTCCCTGCAGGGCCAGCTCGACTCGGCGTCCCGGCTCGACGAGGTCACCGCCCAGGCCGAGAAGCGCCTCCGCCTGCTGCAGGCGCAGCTCGACGAGTCGGTGACCCGGGCGGCCGAGCTGTCGGCCTCGGTCGGGGACGTCGCCGCCCTCGCCGGCGTCGGCACCGACATCGAGCACCTCGTCGAGGAGATGGAGGCGCTGCGCCTCGCCCTCGAGGAATCGGGCGGGCTGTCGGCCGGCTCCGGCTAGATCTGCTCGGTCCCCCCAACTCGTGCACTTGTGACAAGTTCTGGACCGAGCAGAGCCCGGCGGGGTTGGGGTCCCCACCGGGGATGGGGGGAGGCGCCAAAGGCGCCGTCGGGGGCGCAGCCCCCGACGTAGTGGTTCCAAGGGCCCGGGACGCCATAGCGGTGGGTGAGGGGAGGGACGGGCAGGCCGCGCGTGGCTGCGGCGGGCCTGCGTGGCCGGGTGCGTGCGAGCCAGCCTGCCGGCAACGAGCGCACCCAGGCGGCTAGCCGGCGCCTCATGGCCCCCGCCGGAACGCCCAGCCGCCCTCGGGGCCGGTCCGGGGGCGCCCCGGCCTGCCCGCCGGCAACCGGCGCACCCAGACGAGTAGCGGCCAGCGGGGCCACCGAGGGACGGGGCCGGTCGACCGCTCCACCTGGTCAGCCGGCACAACGTGCTGAAGTCCTCTGCGTCGCACCAGCTCAGTCCGTTCGGCGACCAGGCTCGGGAAACAGCACGGTTAAGCTGGCGCGATGTTCAAGCTGTTGAAGCGCTGGTGGAAGTACCTCACCGCCAAGCTGAGCGGGTCATTCGACGAGCGCGCCGACCCGAAGGTGCAGCTCCAGCAGGCCATCATGGAGGCACAGCAACAGCACCAGCGCCTGACAGAGCAGGCCGCGAACGTCATCGCCAACCAGAAGCAGAACGAGCTGCGCCTGAACCGGCGGATGGACGATCTCGAGAAGCTCAACAGCCAGGCCCGCCAGGCCGTGCTGATGGCCGACGAGGCGAACAAGGCCGGCAACGCCACCAAGATGGCTGAGCTCACCCACGCGGCCGAGACCATCGCTAACCAGCTCATCGCCGTCGAAACCGAGGTGGAGGAGCTCAAGCAGCTCTCGCTCGCCGCCGCGCAAGCCTCGGACCAGGCGAAGAACGCGGTCAAGCAGAACTCCACCGTGCTCCAGCGCAAGCTGTCCGAGCAGCAGCAGCTCATGGGCCAGCTCGAGCAGGCCAAGATGCAGGAGCAGATGAACAAGGCGCTCACGTCCCTCTCCCAGACGGTGGGCGAGGACGTGCCGAGCATGGACGAGGTGCGCCTGAAGATCGAGGCTCGCTACGCCAAGGCCAAGGGCATGTCCGAGCTGCAGGGCTCCTCGGTCCAGTCCCAGATGCTCGAGATCGAACAGGCCGCCCAGAACGCCGAGGCCGGCGCCCGCCTCGCCCAGATCCGCGCCCAGCTCGGCATCGCCCCCGCCGAGGCGGCACCCCAGGTGGGCACGGGCGAGGGCGCCACGGGCACGGGCGAGGCCGGGGGCGGCGACGCCCAGTCGAGACCCGCGCCCGGCAACTGAGCGCCCCCCACCACGGCGCCCGTCAGGGCACGAGGACGAGCTCGTCGCGGTGGACGACCTCGCCGGGCAGGCCGACGAGCGCCTCGCTGCGCTTGCCTCGTGCCCCGGCGACCTGGTAGGCCGCCATCCTGGTCAGGCCCTTGGCGAAAACGACGCCGTCGGGCCCCGCCACCTCGACGGCGTCCCCTGCGGTGAAATCCCCCGCCACCTCGGTCACGCCCACGGGCAGCAGCGACGTGCCCCGCTCCTCGAGGGCACGGCGGGCGCCGGCGTCGACCACCACGGTCCCCGAGGCGGGCACGGCGAAGGCGATCCACAGTTTGCGAGCGGAGAGGTGCTGTCCCCGGGGTTGGATGACCGTGCCGACGCCAGGAGCCCCCGAGATGGCATCGAGGAGGACCGCCTCCCGGCCCGAGGCGGCGATGATGGTGGGCACCCCCGACCAGGCGGCGATCTTCGCCGCCGCCAGCTTGGAGGCCATCCCACCGCTGCCCCGCGCCGAGCCCGGCATGCCGGCCACCGTCTCGAGCGCCCGGTCGACCTCCTGGATCTCCTCGATGAGGGAGGCGTCAGCCCGGATGCGAGGGTCGGCGGTGTAGACGCCCGGAGTGTCGGTCAACAGCACCAGCAGGTCGGCCCGGACGAGGTGGGCGAGCAGGGCGGCGATGCGGTCGTTGTCCCCGAAACGGATCTCGGCGTCGGCGAGGGCGTCGTTCTCGTTCACGACGGGCAGCACGCCGAGCTCCAGCAGGCGCAGGATGGTGGCTCGGGCGTGCAGGTACTGGGAGCGCTCGAAGAAGTCGAGGGGGGAGACGAGCACCTGGCCGGCGACGAGCCCGTGCCCGCCAAGCACCTCGTTGTAGACCTGCATGAGGCGGCTCTGCCCGACGGCGGAGAGGGCCTGGAGGGTCAGCGTGTCCCGGGGCCGGTCGCTGAGCCCGAGCGCGGGCAGGCCGGCCGCCACCGCTCCCGAGGACACCAGCAGCACGTGGTGGCCGGCGCCGCGGGCCTTGGCGAGCTCGGCGCAGAGCTTGCCTACCGCGTCCTCGTCGATGTGGCCACCTTCGTCGGTGATCGACGAGGTGCCCACCTTCACCACCACGCGCACGACGTCAGTCCTCGGCGTACTCGAGCTCGAGCCGCCCGATGCGCACCCTGTCGCCCTCGCGAGCCCCGGCGCGCAGCAGCGCCCGGTTCACGCCCAGCGTCTCGAGCCGCTGGCGGGCGTAGTCGAGGGCCTCGAGGTTGGTGAGGTCGGAGAGGGCGACGGCCCGCTCCGCGGCCCGGCCCTCGACCACCCACGCGCCGTCCTCGGCCTGCACGACGCGGAAGCCCTCGGAGTCGGGGCGGTGCACGATGTAGGCCTCGGGCACGGGCTCGGCCCGGCGGGCCTGGTCGACGAGGCGGACCAGGTCGCCGATGAGCTGGGGCAGGCCCAGCCCGGTGACGGCCGAGACCCGCCGCCCGGAGAAGTTCGGGTGCGCCGGGCCCACGAGGCCCTCGAGATCGGCGCGTGAGCCGATGACCAGGCGGGGGCGCTCGGCCAACTCGGGGCGGTAGCTGGCCAGCTCGCGCACGAGCACCCGCTCCTGGGCTTCGGGGGTGGTGCCGTCGGCCATGGCCAGGTCGCACAGCACGAGCAGGGCCCGGGCCCGCTCGATGTGGCGCAGGAACCGGTGGCCGAGGCCCCGGCCCTCGTGCGCGCCCTCGATGAGGCCGGGGATGTCCGCCACCACCAGCTCGAAGCCCTCGTCAGTGCGCACCACGCCGAGGTTGGGCTCGAGGGTGGTGAAGGGGTAGTCGGCGATCTTGGGCTTGGCGGCCGAGATGCGGGAGATGAGGGTCGATTTCCCCACGTTGGGGAAGCCGACGAGGGCGACGTCGGCAGCCAGCTTCAGCTCCAGGCGCAGCCAGCGCTCCTCGCCCTCCTCGCCCTGCTCGGCGAAAGTGGGGGCGCGCCGCCGGTTGGAGAGGAACGAGGCGTTGCCCCGCCCGCCCCGCCCGCCCTCCGCCGCCAGCCAGCGGTCGCCGTGGCGCACCAGGTCGGCGATGGTCTCCTCGTCCCGGTCCTTGACCACGGTGCCTTCGGGCACGGCCACCACGAGGTCTTCGCCGGCGGCGCCGTGCTGCTTCTTGCCTTTGCCGTGCACGCCGCTCGTGGCGCGGCGGTGGGGGTGGTCGCGGAAGGCCAGGAGCGATGCGACGTTGCGATCGGCGACGAGCCAGACGTCGCCGCCCTTGCCGCCGTTGCCCCCGTCGAGCCCGCCGCGGGGCACGAAGGTCTCCCGGCGGAAGGACACGCAGCCCGCCCCGCCGTCACCACCGCGCACGTTGAGGCCGCACTCATCGACGAATTGGGACACGCCCCAG
>WHTX01000353.1 GCA_009377505.1 Acidimicrobiia bacterium
TTCGGCGCCTCCCCCATCCCCGGCGGGGACCCCAACCCCCACCGGGCTCTGCTCGGTCCCAGAACTTGTCACAAGTGCACGAGTTGGGGGGACCGAGCAGATCTAGCCGCGGCCGAGCTCGGCGGAGCGGGCGGTGGCCGCCGCCACCGCCTCGAGGAACGCGGCGCGCGCCCCGTGCCGCTCGAGCTCGCGTAGCCCGGCTGCCGTGGTCCCCCCGGGCGAGGTGACGTCGGCCCGCAGGTCGGCGGCACTGCGACCGCTCTCCTCGAGCAGGCGGGCGGCGCCGAGGACGGTTCCCGTGGCCAGGACCTCGCTCGTCTGGCGGGCCAGCCCGACGAGCACCCCCGCCTCGACGAGGGCCTCGACCACGAGGAAGACGTAGGCCGGGCCCGACCCTGACAAGCCGGTGACCGCGTCGAGCTGGGGCTCGGACACCCGCACGACGGCCCCCACGGCGGAGAGCACCGCCTCGGCCCAGTCGAGGTCGCCGGGCCCCGCAGCCGAACCTGGGGCCAGCGCGGCGACCCCGGCACCGACGAGGGCGGGGGTGTTGGGCATGGCCCGGACCACGGCCGTGCCCCCGGGGAGTTGCGCCTCGAGCGTCGCCGTCGTCACCCCGGCGGCGATCGAGAGCAGCCGGCGGGGCGGGGCGGCCCGCGCGAGCTCCTGGCAGGCGTTCTCCACGTCGGCAGGCTTGACGGCGAGGAGGACGTCTTGTGCCGGGCCGGCCTGGTCGACGACCTCGAGTCCCGGCAGGGCGGCGGCGAGCTCGGCGCGCCGAGGCGCGACCGCCTCGACGACCCGAAGCTCGGCCGTCGTCGCCCAGCCCGATGACACCAGGCCGCGGACGAGCGCCTCGCCCATACGGCCACCCCCGATGACCTGGAGTTTCAGCACAGGCCTGAGGGTAGCGCCCCGCCATGGGCGCCGCCTGCCCGGACATCACCCGTGGGGGTGGCGGTTCAGTAGCGGAAGGACCCCGCCTTGTACTCGACGCGCTCGGAAGCCCAGGGGATGGCCTCGAGGCGCTCCTGGGGGATGGGCAGGCCCGAGACCGAGCACACTCCGTAGGTGCCGTGCTCGATCCGGAGGAGCGCGGCGTCGATGGCGTCGACCGCAGCACGGGCCTGCGCCGACAGGGCGAGATCGCGTTCCCGCTCGACGGCGAGCGTGTCGCCTTCGCCCGACTCCTCGTCGAACTGCACGTCGCCGGGCTCGCGCTCGTTGGCCAGCGACTCGGCTTCGGCCCTCAGTGCGTCGGCCGAGCGCACGTAGCGGGCTCGTTCCTCGAGGAGGAGCTCACGCTGCTGCTCCAAGAAGTCCGGTGGGTACGGCGTCGTCACGGCGGCCACCTCTTGCTCGTCGGCCTTCCCGCTGGACTTCTTCGTTGCTTTGGCCATCGACCTCTCGCTGATGATCGTCCCGACTCGGCTCCGCCCGAGCCGCGCCCCGGCGAGGCGAGTTCATGGTGGTGCTCTGCAACCCTGCAGGAGGCGCCAAGTATTCCGCACGAGCCCTGGGCCTTCGCGACCTGCTACGGCCACGACGACGTACCCACGGCCCGCCGACGCGGGACGGGTTCGGCCCCCCTGTGGGCGCTCAGCGTAGGAGGCGTGCGGGCGGACCGGGCGGCGTCGCACCGCTTCCCCGAGGTGGACGACCGCCCGGCCCGTCTTGCAGAGCCACACCATAGCGGGAGTGATCAATGAAAGACAATGACATTGATCGAAATCCGGCCAACTGGAACTCAGCTGAAGCGGGAAGCGAAGCCGACGCGCATGGCGGGCACGAAGAACTGCTCCACGTAGACGTAGATCGAGCCCACGACCCGGTCGAGCTCCACCTCGTCGATGTCATCGTTGGCGAGCTGGCCCACGAGGAAGACGGCGTCCTCGGCCCCGATGGCGAAGTGCGCGCCGTAGAGCTTGAGGTTCCGGCGCAGGAGCTGCTCGTAGAAGACCTGGTGGTTCTCCTCCGGCGCGGGGATCACGTAGGTCTCGTAGGACAGCGTGCGCTGGCCCAACGTGAACCAGATCGTGAAGGTCGCCTTGGCCTCCCCGGCGAGGCGCAGGTACCAGCGGCGCTGGCCCGCCTCACCATGGTCGAGCGCCTTGACGACCTCGTTCTCCTCGAGCTGGCGCACGAAGAAGGCCTCGATCAGGGCTTCGAGTCGGGCGAGGTCCCCGGGCGAGGACGGGGGCTGGCTGGAGACGAACACCCGGCGAGCCTACGCAGGCCGGCCTGGCCGGCCCCGCCCGCCCCGACCGGTCCGGGCCGCCCCCGAGCGGTCAGCTGGCGGTGCACTCCACGAGCCCCCGGGCGGCGACGTCGCCGTAGATGCGCCGCAGCCGCGCCGCCGTCGTCGACCACGTGTAGCCCCGGGCCTTGGCAGAGGCGTCTCGGCCCATGCGGGCGGCGAGGCGCTCGTCCGCGAGCAGCCGGTCGACGGCGGCGGCGTAGTCGGCCGGCTGGCGGCCCTCGACGAGGAGGCCCGTGCGGCCGTCCTCCACCAGGGTGAGCAGCCCACCGACGGCGGCGCACACCACCGGAGTGCCACAGGCTGCCGACTCGAGGGCGACGAGGCCGAAGGACTCCGAGCGGCTGGGCACGATGCAGACGTCCGCGGCCCGGTAGTAGCTCGACAGCAGGTGGTGGGGCTGCGGCGGCCGGAACACGACCCGGCCGGCGAGCCCGAGGTCCTCGACCAGCTGGTGGCAGGCAGCCTCGTAGGCCTCGCCCTCGGCGCCCGACGGCCCGCCCACCACGACGAGCACGGCGTCTCTCCGGCGCAGCTCGGCCAGCGCTCTGATGGCCACGTCGAGGCCCTTGAGCGGTTGGACCCTGCCGGCGAAGAGCAGGACGGGCCGGTCGTCGAGGCCGAGCGCCGCCCGAGCCCCTGGCCGCGGGCCGGGCGAGAAGAAGGCGTGGTCCACGCCGGGGGGGACGAGCTCGACCCGGCTCGGGACGGCGCCGTAGAGACTTGTGAGCTGGGCCACCTCCGCCGGGGAGTTGGCGAGGATGGCGTCGCAGCAGGTGATGACCTCGGCCTCGGCCCGCAGGCGCCGTTCGGGTTCGGCATCACCCGTGTCTGCCTTGACCCGAGCCAGGGTGTGGAACGTGCACACGAGGGGCACGTCGAGCTCGTGCTTGAGGTGGTGGCCGACCACGCCCGACAGCCAGTAGTTGGCGTGCACGGCGTCGACGCCGCCCGTCGACTGGATGTGGGCGCGCACGCCGCTGGTGAACTCGTCCACCACCTTGCCGAGGTGCTCCTTGGGCAGCTCGGCAGGCCCGGCGGGCACGTGCACGACGCGAAAGCCGCTCTCCACCTCGACCGTGTCGGGCAGGTCGTCGGACCACGCCCGCACGTACGTGGTGCAGTCCACGCCGGCCTGGGCGAGCGCCCCGACCAGCTCACGGACGTAGACGTTCATGCCCCCGCTGTCACCGGTGCCGGGTTGGGTGAGGGGGGAGGTGTGCAACGAGATGACGGCCAGCCTGCGCACCGGAGGACTCAACCGCCCTCGGGCATGCCGGATTCCCCGACCCGGCCTGCCCTGGCCACCCGGCGCGCGCCGCTCTCCAAGCGCAGCGCCTCGTACACGTGGATCAGCGTGCGCTTCTGGGCCTCGCCGAGCTCGGGGTCCCGGCGGATGGCGGCCACGAGGTCCGGCGCGCCCTCGTCGGCGTCGAGGATCCCGGCGCGCACGTAGAGCGATTCCGGCGCCAGCTCGAGCGCCCGGGCGAGCTGCTGGAGGATGTCGGCCGAAGGACGCCGCAGGCCGCGTTCGATCTGGCTCAGGTACGGGTTGGAGATGCCCGAGAGGTCGGAGAGCCTGCGCAGGGAGAGCTGCGCCTCACCGCGCTGCTCGCGCACGAAGGTACCGAGGTCGGCCCAGCGCTTCTCGGCGCCTGGCGCTCGTCCCCGCCCCGGCGACCTCGAGGACCTTCCCGCCGGTCGAACCTCGTCCACCACCCGCCTCGCTCCCGGCGCCGAGCGCACACCCGCGCTCGGCCCAGCTGACAGTACGGCAGCCCGCTCCCGTCCGGGAAGCCGGGCCGCGGCCGATCAGGCCAGCAGCGTCTCGACGCTGAGCTCGCCCCGTTCGTAGCGAGCCGTGAGCTCGGCCTGCAGCACGTCGATCTGGTGGTGCAGCTGGCGCCGGGCCGTGGAGAGCTCCTGCTCGAGCCCGGACAGCTCGCCCACGGTGGCACCGAGGGCGTCGTCGTCGAGGCGGGACAGGTGGGTGAGGGCCTCGGGGCCGGCGACCGCGTCGACGACGCCCATGAGCTCCTCCTGCACGACCGAGGGCTCAGGCGTGAGCAGCACGCGCTGGCTGCCGGTGACGCCTGTGGGCTGCGTCTCGGCGAGGATCGTGGGCAGCTGGGCGACGAGGTCGTCGAGGCGGGGGTTGGCCGCTCCCTCGACACGTCGGCGCAGCTCAGCGTGCACGATGTCCAGACGGCCGTGCAGGGCGCGGCGGGCGAAGGAGATCGCCGCCTCGACCTGCTCGCACTCGGCGCGCATGGCCCGCAGCTCGCTGGGAGACCGGGCGTCGAGCTGCTCGACGAACTGCGGGGCGGTCAGGTGCTGGTACAACGGCTTCGGCACCACGTCCTCCTATCGGCAACGTCGAGGTGCGACTTGAGCCGCAATCTCCCCGCCATGCTCCCGAGCCACCGCGGAGAGCGGCGCCTGCGCCACGGTAGCGGCGCGCCCGCCCATCGAGACGGGCCTCGACCTCACGGAAGGCGCCCGGTGACCAGCAGGAGGCCGACCCAGGCGGGCCCGGTCACGAGGAGGGAGTCCATGCGGCGCAGGGCGGGGGCGAACACGTTTCCCCGGGGCAGCATGGCCGAGCCGGCCAGCTGGCCGAGCGGGCAGCACAGCGCGGTCAGGGCGCCGAGCACCCACACCGTGCGCGAGGAGAGAGGCTGGGGCTCGGCCAGGGAGGCGGCGAAGCTCACGGCGAGCACGCCGATGGCCCCAGCGACGGGCCCTTCGAGCAGGTTCGCCGCCCCGGAGCCGACCAGGTAGTCACCGGCCTCGTAGGCGGAGACGAGGAGGACGAGGACGAGCACCGCTTCGGGCC
>WHTX01000027.1 GCA_009377505.1 Acidimicrobiia bacterium
GGGGACCGTGCTCTCGGGCCTCGCCAAGCGAGGCGTCGAGGGCTCGACGCACGCCGCGGCCACGCCCGAGGAGGCCGCTGGCCTCGCCGGCGAGCTCTCCGGGCGCGCCAAGGCCCACGCCCGCGTCGAGGGCGAGACCCTCTTCGCGGTGGAGCGGCTGCTCGTCAGCACCGCCGCCGGGGTGTTCTCCCCCGCCGACACGCTGCGCGACGGCCAGCCCATCGCCATCGGCGACGAAGTCGGGCGGGTCGGCGAGCACGTCATCACGTCCCGCTTCAGCGGTCTGCTGATGGGGGTGCTCGCCTGGCAGGGCGAGCGGGTGGCCCCGAGCCAGCCCCTCGCCTGGCTGCGGATCGGCTGACCGGGCAGGATGACCGGACGAGCCGGGATGACGAGACCAGCAGAGCCCAGTTCGTCGCAGGCCAACGGGAGGCGACCATGCGCGCAGGCGTGATCACCGGGGTGGGCGGCGCCCTCCCGGAGCAGACGCTCACGAACGCCGACCTCGAGTCGATGATGGACACGTCGGACCAGTGGATCGTCGAGCGCACGGGGATACGTGAGCGCCGCGTCGGCGGCGTCACCTCGGCGCTCGCCGTCGAGGCCGGCGGCAAGGCGCTGGCCGCGGCGGGGGTCGACCCCGCCGACATCGGCCTGCTGATCCTGGCCACCACCACCCCGGACAGGACGGTGCCTGCCACCTCCGCCTCGGTCTCCGAGGAGCTCGGCATGCGCTGCGGGGCCTTCGACGTCAACGCCGCCTGCGCCGGGTGGGTCTACGCCCTGGTCGCCGCCCAAGGCTTCGTCGCCACCGGGGTCGACAAGGTCCTGGTGATCGGGGCCGACACCCTGTCCCGCTTCACCGACTACACCGACCGGGGCACGGCCATCCTCTTCTCCGACGGGGCCGGGGCCTCGGTGGTCGAGGGCCGCGAGGGCCGCGAGGGCTCCCTGGGCCTCCTCGGCTGGGACCTGGGCTGCGACGGCTCCGCCGAGTCGATCCTGTACTGCGACTACGGCGGGCTCATCAAGATGGAGGGCCGCGAGGTCTTCCGCCGCGCCGTGCGGGTGATGGTCGACTCCTCCAAGCGGTCCCTCGAGATGGCCGGCGTCACCGCGCACGACGTCGACCTCGTCATCCCCCACCAGGCGAACATCCGCATCATCGAATCGGCCAACCAGCGCCTCGGCATCCCCATGGAGAAGAGCTCGGTCATCATCGACCGCATCGGCAACTCGTCCTCCGCCACCATCCCCCTCGCCCTCGAGGCCGCCATCGCCCAGGGCCGGCTGCACGACGGGGACGTCGTGCTCTTCACCGGCTTCGGCGCCGGCATGACCTGGGCGTCAGCCGTGGTCCGCTGGGGCCAGACCTGATGGTGGCCGCCCCTGTGCCCCGCACCGTGCTCGTGACGGGGGGGAACCGGGGCATCGGCCTCGCCTGCGCCCGGGCGTTCCTCGGCCGAGGGCACCGGGTGGCCGTCACCTACCGCACCTCCCCGCCGGCCGTGCTCGAGGGCGCGCTGGCCGTGCGTTGCGACGTCACCGCCGGCGAGGACGTGGACGAGGCCTTCGCCGAGGTCGAGGCGAGCCTCGGCCCGGTGGAGGTGCTCGTCTCCAACGCCGGCCTCAACCGGGACGGCCTCGTGCTGCGCATGAGCGAGGCCGACTTCGGCGACGTCCTCGACGCCAACCTCACGGGCGGCTTCAGGGTGGCCAAGCGGGCGGTGCGGTCGATGATGAAGCAGCGCTTCGGCCGCCTCGTCTTCGTGTCCTCGATCGTCGGCATCGCCGGCCAGGCCGGCCAGGCCAATTACGCCGCCTCCAAGGCCGGGCTCATCGGGCTGGCCCGGTCGCTCGCCCGCGAGTTCGCGTCACGTAACATCACCGCCAACGTGGTGGCTCCGGGGCCGATCACGACCGACATGACCGACGCGCTGCCGGAGGCGCAGCGGCTGGCGCTGAGCCAGTCGGTACCCCTGGGGCGCTTCGGCACACCGGAGGAGGTGGCAGCCGTGGTGGCCTTCCTCGCCTCTGACGCCGCTTCCTTCGTCACCGGCGCGGTGGTGCCGGTCGACGGCGGGCTGGTCATGGGCTGACGGCCCGTTCAGCCACCCGCCGAGGCGGGTCCCCCACGGAACGAGAGAACGAGAGAACGGAACGCCCATGGCAGACAACTTCGACCGCTTCAAGGAGTGCGCCGTGCGGGTGCTGTCGGTGGACGCCGACAAGGTGACCCTGCAGGCCAGCTTCGCCGACGACCTCGACGCCGATTCCCTCGACCTGGTCGAGCTCGTCATGGCGCTCGAGGAGGAGTTCGACGTGACCGTCGAGGAGGAGGAGCTCGAGGGCATCGCCTCCGTCGGCCAGGCCTACGAGCTCATCACCTCGAAGCTCTGAGGACGAGCAGTGGAAGCGTGGGCCGCGCCCGGGCGCCGGCCATGGTCGAGCGTGGAGAAGGAGTCAGCGCGATGACGCGTCGTCGTGTCGCCATCACCGGTCTCGGGGTCGTGGCGCCCTGCGGCATCGGGGTCGACGCCTACTGGCAGGGGCTGCTCTCGACCGTGGTCGAGGGGGAGCGGCGCGTCCCCGACTTCGACCCGGTCCCCTACTTCGACAACCCCAAAGAGGCCCGCCGCACGGACCGCTTCGCCCAGTTCGCCCTGGCCGCGGCGGCCATGGCCCTCGAGCACGCCGGTGAGCTCGAGGCCAACCCCGCCCGCACCGGCGTCCTGCTCGGCACCGGCGTCGGCGGGCTGCTCACCCTCGAGGAGCAGATCCTCGTCTACTACAACAAGGACCCGCGCCGGGTCTCCCCCTTCCTCGTGCCCATGATGATGGCCAACGCCGGCGCGGCGGCCATCTCGATGCGCTACGGCTTCAAGGGCCCGTGCGAGACGACGGTGACGGCCTGCGCGGCGGGCACCCACGCCATCGGCAACGCGGCCCGGGCCATCATGGACGGGCGTTGTGACGTCGTCCTCGCCGGGGGGACCGAGGCCTCGATGACCCCCGTGGCCCTCCAGGGCTTCAACAACATGACGGCCACGTCCCGGTCGGGCATCAGCCGACCCTTCGACCGCGAACGGGACGGGTTCATGATGGCCGAGGCGGGTGCCGTGCTCGTCCTCGAGGACCTCGAGCACGCTCGGGCCCGGGGCGCCGCCGTGCTGGCCGAGGTGCTCGGCTCGGCCTCGACGGCGGACGCTTACCACATCACCGCGCCCTCACCGGGTGGCGGCGGTGCGGTCGCCTGCATGGAGCTCGCCCTCCAGGACGCCGGCCTGCGGCCCGAGGACATCCGCCACATCAACGCCCATGGGACCTCGACCCCCCTCAACGACGCCGCCGAGGCGCAGGCCCTCGCCAAGGTGTTCGGGCTGCCCGGCCCCATCGTGACCTCCACCAAGGGCGTCACCGGGCACGCGCTCGGCGCCGCCGGGGCCATCGAGGCGATGGCGGTCGTGCTGTCCATGGCGCACCGGCTCGTCCCCCCCACAGCCAACACCACCGCCGTGGACCCCGAGCTCCCCGCCATCGACCTCGTCGTGGGCGAGGCCCGCCCCTGGGAGCCGGGCCCGAGCCTGTCGAACTCCTTCGGCTTCGGCGGCCACAACGGCACCCTGGTGATCGGCCCCGCCCCCGAGTGCTGACCGGGCGTGGAAGGCCGGCCGCCAGGCTCGTGAACCCGCCGTGAACCGTTCTGACTAACGACGCTAGGTGCCCATCGGCGACTGGTAACCTGCCCCCCGGTAGCTGGAGCGGGCCGGGTGCCTGACGACCGTGCGGGGGGATGTCATGGCGAGCACGACCTGGGTCACGGCCACGTCGTCGGACTGGCACGAGGTGCTGCCCCTCGTCGAGCACGACACCTACCACCTGCCCGAGTACGTCTCGATCTGCGGGCGCCTCGAAGCGGCGGAGTCGACGGCGTTCAGCTGGTCCGACGACCGGGGCGGGAGGTTCTTCCTGCCCCTGCTGTTCCGGGAGATCCCGGGCACGTCGGAAGTGGACGCCACGTCGCCCTACGGCTACCCGGGCCCGGCGGTGAGCCCCGGCGGGCTCGGCCACGACCAATGGCTGGCCGCGTGCGCGGCGCTGCGCTCAGCGCTCGAGGAGCGCGGCGCCCGCTCCTGCTTCGTCCGCCTCAACCCCCTGCTGCCTGCGGACCTCGAGGCCATGGCCACCGTGGGCGCCGTCGTCCACCACGGCTCGACCGTCGTGATGGACCTGCGGCGCACGGACGAGGAGATCCTCGCCGGCATCCGCAAGAACCACCGCCGCGACATCAAGCGCAGCAACGGCGAGGGGCGTGTCGCCACGGTGGACGAAGCCTGGGCGCACCTTCCCCAGTTCGTCCACGTGTACCACGAGACCATGCGCCGGGTCGGCGCTGACGAGCGGTACTCCTTCTCCCAGGAGTACTTCGAGGAGTTGCGCAAGGACCTCGACGAGCACGTCCATCTCATCGTCGTGCACGCCGGGGACGAGCTCACCGCCGGAGCTGTGCTCTTTGAGACGAGCGGCATCGTCCAGTACCACCTCGGGGGCACGTTGGACCGCTTCCTGGCCCAGCAGCCGGCGAAGCTGATCTTCGACCTGGCGTGGCGGTGGTCCAAGCAGCGGGGGGACGCCGCGCTGCACCTCGGCGGCGGTGTCGGGGCCGCAGCAGATGCGCTGCTCCGCTTCAAACAGGGCTTCTCCAAGGAGGAGCGGTCCTTCCACACCTGGCGGATCGTGCCCTCCAGGGAGGCGTACGAATCGCTGGTGCGCCGGCAGGGCGTCGACCTCCGCAGCGGCGACGACGAGGTGTTCCCCGCCTACCGCTCGCTCGGGTGACCCGACGGGCAGGACAGGCCCCCGGACGCGCAAGAGCCGCACCGGTCGGCCTGGCTCGACGCCGAGCCGGACGATGCAGCTCGCCCGGGGCGGCGGGGACCCGGTCCCCACCTGCCGTGATGAGGGGCTACTTGTAGCGGTAGGTGATGCGACCCCGATTGAGGTCGTACGCCGACACCTCGACCTGCACCCGGTCCCCGGGGAGGATGCGGATGCGGTGCTTGCGCATCTTGCCGCTGAGGTGGCCCAGCACCTCGTGGCCGTTGTCGAGGCAGATGCGGAAATGGCCGCCCTTCAGGGCTTCCTCCGCACGTCCCTCGAGCAGGATTGCGTCATCTTTCGTCTTCGGCAAGCTGATCCTTCGCTTCGTGAGTGGCCCGCCCGAGCGGGTCGGTCGCCATGGTAGGGGCTCCGGCCGCCCGGGGGGTACCTGAGCGGGCCGACGTGACGACCGGCGCTCAGCCGTCAGGCGTCCACGACGACGAAGAAGAGCTCGGCCTCGCAGGCGACTTGTCCCTGAACGCTAGCCGTACCCGTTCCCTTCCCCGCTCGACCAGAAAGTCGGCGCATCTCGAAGCGCAGTTCGACCGTGTCGCCCGGCACGACTTGGCGGCGGAAGCGCGCCCGCTCGACCCCGCCGAAGAGGCCCAGCTTGCCGGTGAAGCGCTCGTCGCCCCAGAGGCAGCACCCGCCGCACTGGGCGATGGCTTCGACGAGCAGCACGCCGGGGAGCACGGGTCGGCCGGGGAAGTGCCCGGCGAAGAAGGCCTCCTCCCCGGTCAGGCTCCACGTCCCCCGGGACAGGAGCCCCGGGTCGAGCTCGACCAGTTCGTCGAGGAAGAGGAACGGCGCCCGGTGGGGCAGGACGTCGACCGGTCGAGGCAGGGCCATCAAGCGGCCAAGGCAGCGAGCAGCTTGGTCGGCGTGTCCTTGGGCGAGATCTTGTACCAGGTCTGCTCGAGGTTGCCGTCCTCGCCGACGAGGAAGGCCGACCGGATGATGCCCATGGTCACCTTGCCGTACATCTTCTTCTCGCCGAACGCGCCGAATGCCTGGGCCACGGCCTTGTCGGGGTCGGACAGCAACGGGAACCCGAGGCCGTACTTCTGGTCGAAGCGCTTCTGCGCTGCGGGCTTGTCGGGGCTGATGCCGAGTACGGCCACGTCGCCGAGGTCGCCGAGCACGTCGCGCAAGCCGCATGCCTGGGTGGTGCAGCCGGGCGTGTCCGCTCGGGGGTAGAAGTAGACGAGCACCTTGCGGCCGGCGAAGCCCTGGAGGCTCACCTCGTTCCCGTCCTGGTCGAGAAGGCTGAACGCCGGGGCCGGCTGGCCCGGCTCGAGCTTCGTGGTCATATCTCGGTCCCCCTCTGTGCTCCTGGCTCTGTGCTCATGGCTCGGTGCCCTCGGTGCTCATGGCTCGGTGCCCTCGGTGCTCATGGCCCGGTGCCCTCGGCTGGCTGGTTGACCATGGCCGTGGCCGCCCGGTCGAAGTAGTCGAGCAACGCGGCCTCGGCATCGGGCTGGAGCTGGGCGGCGCGCACGGCGGCGGCCATGTGGCGCACCCAGCGGTCCCGCTCCCGTGCCCCCACGGCGAAGGGGGCGTGGCGCATGCGCAGGCGGGGATGGCCCCGCGCCTGGCTGTAGTCGTCCGGCCCGCCCCAGTACTGCACGAGGAAGCCGGTCAGCCGCCGCCGCGCCCCGGTCAGGTCCTGCTCGGGGTAGAGGGGGCGGAGGACCTCGTCCTCGGCGACCCCGGCGTAGAAGCGGTCGACCAGGCTCTCGAACCAGGCCGTGCCCCCGACGAGCTGGTAGAGGGTGACCGCCTCGCCGGGGGCGCCGCCAGCGCTCATGGTTCTAGCGTCCTGCGCTCGCCCCCCACGCCCGTGTAGCGCGACGGCGACGAGGACCAGCGGCGCGTCTGCCACCTGGGGTCGCGGCAATGGGCGTGGAAATGAGAGGGGATCTGACGCATCGTGCGGTCGATCGACCAGCCCTCGGTCCCGAAACGGGCCTCGCCCGCCTCGGCGAGCCGGCCGAGCATGTGCTCGACGTTGTCGGCCGAGGGCTCGGTGCCGTGGCGTCGCCACACGACCATGGGGGTGTCGCAGACCTCGCAGTCGGCCACCCAACAGACGTCGTCCTCGTGGTACCAGTGCGTGAACCGGGCTGCCTCGCACAGCTCGCACCCCGGTTCCGGCGCCATGGCCGCCTCGTCTGCGCTCACGGTGCTCGCCCGCTCCCGGCCGCTCGGGCCGTTCGCTGCGCTCACCGTGCCTGCCCGCTCCCGGCCGCTCGGGCCGTTCGCTGCGCTCACCGTGCCTGCCCGCTCCCGGCCGCTCGGGCCGTTCGCTGCGCTCACCGTGCCCGCCCGCTCCCGGCCGCTCGGGCCGTTCGCTGCGCTCACCGTGCCCGCCCGCTCATGAGGCGTCGATGGCCGTGCGCACGTCGGCCACCAGGGCGGCGACCTCCTCCACCGAGGCGCCCTGCAACCTCCGGCGCAGCAGCGCCGAGCCCATGACCACGCCGTCGGCCACCTGGCAGGCCTCGACGGCCTGCTCGGCGTTGGAGATGCCCACGCCCGATAGGACCGGCCGGTCGGTGAGGGCCTTGAGGCGCCTGGCGATGTCGAGCGCGGTGCTGGCGAGGGTGGCCCGCTCCCCCGTCACGCCGAGCAGCGACACGCTGTAGACGAAGCCCCGCGAGCGCTCGCACACGCGCCGGAGGCGGTCGTCCGAACCCGTCGGCGCGGCGAGCAGCACGGTCGCGACCCCGGCGCTGTCGGCCACCTCGGCCCACGGCCCGAGCTCCTCGAGGGGCAGGTCGGCGAGGATCGCCCCGGACACCCCCGCCTCGACGAGCCAGCTGGCGAAGCGCTGGTGGCCGGCGTGGTAGCAAAGGTTGTAGTACGTCATCACCACGAGGGGGACGCCGGCGTCGACGTGGGCCAGCTCGTCGAGCACGCTCGGTGGCGTGGCGCCCCGGGCGAGCGCTCGGCTCGACGCCTCCTGGATCGTCGGGCCGTCCATCATCGGGTCGGAGAACGGCAGCCCCACCTCGATGGCGTCGGCCCCGGCGTCGGCCAGGGCGCGCAGCAGGTCGGGCCATTCGTCGTCGAGCCCGCCGGTCAGATAGGGCACAAGTAGCTTGCGCCCCTCGTCGCGCCGCGACCGCAGGTGCTTCTCGAGCACGAGCCCGTCCATCAGATGCCCGCCTCCTCGCCCACCGCGGCCGTGGCCCCGCCACGGTCGAGGGTGGCGAACACCGCAGGCGGCTCGCGCCAGGGCTCGGGAGGCTGGCCGGCGCGGGCGTCGGCGATCGCCCGCCAGACCCGCTCGGGCGTGGCCGGCATGTCCAGGTGGCGGATGCCGAGGTGGGCGAGGGCGTCGACCACGGCGTTCTGCACCGCGGGGGTGGCCCCGATGGTGCCCGCCTCGCCGATGCCCTTGGCCCCGAGGGGGTTGAGCGGCGTCGGCGTCTCCGTCGACGCCACCTCGTAGCTCGGCAGGTCGGCGGCGGAGGGCATCAGGTAGTCGGCCAGGTTCGAGGTCAGCGGGTTGCCGTCCGCGTCGTAGACCATCTCCTCGAACAAGGCCTGGGCGGCGGCCTGGGCGATGCCGCCGTGCTGCTGGCCGGCCACGAGGAGCGGGTTGAGCACGGTGCCGCAGTCGTCCACGGCGACGTGGCGCAGGAAGGCGATCGCCCCCGTCTCGGTGTCGACCTCGACCACGGCGAGGTGCGCCCCGAAGGGGAACGTGGGGGCGCCCTGGTCGAAGTCGAGTTGGGCGGCGAGGCCCACTGTGCCGTCCTCGTGGTCCACGAGGTCGGGCGCGCTGTTGGCCGCAGTGGCGAGCTCGTCCCAACCGAGCGCCTTGGCGGGCACCCCGGCCACGCCCACCTTGCCGTCCTCGCTGACCACGATGTCGCCCTCCGCCGCCTCCAGTAGGTGCGCGGCCAGGGCGCGGGCCTTGGCCAGCACGGCATCGGAGGCGCTGAGCACAGCCGAGCCGCCGACCTGGAGTGACCGGGAGCCGCCGGTGCCTCCCCCGCTGCGGATGACGTCCGTGTCCGACTGCACCAGCTCCACCTGCTCGAGGGGGATGCCCAGCCGGTCGGCCACGATCATGGCGAAGGCGGTGGCGTGGCCCTGCCCGTGGCCCGAGGTGCCCACGCTGACGACGGCCGACCCGTCGGGGCGCACCTCGACCGCGGCGTACTCCTGGGCACCGCCGCCGGCGGTGATCTCGGTGTAGGTGGCGATGCCGATGCCGAGCTGGGACCTCTCGCCCCGCTGCCTGCGGCCCGCCTGGTCGGCCCGAAGGGCCTCGTAGTCGACGAGCTCGAGGAGGCGGCGCAGGGGCTTGTCGTAGTCGGCGGAGTCGTACGGCGCGCCCATCAGGGTGGTGAAGGGGAAACGGTCGGGCGGGATGAAGTTGCGGCGGCGCAGCTCGGCGGGGTCGAGGCCGAGCTCGGCCGCGCCCATGTCCACGATGCGCTCGACGAGCGAGGCCGCCTCGGGCCGGCCTGCCCCCCGGTAGGCACCGATCGGGGTGGTGTTCGTGGCGGCGACGGCGATGTCGAAGGAGATCTTGGGCAGGTCGTAGACGCCCTGGGACATCATCCGGGTGAGGTTGGTGAGCATGGCCCCGACGCCTGGATAGGCCCCGCCGTCGCCCACAAGGCGCACCCGCAGGCCGGTGAAGCGCCCGTCGCCGCGCAGGCCCAGCTCGGCGTAGTGGACCTGGCCGCGTCCGTGGGCGAGCGACACCATGTCCTCCGAGCGGCCCTCGATCCAGGCCACGGGGCGGTCGAGGCGCAGGGCCGCCGCCGCGGTCACCGTGAACTCGTGGTAGAGGCCGACCTTGCCGCCGAACCCGCCACCCACGTGGGGGGCGACGACGCGCACCTCGGCCGGGTCGAAGCCCAGTTCCTCGGCCAGGGCGCCGTGCAGCCCGTGGGGCATCTGGGTGGCGGCGTGGAAGGTGAGCCGGCCGTCGTCGCCGGGCACGGCCACGCAGGCGTTCCCCTCCATCGGCACCACGGCGACGCGCTGGTTGACGAAACGGCCGCGCACCACCACCTCGGCGTCGTCGAAGAAGCCGTCGGCCGCGGCATCGCCGAGGCTGAAGGCGAGGTTGGAGCCGAGGGCCTCGAAGAGCACGGGCGCCCCGGGGGTGAGGGCGGCCTCGGCGTCGGCCACGATGGGGAGGGGGTCGTAGTCGACGATCACGGCATCGACCGCGTCGACAGCCGCGGCCTTGGACTCGGCGACGACCGCGGCCACGGCCTCGCCCACGAAGCGGGCCCTATCGGTGGCGAGGGGCGGGCGGAGGAACGTGTCGGCGAGGCCGACGAAGCCGTGGTGGGGCGACAGCCCGAGGTCGGCCGCCGTGTAGACGGCGACGACACCGGGCATGGCCACGGCCTCGGCGGCGTCGATGCTGCGGATGGCGGCGTGGGCGACGGGCGAGCGGACGAAGGCGACGTGGAGGAGGCCGGGCAGGCGCAGGTTCGCCAGGTAGGTGCCCCGGCCCGTCAGCAGGTCAGGGTCTTCTACGCGGCGCACCGCATTGCCGAGGATGGAGCCGGGCATGGCGCCGAACCTAGTTGGCGGGGGTGGGGGCGGCGTGGCCGGTGGCGTTCTGGCGCTGCAGGATCTCCTGCACCTGGGCCACGTCCTTGTCACCTCGGCCGGAGAGGTTGAGGAGTACGGTCTGGCCGGCGAGGGACGCCCGCTCCCGGACCACCCAGGCCAGAGCGTGGGCGGACTCCAGCGCAGGGATGATGCCCTCGGTGCGGGCGAGGAGCTGGAAGGCGGCGAGCACCTCGGCGTCGTCGACGTTGGGGTACTCCGCCCGACCGGTCGAGGACAGGTGGGCGTGCTCGGGGCCGACGCCGGGGTAGTCGAGGCCGGCGGACACCGAGTGGGCCTCCTCGACCTGGCCGAACTCGTCCTGGAGCAGGTAGGAGACCGAGCCGTGCACGACACCGGGCACGCCCCGCTGCACGGCCGCGCCGCCACCGGGCTCGGCGCCGACGAGGCGGACCCCTGCCAGCTCGGCGAAGCCGGAGAAGATGCCGGCGGCGTTGGAGCCACCCCCCACGCAGGCCACCACGACATCGGGGTCGCGGCCGGTCAATGCCCGGCACTGCTCGCGGGCCTCGTCACCGAGCACCCGGTGCAGCTCCCGCACCATCCAGGGGTAGGGGTGGGGGCCCATTACCGAGCCCAGGCAGTAGTGGCAGCGCTCGACGTCAGCCACCCAGGCGCGCATGGCGTCGTTGACGGCGTCCTTGAGGGTGCGGGACCCGCCGAGGGCGGGGCGGACCTCGGCCCCGAGGAGCTGCATGCGGAACACGTTGAGGGCCTGGCGCCCCATGTCGACCTCGCCCATGTAGACGAGGCACTCCATGCCCATGAGGGCCGCGGCGGTGGCCGTGGCCACGCCGTGCTGGCCGGCCCCGGTCTCGGCGATGAGCCGCTGCTTGCCCATGCGCTTGGCGAGCAGGGCCTGGCCGAGGACGTTGTTGATCTTGTGGCTGCCGGTGTGGTTCAGGTCCTCGCGCTTGAGCAGCAGGCGCAGGCCGAGCTCCTCGGAGAGCCGTCCGCACTCGTAGAGCAGGGACGGCCGGCCGGCGTAGTCACGCAGCAGCCCCTCGTACTCGCCGCGGAAGCCACGGTCCGCCCACGCTTCGCGGAACGCTGCCTCGAGCTCGGTGAGGGCGGGCATCAGGGTCTCGGGCACGAAGCGGCCGCCGAACTCACCGAACCGGCCCGAGGTCGAGGGCTCTCCCATCACCGCGGTCATGGCTGACAGCCTCCCCCGGCGAGCCGGGCGCCGGCCACTCGGTTCGCCGCGTACCGGGGGTGTCAGCCGTCCTGCCAGTCGAAGGGCGGTGGCTGGGGGCTGCGGTAGGCGGGCGGCTTGACCGACTTGGCGGCGGCGATGAAGGCGCGCAGCTTGGCGGCGTCCTTGTGCCCAGGCCTCGCCTCCACCCCCGTGGAGACGTCAACCCCCCACGGGCGCACGGCGGTGATGGCGTCGACCACGTTGTCGGGCCGCAGGCCCCCGGCGAGGACGAACCGGCGGTTCGAGGGCGCGCCCTCGGCCAGGGACCAGTCGAACACCTCGCCCGAGCCCGGCACCGGCGAGTCGATGAGCACGGCGTCGGCCGCGTAGTCGTCGAGGCGGGAGAGGTGGGGGTCGCCGGCGGGGAACGCCTTGATGACCACCGCCACCTTGGAGCGCACCGCCCTCGTCTGGTCGGGCGACTCCCAGCCGTGCAGCTGCACCGCCTTGAGCCCGACCTCGTGGGCGATGCGCACGACGCGCTTGGGGACCTCGTCACGGAACACGCCGACGGTGAGCACCTCGGGGGGCAGGCGGCGCACGATGTCCCGAGCGCGCACGGGGGCGAGCTGGCGCGAGGAGGGCGCGAAGACAAAGCCGACGGCGTCCGCGCCCAGCGCGGCGGCGAGCAGGGCGTCCTCCTCGCTGGTGATGCCGCAGATCTTCACCCACACGCCCGTCAACCGTAGCGGTGCGCCACCTCCACGCTGGGGATTCCCCTCCGCTTCAGTCGAGGAGGCGACCGTTCAGGTAGTCGTCGTAGGCCGCGAGGTCGAGGTGGCCGTGGCCGCAGAAGTTGAAGAGGATCACCCGTTCCTCCCCCGTCTCCTTGGCCGCCAGGGCCTCGTCGACCGCGGCCCGGATGCCGTGGGCTGCCTCGGGCGCGGGCACCTTCCCCTCGGTGCGGGCGAAGAGGACGGCAGCATCGAACACCTTGCCCTGGGGGTAGGCCACGGCCTCCATGCGGCCGTCGCGCACGAGCTGGGAGATGATCGGCGAGTCGCCGTGGTAGCGCAGCCCGCCGGCGTGGATGGGCGGGGGAATGAAGTCGTGGCCGAGCGTGTACATGGGCAGCAGCGGCGTCATCCCCCCGGTGTCGCCGAAGTCGTACTCGAAGGTGCCCTCGGTCAGGGTCGGGCACGACGAGGGCTCGACGGCGACGAGGCGCACGTCGGTGTCCTCGTAGTAGGGCAGGGCCAGCCCGCCCAGGTTCGACCCACCCCCGCAGGGAGCGATCACGACATCGGGGAGGCGCTCGCCGGCCAAGCCGAACTGGTCGCGGGCCTCGAGGCCGATGACCGTCTGGTGCAGGAGCACGTGGTTGAGGACCGAGCCCAGGGCGTAGTGGGTGTCGGGCCGGCCGGCCGCGTCGCGCACGGCGTCCGTGATGGCCTCGCCGAGCGAGCCGGGGTGGGTGGGGTCCTCCACCGGGGAGGGCACGACATGGCCGCCCCAGACCTCCATCATGGTCTTGCGGTAGGGCTTGGCCTCGAAGCTGGTGCGGACCATGTACACCATGCACTCGAGGTCGAACTGGGCACAGGCGAAGGCCAGCGCCGTCCCCCACTGGCCGGCGCCCGTCTCCGTGGCCAAGCGGCTCACGCCCTCCTGGCGGTTGTAGAAGGCCTGGGGAACGGCCGTGTTGGGCTTGTGCGAGCCGGCGGGTGAGACGGACTCGTCCTTGTAGTAGACGCGCGCCGAGGTGCCGAGCGCTGCTTCGAGGCGGGTGGCCCTGACCAGGGGGGTGGGCCGCCACAGGCGCAGGATGTCGAGCACCTCGCCGGGGATGTCGACCCAGGGCTCGGGCGACATCTCCTGGGCGATGAGCGCCATGGGGAAGAGCAGGGCGAGGTCGTCCGGTCCCACCGGTTCGCGGGTCCCCGGGTGGAGTGGCGGGCCCAGCGGGGTGTCGAGGCGGGGCAGGACGTTGTACCAGGCCGAGGGCAGGTGGTCGAGGGGCAGGTTCCAACGGGTCATGGCGCCCTCCTCTGTCGGGGATGTGCTACGTGGCGCTTGTGTCCTGGAAGGGTGGTCCGTTGAGGAATTCGGCGAGGGCTGGGCGTCGCTCGCAAGGACGAGGACGCAGGCCCCACCCCATTCTCACTGTCCCCTGGCGAGGACGAGGACGCCGCGAGCGGCGCTCAGACCCGGCGAATTACCGACGTGATCAGCCTTCAAGGACGCTAGGGCGGGGCTGACGTCGGCGCGCCCGCAGCCCGTCGACCGCGGCCGAAGGGTCACCGGCGCGCACCAGCGTCTCGCCCACGAGGAGCGCCTGGTAGCCGGCCTCGGCCAGCACCTCGGCATCGGCTGCGCCGATGATGCCGGACTCGGCCACGGCGAGGACGTTCTGAGGGATGAGGGGGGCGACGCGCACGGCCCGTGCCGTGTCGACCGCGAAGGTGACGAGGTCGCGCTGGTTCACGCCGACGACGCGGGGGCCGATGCGCAGCGCCCGCTTGAGCTCGTGCTCGTCGTGCACCTCGACGAGCACGTCGAGGTGCACCTCCTCGGCGAGGTCGTGGAAGCGGCCGAGCTCGGCGTCGCTGAGCGCAGCGGCGATGAGCAGGACGGCGTCCGCGCCCATGAGGCGGGCGTCGAGCACGTCGTGCTCGGAGACGGTGAAGTCCTTGCGCAGCACGGGCAGGCCGCTGGCCTCCCTGGCGGCGGCCAGGTCGGTGGGCGACCCGCCGAAGAACTCGACGTCGGTGAGCACGGACAGGCAGGCCGCGCCGCCTGCTGCATAGGCGGCGCCCAGGGCGGCAGGGTCGAGGCCAGCGTTGAGGTCGCCCTTGGAGGGCGAGCGGCGCTTCACCTCGGCGATGACGGCCACCCGGTCACCGGCGGCGAGGGCGCGGGCGAAGCCCCGGGTGGGCGGGCAGGCCGCCGCCCGTGCCCGCTGCTCGACGAGGGAGCGGTCGTCCGTGACGGCGGCAGCCCGGTGGGCGGCCACGATCCTGTCGAGGTAGGTGCCAGCGCTCATGGCCCGCCGTCGACCCTGCTGGGGGACACCTGGCCCTCCAGGCTAGAAGTCGAGCCCCTTGGCGGCCGCCGGGTCGAGCATGGTCAGCTCGGGCCGGCCGGCAAGGAGCCCCTTGAGCTGGAGCGACTTCATCGTGTCGCTGCCCGAATGGGCGGTCAGGGAGTCCTGGCCGTCGTAGAGCTCGTAGAACCAGAGCACGTTGGCGTCGTTCTGGTCCTTGTGCAACGCGTACACGAGCGTGCCGGCCTCGTTGGCCCGAACGTGGTCGAACATGGGGGCGAAGGCCGAGACGGCATCATCGCGCTTGCCGTCGACGGTGGTGAGCTTGGCCAGTACCGCGATCTTCGACATGGGCCGGCAGGCTAGCCCCGATCTTTCATTCGAGCTCGTTCCAGCTGGTCTGCTCGTTCGTTCGGGCTCGATGGGCCCGTGTGGAGCGCTCCTCGAAGGGGGTGGTGCTGCTCAGGTGCCCGGTCTGACAGCGCGAGGCCCCCTGACGTGTGCGAGGCGGCCGGCCGTCGAGGCGATCAGCGGCGGCGGGCCCGGGCGACGGGGCGTCCCCGCCGGGCGCCCTCCGTCATGGCCACGACGGGAGCGAGCACGAAGCCCATGGCGGCCAGCATGGCCACGAAGACGGCGAGGAAGACCGTGCCCGAGGAGCGCAGCACCAGGCCCGACCCGAGCACCACGACGGCGAGGCCGAGCATGAGGACGGGGGCCATGGTCATGAGCCGCCTCGAGAGGGGCCGCTCGACCCCCGCGCCGGGGCTGGCGAAGCTCCGCCAGTCGCGGGCCGGGCGGGACGGGGCCTGGCGGGGCCGGCCCGCCCCGTTGGCGGAGCCGCGGGCGGCGCGGGGCCCGGGGGCGCCTAGGCGGAGGGTGCGGTCGTAGGCCTGGCGGCGCTCGACGTCCCCGAGGATCTCCCAGGCGTCGTTCAGCTCGCGCATGCGGCCCTCGGCCGCTCGGCGGGTCGTCTCGTCGGACAGCGCGTGGTAGTCAGGGTGGTAGCGTCGAGCCTGGCGGACGAAGGCACGCCGGAGCTCGGCCTGGGAGGCCGTCCCCGATGCACCCAGGACGTCGTAGAGCGTCACGTCAACAGCGTAGGCGCAGGTCGCCCTACCCGTCGCCATGATCCCCAAGACGAGGCAGCCCCGTTCCCGTGCATGAGGGACGACCCCTAGTGCCGGGTTCTGCTAGCGGTGAGGAGCCGCCCCGTCGTCGTCGTCATCGAGGACGACCCGGCTATCGCCGACCTCGTCGAGCTCTACCTGCGCCGCGAGGGCTACCGCGTGCACCAGGCCGGCGACGCCGAGGCCGGCCTACGCACCGTTGAGCAGCGCCGGCCCGCTCTCGTCATCCTCGACGTCGGGCTGCCGGGGCCCCAGGACGGCATCGACGTGTGCCGGGCGATCCGGGCCGCCTCGGACCTGCCGATCGTCATGCTGACCGCCCGCGACGACGAGGTCGACCGCATCCTCGGCCTCGAGATGGGGGCGGACGACTACGTGGTCAAGCCCTTCTCGGCGCGCGAGCTCATGGTGCGGGTGAAGAACATCCTGCGCCGGGCGGCCGGCCCCGCCGCTGCGAGGCGGCGCATCCTCGACATGCCGGGCGACGTCGCCGTCGACCTCGACCGTCGCGAGGCACGGCGGGCCGGCACGCCTGTCGCCCTGACCTCCCGGGAGTTCGACCTCCTCGCCTTCCTCGCCGGCCACCGGGGCCTGGCCCTGTCGCGGCGCCAGCTGCTCGACGGCGTGTGGGGCGCGGGCTGGGTGGGCGACGAGCGGACGGTCGACGTGCACGTGGGCCAGCTGCGACGCAAGCTGGGTGGCGAGCTGCAGCTCGCCACCGTGTGGGGCGTGGGCTACCGGCTCGATTGACCGACCGAGCTCGACCGACCGGGCGAGCCGCGACCGAACCTCGACCGACCCGAACGGCCCGACTGGAAGGGGGCGATGGCCATGACGCGTCGCCTCACCCTGGCCATCGTCGGCGTGGTCGTGGCCACGCTCCTCGTCGCCATGCTCACGACCGTGGGCCTCGGCCGCGCCACCGCCCGCCGTAACACGGAGCAGGGCCTGCGGGCCCAGGCGACCAACGTCCAGCAGCTCGTCGAGCTCGGTGCCCGGGGCTTCGGCCTCGAGGGCGACGTCGTCGGGCGCTTGCAGCAGCTCCGGGGCCTGATCGGCCAGGATCCCTGCGACATCGCCATCCTGCGGCGGGTGCTCCAGGTGAACACCGTCTCCTGCGCCACCGTCCTTCCCGGCGGCGCGCTCCGCTCGGGAGGCGTGCGCTCCCTCCCCGACGGCGCCCCCGACCGCCTCGACGTCGACGCCCTCAGCCGCGGGCAGGTGCTGAGCGGGTCCGCCGGGGGCGAGGTGTGGGCGGCGACGGCGCTCGTCCCCCACCTGTCCTCGGGCTGGGGCGGGCCCGCGCCGGGCGCCGGCGGCGAGGCGGACGGCGGGCTCGTCGTGGCCCTGCTCACTCGCCAGGTGACCTCGCCGGTGACCGCCGTCCGCGGGTGGCTGCTGGTGGCCGCGGGCCTGGCCGTGGCCCTCGGGGTCGCCGTGGCCGCAGTGCTGGGGCGGCGCCTGGCCCGCCCGGTGGTCGCAGCCGAGAGCGCCGCGGCGCGGATGGCCGCGGGCGACCTCTCCGTCCGCCTCCCCGAGCCTCCAGCTGGCGCCGAGCCCGACGAGCTGGGCCGCCTGGCCCGCTCGCTGAACCTGCTCGCCGCCTCCCTCGAGCGCTCGAGGCTTGCCGAGCAGCGGTTCCTGCTGTCGATCTCCCACGATCTGCGGACTCCGCTGACCTCCATCCGGGGCTACGCCGACGCCCTGCGTGACGGCGCCCTCACCGACGTCGACCGCGGCGCCGCCGTCATCCAGCAGGAGGCCTGGCGCCTCGAACGGCTGGTGCGGGACCTGCTCGACCTGGCCCGTCTCGAAGCGCGCCAGTTCCGCCTCGAGCCCCAGCTCCTCGACCTCGCCCAGGTGGCCCGCCGGGCGGTCGACGCCTCGGCGGCAACGGCCGCGGCCGCCGGGCTGGAGCTCGGCGCCGAGGCCGGGGACGGGCCCGTCCCCGTGCAGGGCGACCCGGACCGGCTCGCCCAAGTGGCCGCCAACCTGGTGGAGAACGCGTTGAAGTTCGCCTCGAACCGCGTCGAGGTGGCGGTCGGCGCCGACGCGGACGGCCCGTGGCTGACCGTCGCCGACGACGGGCCCGGCATCGAGGAGGAGGACCTGCCCCACGTCTTCGACCGCCTGTACGTGGGGCGCTCCCGACCGGCTCGAAAGGAGGCGGGCTCGGGACTGGGGCTCGCCATCGTGCGCGAACTGGTCAGCCTGCACGGGGGGGCCGTGCTCGCCGAGCGCGCGCCCACCGGGGGCACCCGGCTCGTGGTGCGACTGCCCGTCGTGCGCCCGGCGCCGGCCCACGCAGCCGCGCCGCCGGCCGCTGCCGCGCCCACGCTGGCGCCTACACCAGGGGAAGCGCCTCCACCCGGGCCGGCGCCTCCGCCCCCGGCCAGCGGAGCGTGACCTCGGCCGGCGACACTACGCTGCGGTGCACGTAGGCGAGCGCCACCGGGCAGCGGCGCTCGAGGGACTCCCCCACGCTCGTGACGTGGCCGACCTGCTTGCCGTTCTCGCCGTGCACGGTGGCGGCCGGCGGGGGCAGCACGTTGCCGGCGACGAGGACGCCGACCAGCCGGCGAGGTGTGTTCCCGCCCCGGCTGTCGATGCGGGCCACCAGTTCCTGACCGGTGAAGCAGCCCTTCGTGAAGCTCACCGAGCGCTCGACGATGCCGGCCTCGGCGGGGATGAGGCCCTCGGTGAGCTCGACGCCCATCCGGGGGACGCCGGCTTCGATGCGAACCGACTCGTAGGCGTCGAGGCCGCACGCCCGCACGCCCTCGGGGACGGCCGCGTCCGGCCCGAGCAGGTCCACGCCGGCGAGGCCGGGCCAGGCGGCGTCGGCCACGACCACGGCTGCGCCCGTGTCCACCTGGCCCGAGCGGGGGCCGCGCAGCGCTACCGCCCGCCACCCGGCGAGCGGCTCGAGCTCGCACCTGGTGCGCAGCTTGAAGCGTGCGAGCCGGGTGGCGACGGCCCCGCCGAAGCCGCCGTCCACGTCGAGCACGAGCTCGTTCTCGGCCCGCCGGCTGAGCCGCAGCCAGGCCACGAGCTTGCCCTGGGGCTCGAGCAACAGCGCCCACGCCGAGGCGCCCACGGCGATCGCGCCCACATCCTGGCTGAGCTGGCCTTCGAGGAACGTGTCGGTGTCGGGGCCCGACGCCACCAGGCAGTCCCTCGCCAGCACGACCGCCCCGACGTCGCCCCGCAGGGCCAGGTAGTCGGCGGTCACGTTCGGCCCTTGCGAGCGGCTCGTCTCAGCCATGGCACCAGTCTCGCGCCCGGCCCGACCTTGCCGGAGGCCGCGTCGCCGTGGTTGAGTGTCGCCGATGCGTCAGAACGCCGCTCCCCGGGCCAGCTGGTGGTCTTGGTGATCAGGCGGCCCTGACGCGCGAGCGAATCCAGACGAGCCGCCCCGACCGGGCGGCTCGACGGCTTTTCGGGGCCGTGACGACCGGTCGGGGCCCATCCGCCACCGCCCCACCCGACGGTGGACGTCCCCGTCCCCACGCCGTCTGCCGGCGAGACGAACAGCACCGAGGAGCCATGACCCCCACCGAGACCAACTACCGCACCGCCGGCGGCCTCACCGTGCACCGCGAGGTCCTCATCGTCGACCCCGAGGACGAGGTCGAGGCGCTCCTCGACGCCCTCGACGAGCGCCGCGGTGCCCTCTTCTCGTCGAGCTACGAGTACCCCGGCCGCTACACCCGCTGGGACATCGGCTTCGTCGACCCTCCCCTCGTCCTCGAGGCTCGAGGCCGCGCCTTCCGCCTCGAGGCGCTCAACGAGCGGGGCCGGGCCCTGCTCGGGGCGGTGGCGCCCGTCGTGGCCGCCCTGCCCGAGGCCGAGGCGGTCCAGGTGGGCGAGGGCCTGGTCACCGGCCTCGTCGCCCGGCCGGGCCGGCGCTTCGAGGAGGAGGAGCGCAGCCGCCAGCCCTCGGTGTTCAGCGTCGTGCGAGCCGTCCTCGACCTGTTCGCCTCGCCCGAGGACGACCGGCTGGGCCTGCACGGGGCCTTCGGCTACGACCTCGCCTTCCAGTTCGAGCCCACCACGCTCCGCCACGTCCGGCCCGCCGACCAACGCGACCTGGTGCTCTACCTGCCCGACGAGATCCTCGTCGTCGACCACCAGCGTGGCCGCGCCCACCGCTACCGCTACGACATGACCCTCGCCGACGGCGCATCGACCATCGGCCTGCCACGGGCCACTGCGTCGGCGCCCTACGTCGGTGACACACGGGGGCACCTCAGCGGTGACTGGGCACCGGGCGAGTACGCCACCCTGGTCGAGGGGGCGAAGGACTACTTCGCCCGTGGCGACCTGTTCGAAGTGGTCCCCTCCCAGATGTTCAGCGAGTCCTGCCCCGAGCCGCCGTCCGAGCTGTTCCGCCGGCTGAAGGTCCGCAACCCTGCCCCCTACGGCTTCGTCATCAACCTCGGCGCCGCCGAGCACGACGCCTCGGGGGACGGTGCCAGCGAGTACCTCGTCGGCGCCTCGCCCGAGATGTACGTGCGGGTGGAGGAGGACCGGGTCGAGACCTGCCCGATCGCGGGCACCATCGCCCGCGGGCACGACCCGATCTCCGACGCCGCCCAGATCATGGCGCTGTTGAACTCGGACAAGGACGCGTCCGAGCTCACCATGTGCACGGACGTGGACCGCAACGACAAGTCACGGGTGTGCGTGCCGGGCTCGGTCCAGGTGATCGGCCGGCGCCAGATCGAGATGTACTCGCGGCTCATCCACACCGTCGACCACGTGGAGGGCCGCCTCCGTCCCGAGTTCGACGCCCTCGACGCCTTCCTCACCCACACCTGGGCGGTGACGGTCACGGGCGCGCCGAAGATCCCGGCCATGGCCTTCATCGAGCGCAACGAACGCTCGCCCCGGGCCTGGTACGGGGGCGCCATCGGCATGGTCGGCTTCGACGGCTCGATGAACACCGGGCTCACCCTGCGCACGATCCGCGTCAAGGACGGCATGGCCCACGTGCGTGTCGGCGCCACCCTGCTCTACGACTCGGACCCCGCGGCAGAAGAGGAGGAGACCGAGCTCAAGGCGTCGGCCTTCCTCGACGTCATCCGCCACCCCCGGCCCGAGCGCGAGGCTGGGGCGGTGCCGCGGGCTGCGGCCAGCGTGCGCCGCGCCCTGCTCGTCGACTTCCGCGACAGCTTCGTGCACACCCTGGCCAACTACTTCCGCTGCGCGGGGGCCGACGTGGCCACCTGGCGCTCCGGCGGCTTCGACCCGGCGGACGTGGCCTCGGCCGACGCTGACCTCGTGCTGCTCTCGCCGGGGCCGGGCCGGCCCGAGGAGTTCGGCATGAGCCGCGTGATCGACGCCGCCCTCGGCGCCGGCAAGGCTGTCTTCGGCGTGTGCCTCGGCCTCCAGGGCCTGGTGGAGTACTTCGGGGGCCGCCTCGGCCAGCTCGACTACCCCATGCACGGCAAGTCCTCCCTCGTCCGCGTTCAGGAGGACGCAGGACTGGTGTTCGAGGGGCTGCCCAAGGACCTGGCCGCGGGCCGCTACCACTCGCTCTTCGCCATCGAGGAGGAGCTGCCGAGCTGCCTCCGGGTGACCGCTCGCAGCGAGGACGGCGTGGTCATGGGGATCGAGCACGAGACGCTGCCCGTCGCCGCCGTGCAGTTCCACCCCGAGTCCATCATGTCCCTGGGCGAAGGGACCGGCCTGCGCCTGGTCCGCAACGTGGTCGAGGGCCTGCGCTGACCGGAGCCGGGCCGACCTGAGGCCAGCCGATCGAGGCCCTACCGTCACCCTCGCCCGTCAGAGGTAGAGGCCCGGGGAGCCCTCCTCGAGGCGCCCGGCGGCGAGGGCGTGGATGTCGCGCTCGCGCAGGATAATGTAGTCCTCGCCCCGGACCTCGACCTCGTAGCGGTCCTCGGGGTTGAAGAGCACCTTGTCCCCCGGCTGCATCGTCCGCACGTTCGGCCCGGCGGCGACCACGTCGGCCCAGGCCAGGCGCTTGCCGACCTGTGCTGTGGCCGGGATCAGGATCCCTCCGGAGGTGCGCCGCTCACCCTCGGGGACCTCGATCTTCACGAGGATGCGGTCATTGAGCATCTTGATGGGGAGGCGCTCGGTCACGCCGTTCCCCGCTGCACTGCTCATGGTCATCGCCTCGACGGTACCCCATGGCCCGACCAGCCCACGTACGGGCAGGGCGGGCCGCGACCGTGGCCATGGCGCGGCGCGGCGGGCACGGTCGAGCGCGGCCCGGTGGGCACGGTCGCTAACGTCCCGGGCGTGAGCGACCTGAGCATCGACGTGGCGGACGGGACCAGGCTCGAGGCCGAGCTCGCCCTCGACGAGGACGCCACGGCCCTGGCCGTCCTCGCCCATCCCCATCCCCTCTACGGCGGCTCCATGCACGCCGGGCTCGTCGACGAGCTCTTCCGGCTGTTGCCCCGGGCGGGCGTGGGGGCGCTGCGCTTCAACTTCCGCGGGGTCGGCGCCTCGACCGGCACCCACGACGAGGGCCGCGGCGAGCGGGCCGACCTCGCCGCCGCCGTCGACGCCGCCGTCGCCGTCGCCGGCGACCGGCCCCTGCTGACCTGCGGCTGGTCCTTCGGCGCCGACATGAGCCTCGCCCTCGACGACCCCCGCCCGGTGGGCTTCGTCCTCGTGGCGCCGCCGCTGCGCATCGTGGCCGCCGAGCAGCGCACGATCGGCGGCGACCCCCGGCCCAAGCTGCTGCTCGTGCCCGAGCACGACCAGTTCCGGCCGCCCGCGGCCGCCATCGAGGAGACCGAGGGCTGGACGGCGACGACGATCGTGCCCGTCGCCGGGGCCGACCACTTCCTGTGGGGCCACGCCGAGGAGGTGGCGGGGAAGGTGGTTGCCTTCGCCGCCACGTTCGCCGCCGGCGGTGCCGCGGCGCACCACTAGCCCCAATCTTTCATTCGCGCTCGCTCGGGCTGGTCAGCCAGCTGCCCGCATGGCTCGCCCGACCAGCTTCCGTCCTGGTCAGGGGCCTGGCCGCGAGCCTCATGAAAGATCAGGGCTAGGTCACGGAGCGCCGCACGTCGAGGCCGGCAGCGGCGAGGGCGCCCTTGGCCTCGGCCACGGTGTGCTCGCCGAAGTGGAAGATCGATGCGGCGAGGACGGCGTCGGCGTGGCCCTCGCTCACCCCCTCCACAAGGTGCTCGAGCGCACCGACCCCGCCGCTGGCGATGAGGGGGATGCCCACGGCGTCGGCCACGGCCCGAGTGAGAGGGAGGTCGAAGCCGTCCCTGGTGCCGTCGCGGTCCATCGAGGTGAGCAGGACCTCGCCGGCGCCGAGCGCCTCGACCTGCCGTGCCCAGGCCACCGCGTCGAGGCCTGTGGGCGTGCGGCCCCCGTGGGTGTAAACCTCGAACCCGCTCGGCACCGCCGACGAGCCCTGGGCCCGGCGGGCGTCGACGGCGACGACCACGCACTGGGCGCCGAACTCGGTGGACAGCTCGGCCACCAGCGCGGGCCGCTGCACGGCCGCCGTGTTCACCGAGACCTTGTCCGCCCCGGCCCGCAACAGCACCCGAGCGTCATCCACCGTACGAATGCCGCCACCCACCGTGAACGGGATGAAAACCTGCTCGGCCGTGCGCCGGGCGACCTCGAGGATCGTGCCGCGGGCGCCGGAGCTGGCGGTGATGTCGAGGAAGATCACCTCGTCCGCGCCTTCGGCGTCGTAGCGGGCGGCCAGCTCGACCGGGTCGCCGGCGTCGCGCAGGTCGACGAAGTTGACACCCTTGACCACCCGGCCGCCATCGACGTCGAGGCAGGGGATCACCCGCACGGTGCGCACCCCCGAACGGTAGTGCCGCCTTGGGCATGACCACCCACGAGCGCCAGCTCAGACGGCTTGCATCGCGTTCCCCCCGCAGACGGGAAAGGCTAACGTCGTCGGCCGCAGCGACGATGGGGAGGCAGTGGAACTTCAGCGGCTGGTCATCGAGGACACCGACAGCACCCTCGCCGTCGACTTCCACCCGGCGCTGACCGTCGCTTCCCACGAGAACCCCGCGGTGCGCCACCGCTTCATGAACGGGCTCATCCAGGGCTTGGGCCCGGCACGGGACGGGCTGCACCTCGAGTTCACGGACACGGCAGCGCGCCACCTCGCCGTCTTCAGGCCCTACGGGGCGCGCCACCAGGTCGTGGACATCGACGCCGCCGCCGACCTCACCGAGGAGTTCGCCGGCCCCGGCGACCAGGTCGACGTGCTGGGCCGGGCCGGGCTCGACGTCGGCGGCGCGACACGGCTGATGCGGGTGAACGCGAACCAGATCGACCGCGGCAGCGACACGGGGACGGACAACGACCGCCTCGCCCGCCAGCTCGCCGCCGTCGACCAGGCGCAGCTGTGGATGACAGCCGAGCAGCTCGCGGCGGCGAAGGCACGCCTGCGGGCCCTGACCGACAGCCAGGCCACCGTCGCCGTGGACCGGGCACGCGACTACCAGTCCGCTGTCGAGGCCCGCATGGTCACCGCTCGCGCCGAGGCCGCCCACTGGCGGATCCTCAAGCTGGGTCTGGGGATCGCCGGGGTGCTCGTCGCCATCGCCGTCGTGCTGTTCCTGGTCGAGGGCCTGCTCAACGACGACAGCTGGACGGCTCGGGCCATGCTCGTGCTCGCCGCCGTGGCCGCGGCGCTGACCCTGTGGGACCGGCGCAAGCTGCTCCGTGCCCGTCAGCTCGAACGGCGCGCCCTGGCAGCAACGGGCACGACCTCGTTCAGCTCGCTGAGCCGCTCGGTCGGTCCGCTGGCCGACGACACCACCCGGGCTGCCGTCCTCGCTGCCGCCCAGGAGCACGAGCCTTTCGCCGCCCGGTTCCGCATCGTCGCCGGCGGTGCGCCGCTCGACTGGGCGCTCGCCCACCGGCGGGTGATCGAGGAACTGGCCTTGCGCCGGCGCCACTCGACCCCCTTCCTCAGCCCCGACCTGGCCGCCGACGACGGCTCCCTCGCCGACTCGGCGCGCGTGCTCGTCGACCGCGTGGTCGAGCTGCGAGAGGTGGGCGTCGAGCGGGAGCCCTTCCCCCTCCTCCTCGACGAGCCCTTCATCGGGCTCGACCCCGGGGACACGGTGCGCCTGCTCGAGACCGTCCGGCGACTGGCCCACAGCCACCAGATCGTGCTGGTCACGGGCGACCCGAACATCGAGAGCTGGGCGGCCCGGCTCGTCCCCGCCCGCCAGGTCAACCTCGTTCGGCTCGGGCGCGCCACCGCGCCGGCGCTGCGGCCCTGAACGCCTGCGGTCAGGGCGGCGACGAGGCGACGAGCGCGTCCTCCAGGGTGAAGCTGCCCTCGTAGAGCGCCCGGCCGACGATGACGCCAGCGAGGCCCCGCCCGCCCGACCGCAGCTCGCGCAGGGCGGCGATGTCAGACACCCGCCCCACGCCGCCCGAGGCCACCACCGGGATATCAGTGGCGGCTGTGGCCTCGGCCAACAGGTCGAGGTCGGGCCCGTCGAGCGTGCCGTCCCTCGTGATCTGGGTGACGATGTAGGCGGAGAGCTGCACCGTCGCCAGCTCGTCGATCACGTCGATGAGCTGGCGGCCCGAGCCCTCCTCCCATCCCCGCACGGCAACCTCACGACCGCGGACGTCGAGCCCGACGGCCACGGGCACGATGGCGGCCATGGCGGCCACGAGGGCGGGGTCGCCGAGAGCGACGGTGCCGACCACGACGCGGGCCACGCCCGCTGCGGCTAGGGCCTCGGCCGCGGCCACCGAGCGCACGCCTCCCCCGGCCTGCACCGGTACGGGCACGGCCGTGGCGATGGCCGCCACGACGTCGCGGTTCACCGGCTCGCCCGTACGGGCAGCATCGAGGTCGACGACGTGGACCCAGGGCGCGCCGGCCGCCGCGAAGCGCAGCGCCTGGCCCACCGGGTCGTCGCCGTACACGGTCTCACGCTCGTAGTCGCCCTGGTAGAGCCGCACGCAACGGCCCTCGCGCAGGTCGATGGCCGGGTAGAGGTCGAAGTGCTCGGCCTCCGAGCTCACGTCGTCGCTCTCACACGCGGGCGGCGGCGCAGACGTGCACGAAGTTCCCGAGCAGGGCCAGGCCGTTGTCGCCGGACTTCTCGGGGTGGAACTGCGTGCCCCACACTTTGCCCCGGGCGGTCGCCGCCGTGACCTCGCCGCCGTAGTCGCAGGTGGCGATGGCGTGGACGGGGTCATCGGGGGCGAAGGAGTGCACGAAGTACATCCAGAAGCGGTCCCCGAGGCCGTCGAGGAGGGGGTGCTCGGCCCGCCGGTCGACGAGGTTCCACTGCATCTGGGGGTGCTTGACGCCCTCGGGCAGGCGGCGGACGACGCCGGGGACCAGCCCGAGGCCGGGGACGCCCGGTGACTCCTCGGACCTGTCGTAGAGCATCTGGAGGCCGATGCAGATGCCGAGGAAGGGGCGCCCGCTCGCCGCGGCGTCACGGGCGAGGCCGGCGAGACCGGTGCCCTCGAGGGCCTCCATGCAGCGGCCGAAGGCGCCCACCCCGGGCAGCACCACGCCGGTCGCCTCGGCGATCAGGCCTGCGTCGGCGGTGAGGCGGGCGTCTGCCCCCTGGCGCTCCAGCGCCTTCTGGGCCGAGCGTAGTCGAGCACGGCGACCAGGGGCCGCTCGCCCCCGCCGCTCGGGCTGGCCCCGCTCGGTCTCACAGGACTCCCTTGGTGGAGGGCACCGCGCCGCCCTCGACCCGCACCGCGTCCCGCAGGGCGCGGGCGAAGCCCTTGAAGGTGGACTCCACGATGTGGTGGGTGTTGCGCCCGCGCACGAGCGTCACGTGCAGGGTGATGCCGGCGGCTGTCACGAAGGCCCGCAGGAACTCCTCGGTGAGCTGGGAGTCGTAGGGCGGCACCCCCCAGATGACGGGGTCGAGGGGGCAGTCCACCTCGTAGTGGAGGTAGGGCCGGCCCGACAGGTCGACGACGACCTCGGTGAGAGCCTCGTCGAGGGGCACCCGGACAGAGGCGAAGCGCCGGGCCCCCGCCTTGTCGCCGAGCGCCTCGGCGAAGGCCTGCCCGAGGCTGATGCCCGTGTCCTCGATGGTGTGGTGGGTGTCCACGGCGAGGTCGCCCACGACCTTGGCGACGAGGTCGAACCCGCCGTGGCGGGCGAGCTGGTCGAGCATGTGGTCGAAGAAGGGGATACCCGTCGACACGTCGGCCACCCCGGCGCCGTCGAGCGCCACGGTGACGTCGACCGAGGTCTCCTTGGTCGTCCGTGAGCGGCTCGCCCGCCGCGTCGCTGCCGTCATCTCCGCTCCTCTCTCCTTCTCGCGCCCCGGTCCTCGAGCACCTCGGCCAGTGCGCCGAGGAAGGCGTCGTTCTCCGTGGCCGTGCCGATCGTCACCCGGAGGCACCCCTCGAGCCGTGGCCAGGAGGAGCAGTCGCGCACGAGCACGGAGCGCTCCACCAGACCTTGCCAGACGCCGTGGCCCTCTGCGCCCTCGGGCACCTCGGGCCGGAACAGCACGAAGTTGGCGCCCGAGGGCCAGGTGCGCACGCCCAGCTCGAGGAGGCCGTCCAGCACCCGGCCCCGCTCCTCGACGATCGCGGCCACCCGCCGGCCCATCTCGTCGGCGTGGCCCAGCGCGGCGAGCCCGGCCGCCTGCTTCACCACGTCGAGGTGATAGGGCAGGGCTACCTTGTGCAGCTCGTCCACCACCCAGGTGGGGGCGACGCAGTAGCCGAGGCGGGCGGCGGCCATGGACCACGTCTTGGAGTAGGTGCGCACCACCACCAGGGGGAGCTCCTCGTCGACGAGGTCGAGCGCCGACCACGGCGAGAACTGGGCGTAGGCCTCGTCCACCACGAGCAGCCGGCCCTCGGCGGCGCAGCGCCCCAACGTGGGCGCGACGAGCTCCATGGGCTCGACGGTCCCGGTCGGGTTGTTCGGCGAGCACAGGAACACGACGGCGGGGCCCTCATCGTCGAGGACGCGTCCCACTTCCTCCGGTGGCAGCGTGAAGTCCTCCGCCCGCTCTCCCGAGCGCACGGTGGCGCCGGTCAAGCGGGCGATGTGGGCGTGCAGGGCGTAGGTCGGCTCGAAGGTGGCCACGGTGCGGCCTGCGCCGGCGTAGGCCAACAGCAGGGTCTGGAGGACCTCGTTAGACCCGTTGGCCGCGAACACCTGGGCCGCGCTGACGCCGTGCAGCTCGGCGATGCCTTGGCGCAGGGCGGCGGCGGAGCGGTCGGGGTAGCGGTGCCACGCCGTCTCGGCCAGCAAGGCGGCCACCTCGGCGCCGAACCCGGCGGGCGGCGGGAAGGGCGACTCGTTGGTGTTGAGGCGTACGGCGACGTCGACCTGGGCCGAGTGGTAGCCCTCCATGAGGGCCAGGTCGGCCCGCACCTCGGGCCGCCGCCGCCCGGTCGCCGCGCCCGCCCCGCCCGTGCGGCTCATCGCGCCGCCTGGCGCAGGAGGATGGACTGGGCGTGGGCCTCGAGCCCCTCGGCCCGGGCGAGGGCGACCACATGGGGGGCGGCGCGTTCGAACCCCTGTGGGCCCACGGTGACCACGTGCAGGTGCTTGAGGAAGTCGTCCACGGTGAGGGCCGAGCCGAAGCGGGCGGAGCCGAACGTGGGCAGCACGTGACTCGGCCCGGCCAGGTAGTCACCGATGGACGCGGGCGCGAGGGGCCCGCAGAAGACGGCGCCGGCGTGGCGCACCAACGGCACCAGCTCGTCGGCGGCCGCGCAGAGCAGCTCCAGGTGCTCGGGGGCGATCAGGTTGGCGACGGCCATGGCCTGGGCGGGCGTGTCGCAGAGCACGGCGTAGCCGTTGCCGCCGAGGGTGGCGAGGATGTCCTCACGCCGGGGCGCTTCGGCGACGAGGCGTTCGACGGCCCGGTCGACCGCCTCGAGCACGTCCTCGGACCAGCACAGCAACCACGCCAGCCCCCCGGGCCCGTGCTCAGCCTGGACCACGAGGTCGATGGCGGCGAAGTCGGCGGGCACGCTGGCGTCGGCCACCACGACCACCTCGGAGGGCCCGGCGAACGCCGAGGGGATGGCCACCCGGCCACGGCCGGCGACCTCTCGCTTGGCCACGGCGACGTAGGCGTTGCCCGGCCCGACGATGACGTCGACCGCGCCGATGCTCTCCGTGCCGAAGGCGAGGGCGGCGATGGCCTGGGCGCCGCCCACGGCGTAGACCTCGTCGACCCCGGCGACCGCGGCGGCGGCCAGGGTGGCCAGGGGCACGCCGCCAGTGGACTTGTCCGGGGGCACGCAGAGGGCGACCTCGCCCACCCCCGCTACGCGGGCGGGCACGGCCGTCATGAGCACCGTCGAGGGGTAGACGGCGCGACCGCCGGGCACGTAGAGGCCCGCCCGGTCCACGGGAACGCGGTAGCTGAGGACGCGCACGCCGTTCCGCTCGTGCACGTGGGGGGCGTGGAGCTGGCCCTGGTGGAACGCCCCGATGTTGGCGGCGGCTTCCTCGAGCGCTGCGCGCAACGCGGGTTCGACCGCCTCGAGGGCGGCGGCGATGGCCGGGGGCGGGACTCGCAGGTCGTCGAGCTCGACGCCGTCGAAGCGGGCGGTCAGGTCCCGCAGGGCCTCGTCGCCGCGGGCCTCGACGTCGGCGAGGATGGCCCGCACCGCGGCC
>WHTX01000354.1 GCA_009377505.1 Acidimicrobiia bacterium
CATCAGCATGACGAGCACGCGCCCCACCCCTCCCCCACCCGCCCGGCCGGCGGGCAGCACGTGGGCGCCCTTCGCCGAGGCGGTCCAGCTCGAGGACTGGGCCGGGGCCCAGCACGCCCTGGAGCGGGCGGACGACGGTTGGTGGCACCTCCCTCGCCCCCACGTCGGCGCCTATCGCTACGTCGTCGACGGCGCGGTCGTGCCCGACCCCCGCTCGCCCTGGCAGCCAGCTGGCGTCGGGGGCCCCTCGCACACCGTCGACCACGAGGCGTTCCCCTGGGCCGACGGGGCTTGGCGCGGCGCACCGCTCGGGGCCGCGGTGCTGTACGAGTGCCATGTCGGCACCTTCAGCGCTCCTGGCACCTTCGAGGGCGCCATCGAGCACCTCGACCACCTTGTCGACCTGGGCGCCACCGCCCTCGAGCTGATGCCCGTGGCCGAGTTCCCCGGCCGGTGGGGCTGGGGCTACGACGGCGTGCTGCTGTTCGCGCCCCACCACGCCTACGGCGGTCCTCACGGGCTCAAGAGGCTGGTCGACGCCTGCCACCAACGCGGCCTGGCCGTGGTCCTCGACGTCGTCTACAACCACTTCGGGCCACAGGGCAACCACCTCGGCCGCTTCGGGCCCTACCTGACCGACCGCCACCACACGCCCTGGGGCGGGGCGGTGAACCTCGACGGGCCGGGCAGCGACGAGGTACGGCGCTTCCTCTGCGACAACGCCCTCCAGTGGCTGCGGGACTACCACGTCGACGGGCTGCGCCTCGACGCCGTGCACGCCCTCGTCGACCAGTCCGCCGTCCCCTTCCTGGAGCAGCTCGCCCTCGAGGTGCACGACCTGTCCCGCCACGTGGGGCGCCAGCTGTGGCTCATCGCCGAGAGCGACCTGGGCGACCCTCGCCTGGTGCGGGCCCGGGAGGCCGGCGGCCTCGGCATCTCTGCGCAGTGGTCCGACGACCTGCACCACGCCCTGCACGGGGCGCTCACCGCCGAGCGCGACGGCTACTACGCCGACTACGGGCCCCTGTCCACGGTGGCCGAGGCCTTCGAGGCGGTGTTCACCCACGTCGGCCGACCGGCCTCCAGCCGGGGCCGGCGCCACGGCCGGCCAGTCGGCGAGCTGCCCCGCGACCGCTTCGTGACCGCCTTGCAGAACCACGACCAGGTCGGCAACCGGGCCCGGGGCGAGCGGATCGGGCACCTCGTGAGCCCGGGCCTGGCCGCCGTGGGCGCGGCGCTCGCCCTCCTCGGGCCCACGGTGCCCCTGCTCTTCCAGGGTGAGGAGTGGGCGGCCCAGGCCCCGTTCCTCTACTTCACCGACTTCGACGACCCCGCCCTGGCCGAGGCGGTGCGGGAGGGGCGTAGGTCCGAGTTCGCGGCCTTCGGCTGGGCCCCCGAGACCGTGCCCGACCCCCAGGCGCCCGAGACCTTCGAGCGGTCGCTCCTCGACTGGTCCGAGCTCGGCACGGAGGCTCACCGGGCCATGTTCACCTGGTATCGAGAGCTGCTGCGCCTGCGCCGCCGCTGGCCCGACCTGACCGCGGCATCGCCCGAGGCCACAGCCGCGACCGTGGACGACGCCGCGGGATGGCTGGCGCTGCACCGGGGCCGGCTCGTGGTCGTGGCCAACCTGGCCGACGAGGCCCGGGTCGTGCCCCTCGAGGCCCTGGGCACGGTGGGCGAGCTGGCTGGTTTCGACGAGGCGGCCGTGTCCGCGTTGGCGTCCTCGGCGATGGAGGTGGGCGTCGGTGCGGCCGGCGTCGCCCTGGCCGCGCACAGCGTCGCCGTACTCGGCCCCTCGGCGGCCGTCCCCTGACCCTCGTGCTACCGGTCGAGGCGGCGACGCGGCCGAGGCAGCCGACGGGGACTCTCGCCGGCCCACGCGCCGGTTACCGGCACCGAGGCCGTCCAGACATGCCCGGCCCAGGCGGCCGTGGCGCCCGAAGCGGGTGGGAGGCGAGGGCGGTCGAGCCCGCCGAGCGGGGGGCGCCTCAGCGGGGGACGGCCGACCAGGGGACGTCGCGGTCGACCCGCGGCTCTCCGGGCAGGCCGAGACCGCGCTCGGCGATGATGTTGCGCTGGATCTCCGCCGTGCCACCCGCCACCCGGCCGCCGGGCGCCCCGCAGACGTGCTCGGACCAGGCGTAGGTCCCCCACTCGCCCGTGTCGGCCACGAGCTTGGGCCCGAGCAGCAAGGACGCCACTTCGGTGATGCGCTCGGCCCCGATGTCGTTGAAGAGCTTGCCGATGGAGCCCTCGGGCCCGGGGGTCTGGCCCGCTCGCAGCTTGGCCCTGACCCGCTGGATGTTGAGGCCGTGGAGGCGGTAGTGCGTCCACAGCCTGGCCAGCTCCTGGCGCACCGCGGGCTCCTGGTCGCGGCCGATGTGGCGAGCCAGCTCCATCAGCCGCGTCACCTTCCCGGGGACCTTGCCGCCCGTCTCGCCCGAGCCCGCCGACCGCTCGAAGCCGAGCGTGGTCATGGCCACCCGCCACCCGGCGCCGACGGCGTCGAGGCGCAGCCTGTCGGGGACGCGGGCGTCGTCGAGGAACACCTCGTTGAAGCTGGCGCCCCCGCTCATCTGGCGCAGGGGCCGCACGGTCACGCCCGGGGAGCGCATGTCCAGCAGGAACGCGGTGATGCCCCGGTGCTTGGGCACGTCGGGGTCGGTGCGGCAGAGGATGTAGCCGAAGTCGGCGAACTGGGCGCCCGACGTCCACACCTTCTGGCCGTTGAGCACCCACTGGTCCCCGTCACGTTCGGCCCGGGTGGCCAGCCCGGCGAGGTCGGACCCCGAGCCCGGCTCGGAGTACAGCTGGCACCACATCTCCTCGGTTCCCAGCATGGTCGCCAGGTAGCGGTCGCGCTGCTCGGCGGTGCCGTGGGCGAGGATCGTCGGGGCGATGAGCTGGGTGGTGATGCCGATCGCCTCGTGGATCGAGGGCGTCCTGTACCTCGACTCCTCCTCCCGGTAGACCCGGTCGTAGACGAGGGGCAGCCCGAGTCCGCCGTAGCGCTGCTCCCAGGAGATGGCGTGGTAGCCGGCCGTCGCCCGCAACTGCATCCAGGCCCGGCCCTCGTCGACGATGGCCCGCATCTCGTCCTGGGTGGCGTTGTGGAAGACGCTGACCGTGTCCGAGCCCTTCCCCCAGCTCAGCTCCTCCGGCGGGGGCTTCAGCTCGGCCCGCTCCTCGAGCCAGGCGCGCACCTGTGCCCGGAACTCCTCCAGCGTCAACGCGGCCTGCGACATGAGCGGCGACGTTAGCGGACGTTAGCGTGAGGTGTCGGGGCGGCCCGGCGGCCCGGCCAAGGCGGGTATCTCGGCAACGAGATCACCTGGACGGTATGGTGGCTGCGTGGCGCCGTCACGTCCCTCGCCGTTTCCCGGCTTCGATGCCTTCGCCCACGACCAGGGCCAGCTGCTCGCCTCCCTGACGGCGCGGCGCCGCTCGCTGGGCTTGTCCCAGACGGAGGTCGCCGCCCGCATGGGGACGTCGCAGTCGGCCGTGGCCCGCCTCGAGGCGGGGGAGGCGGACCTGCGCCTGTCCACCCTCGAACGCTATGCCGCCGCGCTCGGACGGCGCCTGGGGTGGGTTGTCGGCGACGGCGCAGTCGCAGGCGACGGCGACGACGACCGCTCGGCGGAAGACGCTGCGGACGGCACGAGAACGACCACGACCACGACCGACGAACGAGGGGGAAACTCGCCATGAGCCCCAACCAGCTCCCGCCCGAGTGGGCCCCGCCGGGGTGGACTCCCCCACCCGAGGGGCCCGCCCCCTTCGTGGTGCCGCCGACCCCGGTCGTGGTGCCCGCTGCCGCGCCCCCGGCCGAGGGGCTCGACCCCGACCCCTTCGCCCGGCTCGCGGCACGACGGACGCTCTTCGTCCACGGCCCGCTCGACACCGCGGCGTCGAACCAACTCGCCGCCCAGCTCATGGCCCTCGATGCTGCGTCCCCCCAGCCCATCACCCTGCTCGTGAACAGCCCCGGCGGGCCCCTCGAGGACCTCGCCCCGCTGCTCGACGTGCTCTCCATCGTCACCGCCCCGGTGGGCGCGACCTGCCTGGGCCAGGCCTCGGGTACCGCGGCGGTCCTCGTGGCCTGCGCCACCGGCCGGCGACGGGCCGCCCCGGCGGCGCGGCTCGGCCTCCGCCTCGGGCCGGTGGCCGCCCCGGCCACGCTGACGGGCACGGCGGAGGAGCTCGAGCTGCTGGCGCGGGACCACCAGGCCCGCCTCGACGACCTGGCCCGGTTGCTGTCCCAGGTGAGCAGGCTCGACATCGAGCGCGCCCGCAAGGAGCTGGAGTCGGGCCCGCTCCACGACGCCGCCGCCGCCGTCGAGGCCGGCCTCGTCGACGAGGTCCACGAGCGCCGCCGCTGAGCCTGCGCAGCGCAGGCGCGCCGTAGTCCTCGCGAGGCGCCTCACCACAGGGCGTGCACGGCGCCGGCCCGCGTGCCTACGAAGATGCTGCCCTCCCACACCGCCGGGGTCGACTCGATGCAGCCGCCGAGGGCCACCTGCCAGCGCTCGGGGGGCGGCCCGGGCGCCGCGGCCCCGCCAGCCAGGTCGTAGGCGTGCAGCACGCCGGCACAGTCGCCGAGCAGGAGGACGTCCTCCACGACCACCGGCGACTGCCAGAGCGGCCCGGTCAGGAAGAACGACCAGCGCACCGCCCCCGTCACCCGGTCGATCCCGAGCACCTTGCCCTCGTCGGTGTCGGCGATGACGAGGTCGCGCCACAGGGCCACCGTGCCCCACACCCCCGAGCCGACGTTCAGTGGTCGCGACCGACCGGGTCGCGGAGGAATGAACACCTCTTGTGGCCAGGTGAAACCGTGATCCGCGGTGTCATGACCTCGCCGAAGACCTCACCACGACCAGTATCAAGGCCAGAGGCACTCATACAAGGCTGGTCGCGACGCGCCAGCTACTGACGACCAAAAGGCCACGGGGGACTTCGAATGCGACCACACCGAACTCGTCAAGGCACCGCAACCCGAGAGACAGGCGCCGGGTCGCGGGGTTGAGGTCGGACGGCCCCTACCACCATAGAAGTGAGGCAGAGGTAGCCGTTGGGGGTCTGG
>WHTX01000355.1 GCA_009377505.1 Acidimicrobiia bacterium
ATCGAGGGAGCCCCACCCCAACTGGTGGACCTTCTCCAAGGCCCACCCAGCCGCTCACCGGTGGGGAACTTCAGTGATCACACCTGGGGAGATCCCCGTGATCGGCCGCACCGGCACCCACATGTACGCCAGCGGCCGTCCACCCAGGCCCTTGCGCAGCGCCCGGAAGAACTCTGCGAGGGTCCCCTCGTAGCCTCTTGGGATCGTGGCAGCCGCCGTCCCCGTAGGTCAGCGTGCCCAGCCGGTTCAGCCTGTTGGCTGCGCAGTACCGGCGGATTCGTCCTCGAGCCCGCCGTGCCGCCTCCGTGGCCGACCGGTCAGGATCAGCGGCTGGCCCCTCCCGCCGCTCCCGCCGAGGCGGCACGGAGAACCGGAACGACCCCCCTGCCTCAAAGGCCTCCGGGTACGCCGACAGCCACCACCCGGGCTCGAAGCCCCGGTCCACGACGCTCATGGCCACAGCTCGGGAGTCAGCCCCAGCCCCTCGATCAGCTCTGCGTCCGCCCCGACCTCGAGCTCGACTTCGAGCACAAGGCTCAGCAGGTGACCGCCCAGCCCCAAGGGACATGGCAGCAGGTCAGCCCGCAGGTACTGCACTGCCTGGCACTCCGCCTCACGGCGACGACGACGCTCCCGCCGCTGACGCTTCAGCTCAGCACGACCGTTTGACTTCCTGGGCACGGCGCAAAGCTCCTGGTGAGAGTCTCCAAAGTGGAGGCTCCCCAGGTGCCAGCTGGGGTTTCCAGGTCAGGATGCCGTCGGCTTCTCCGCACGGTCCAGGACCAGGGTTCAGCTGCTGACCAACCGCTCGCCAAAGCGGGCAGACCCGTGTGGAGCCGTCACAAGGCAAGCCGGGGGCAACGTCAGTATCGGCAGCTCCGCCACTCGGCTTGAGAGCTGATTAGGAGGACCCGACCGACGGCCGCCCGCACCCGGCCGCCAGCCGCCAGCCGCCAGCCGCCAGCCGCCAGCCGCCAGCCGCAAGGGCGTATTGCTCTTCGGGTACTGAGCTACGCCACCTCAGGGCTGGCGTGCCTCAGCGACGGCAAGCTCCACGGCCTGCCGTCTCGTCTCCGCGTGAATGACGATGGTGGTGCCATCGACCCGCGCCTCCCAGGTGATGCGCCTGGGGAGGGCCTTGAAGACGGTGCCCTCGACGAACTCGTCGCCTGCACCGGCTGAAAAGCGGTAGGCCTCCTGGAGCGTGATGCCTGGTATCGCCTGCGGTCCACTGATCGCCATGGAGCGAGCGTACCGACCGCAGTCCGTAGTGGCTCATCGTGCAGCCACTGGCCGCCAGCGGGCACTTTCAGGTGGCCGCAACGCTCCCACTGCCCCAACCTCTCAGCGTGATCTAACCGACATCATACCCGGAGGCCGGGCATCCCGACTCACCCTCTATCCGCCCCAGGGGCCGCACCGAGCAGGTAGGGGTGCAGACACTCTTGCGCTCGACCCGGGTACCGCCCCAGGCGAAACTCATAGCCAAGTCGAGTGGGCCGGCGTCGCTTCGCTTGCCCGCCGGCCCTCCTCCCCCAGGGGTCCTTCGATCGCTCCGAGTTTCGTTGCATATTCAAGTCAAGTAGGTCCCGAGCGGCCTCCCACAGGTTCACCCCCCGTTGCCGTCCGCAAGGTCCAGGACGGTGCCAAGCCGCGAGAACAAGACGCCCTTAGGCACGCGAATGCGATTTGCTACGCCCAGCTGTCTGGGGTCCTCGATACGAGCTCGAGCCCGTCGTATAAGATCGCCTCTATCACTCAGCTCATCTTGATAGCGGAGAATGTCTGGAACCCACGGACGCACTAAATCGACCGACTCCAGATGGCGAATCGACGCGCTGAAGTTGAGACAGTCAGGGTAATCGGCGCTCGCCCGCTTCTTGAAGGCTAACTGCTCAAGCTGGTTAGCCCACAAGAGTGTCTTACCCGCCAGGACTCTTGTCCGTACCTTACCATCCAAATGCCATGATTGTATCCACTCCTGCGGAACGTCGAACTCGGACGACGCCTCGTCTTCCGTCAACCATCGCCGCTTCTCATTCACGACTGCGGCTCACTTGACCGATCGCCCGGAATATCTACAATCCATTGGCGCTTCGGGCGACTATCTAGCTGTCGGTTAACACGCTCCATGATGTGACTGGCGAGTATGGGCGCGTCCGTGTTGATTTGATGGACCTCATGCCCAATGCGCCGCAGGCGCTCAAGTGCCTCTGCCTCGCTTACCGAGTCCGAGCAAAAATCCACGTTCAGCATCAACCTTAGCGCGCGGTTGATGCCGTTAAGGCTAACGCCCGCTTGGTGGTGCTTGGTACTGCGGCCCTGGGTGTCCAAGAATAGCACCAGGCTCTGAAAGATTGCAGCCAAAGCTGACAATACCACTACAAGCGACCCTCGCCTATCAAAGGACGAGACGGCGGTTCCCCCCGCAAGAATGCTGAAGGCTATGGCGGGTAGACCAAGGCCGTAGTGCCACCGACTCCATCGGCGAGAGGATTCGAAGTGATAACGAGATGTCTTGTAGACATCCTCTTGTAGATTGAGAGCCTCCTGCCGCAGCCCCTCGTGCACCCCCACAACGCAAGTCTATCGGGGCTTTCGTGAGTTCCTCGCTGAACGTAGCGCCTCCGACGCAGCCCGTATCAGTCCCGGCTCTCGTGCGACCGGACTGTTCTAGGTACTCTCGTGGAGACTGCCCTGCGGGAGCGTGTTCTCGCCAGGGCTCGCTGTATCACGCGTGATACGTTGTCCCGATGGCAGACGTATCGATCCGGGACCTGCGCAACCATGGGGGGGACATCGTCGACCGGGTCAACCGGGGGGAGCAGGTGACGATCACCCGAGCCGGCGAGGCCGTCGCCGAGCTCCGCCCCCTTTCCAAGCCCGGGCTCTCCGTCGACGTGCTCGTGGAACGGCGGCGCAGGCTCCCCCTCCTCGACCCGGCTCGCCTCCGTGCCGACGTCGACGACCTCCTCGACTATTCGTTGTGAACGCCCGCACTCCCCGCGGGGTGCTCGACACCAGCACGCTGATCCTCCTCGGGCGCATCCTCGACACCAGCACCCTCCCGGAGGAGCCGGTCATCACGGCGGTCACCTTGGCCGAGCTGTCCGTCGGCCCCCTCGTGGCGCGCGACGAGGAGGAGCGAGCTGCTCGCCAGGCGCACCTGCAACAGGCCGAGGCGGATTTCGGGCCGCTTCCCTTCGACGCTGCGGCCGCACGTAGCTTCGGCCAGGTCGCGGCAGCCCTGCGTCGAGCAGGGCGCAAGCCGACGGCTCGGGCCTATGACGCCATGATCGCGGCCACGGCGCTGGCGAGCGGCCTACCGGTTCATACCTGCAACCCGACCGATTTCAGCGGGATCGACGGGCTGACCGTCGTCGCCGTCCCCCACCCCGAAAGCTGACGGCCACCGGGTGAACGAGCGCGGGCTCGTCAAGCGCCCCGGCGGCGGAAGAGGCCCATGGTGGCCATGCTGGCCACGAGGACCGGCGGGTCGGCGGCTGCGTCGAGCACCTCGAGGCGCTGGCGGACGACGCCCCGGTCGGGCTTCGAGCGGGACGGCACGAGGTCGAGGACGGTCACCCTCAGGGCGAGGCGGGCGCCGGGGCGGACCGGGGCGAGGAAGCGCAGCTCGTCCACGCCGGGTGAGCCGAGGGAGTGCTCGGGCGAGAGCACGTTGTCGACGTAGAGCCGCATGGCCATGGCCCCGGTGTGCCAGCCCGAGGCGATCAGGCCGCCGAAGATCGAGGTCTTGGCCGCCTCGGCGTCGACGTGGAAGGGCTGGGGGTCGTACTTGCGGCCGAACTCGACGATCTCCGCCGCGGTCACGTCGAGGTAGCCGAACTCGAACGTCTCCCCCACCGTGTAGTCGTCGAAGGTGCGGTCACGAGGCTCCGGTGTCGTCACGCCGGGCAGCGTAGGGAGGTGGCTCAGCCGACGGGGGTGAGGGGGCTCTCGCCGGCGAGGACGGCGATGATGTTGTCGCAGGCCAGCTGCACCATGGCCGCCCGGGTCTCGTCGGTGGCGGAACCAAGGTGGGGGGCGAGGACGACCTGCTCGAGCTCGAGGAGCCCGGGGTGTACCTGGGGCTCGTGCTCGTAGACGTCGAGGCCAGCGGCGCGCAGCTGGCCCGACCGCAGCGCGTCGACCAGCGCCGCCTCGTCGACGAGCGGCCCCCGGGCGGTGTTCACCAGGACGGCGCCGGGCTTCATGGCCCCGAGCGAGGTGGAGTTGATGACGTGGCGGGTCTCGGGGGTCGCCGGCGCGTTGAGCACGAGCACGTCAGCGGTGGCCAGGAGCTCACCGAGGGGGGCCCATCGGGCGCCGAGATCGGCTTCGTCCGACCGGGGCGTGCGGTTCGTATATCGCACCGCCATCCCGAACGCCGACCCGCGGCGGGCGACGGCGGCCCCGATCTGGCCCATGCCGAAGATGCCGAGCACCTTGCCCTGCAACCCGGCCCCGAGCAGCTGGCCGGGGCGCCATCCTGTCCACTCGCCACGGCGCACGAGCCGCTCGCCCTCGCCGAGGCGCCGGGTCGCGGCCAGGACGAGGGCCCAGGTGAGGTCGGCGGTCGCCTCGGTGAGCACGCCGGGAGTGTTGGTGACGGCCACGTCACGTGCCCGGCAAGCGGCTACGTCGACGTTGTCGTAGCCGACGGCGAGGTTGGCGACGACCTCGAGCCCGGGCCCGGCGGCGTCGAGCAGGTCGTCGTCGACCCGCTCGGTCAGCAGGGTGAGGATGGCGCGGGCGCCGTGCACGAGGGCCAGCAGCTCGTCCCGGCCAGGGGGCCGGTCTTCGCCCTGGTAGCGGACGTCGAAGCCGGCCCGCTCGAGCGGTCCGATGCCGGGCGGGGGCAGCCAGCGGGTCACGGCGACGACCATCGCCGGACCGTAACAGCGAATCGGCACAGCGAATCGACGTCGATTCGCCGCGACGGCACGGCGGAGCGGGCCCGGGTGCGATCACGCCCGGTGGATTCAACCGGTGAGGGCGACGAGGGCTTGGTTGAGCTTCTCTGATGGTGTCATCCATTCGAGGGTCTTGCGGGGTCGGCTGTTGAGGCTGTCGGCGGCGGCG
>WHTX01000028.1 GCA_009377505.1 Acidimicrobiia bacterium
AGGCGGGCCGGCACGCACCCGGCCACGTCAGGCCCCGCCGCAGCCCAGGCCCGGCCGGCCCGTCCCTCACCTCACCGACCGCTACGGCCTCGCAGGCCCTTGGAACTACTCGTCTAGGCGCGGCGGCCTCTCAGCTCGCTGCTGCGACCACCGATGGTGCTGGCGCCGCGGCCGGCTCTGATGCTCGCCCGGGCGCTGGTGGCCGCTCGGGCGTTGGCGACCGCTCCGGCGTCGGCGACGCTGGCGACACTGATGGGGTCGGTGCCGGCGGCAGGAGCCCATGCCAGTGGGCACCGCCACCGCCACCGGCGGCGGTCAGCCCGGGCGCCAGGAGCGTGGCCAGCTCGGGGGCCGGGAGCGCCCGGGCGAACAGGAAGCCCTGGGCCTGCTGGCAGCGCAGCTGCTTGAGGGCAGCCTTCTCGTCCTCGCTCTCGACGCCCTCGGCCACGATCTGGAGGGCCAGCGTCTCGCCGATGCGCACGATTGCCCGGGCCAGGGAGTCCTGGGAGCGGTCCGGGTCGAGGCCGGTGACGAAGCTGCGGTCGATCTTGAGGATGTCGACGGGGAGGTGGCGCAGGTAGCTGAGCGAGGAGAAGCCGGTCCCGAAGTCGTCGACGGCGATGCGCACGCCCAGCCGGCGCAGCTCGGCCAGCTTGTCCACCGAGGCGGCGACGTCCTCGACGAGCATGCTCTCCGTGATCTCGATGACCAGGGACGACGGGTCGAGACCAGCGTCGTGGAGCGCGGCGAGCACGTCCCCGACGAAGCTGTCCGAGGCCAGGTGGCGGGCGGAGATGTTGACCGCCATGCGGAAGCGCCGCAGGTCGAAGCGTTCCTGCCAAGCCTGGGCCTGACGGGTCGCCTCGGCCAGCACCCAGCGCCCGATGTCGCAGATGACGTCGCTCTGCTCGGCCAGGGCGATGAACTGGCCCGGCGGGAGCAGGCCCCGCTCGGGGTGCTGCCAGCGGACGAGGGCCTCGACCCCGGCGATTCGGTCCGAGTCGAGGGCCACGGTGGGCTGGTAATGCAGCACCAGCTGGCCCTCGGCGACCGCGGGCCCGAGCTCGGCCTCGAGGTCGGCCCGGCTCCGGGCGTCGTCGCCCATGTGGGTCTCGAAGCTGCAGAACCGCCCACGGCCCTGCGCCTTGGCGATGTACATGGCCAGGTCGGCGTTGCGCAGCAGGTCGTCGGGGTTGGAAGCCGTGGGCCCGGCGCTGGCCACCCCGATGCTGGCGCCGATGCGCAGGGCCGCTCCCTCGACGAGCACCGGCTCGTGGAGCGCGTCGATGATCCGGCGGGCGATGCGGGCGCCGACCTCCTCGTCGGCGTCCTCGAGCACGACGGCGAACTCGTCCCCGCCGAGGCGGGCGACCGTGTCGCCGTCGCGCACGACGGCCCGGACCCGCTCCCCCACCACCACCAGGAGCCGGTCCCCGGCGGCGTGGCCGCGCCGGTCGTTCACCGCCTTGAAGCCGTCGAGGTCCACGAGCAGCACGGTCAGGGGCGAGGGGTCGCGCCGGGTGCGGGCGAGCGCCCGCTCGAGGCGCCGCAACAGCAGCGCCCGGTTGTCGAGCCCGGTGAGGGAGTCCCGCAACGCGGTGTCCTCGTTGAGCCGCCAGGAGGCGATGTACGGCAAGGTCGCGGCGAGCAGGAAGGCGGCGTGGATCACGGCCCAGGTCCAAGGGTCGTTGACGGCGGCGCCGTGGTTGTAGACGGCGTCGGGGGCGAGCACGCCGACGAGCCCGTGCTCGAGCACGGTGAACCCGATCCCGACGAGGAAGGGGAGCCAGTCCTGGTAGAGGCTGACCAGGCCGACCATCACGAAGAAGTGGAAGTGCGCCTCGATCACGCCCCCGGAGAGGTGGACGAGCACCGCCGAGGAGATGAAGAGCCCGAGGCTCGCCACCCCCGACCGGGCCGCGCGCCGCAAGTGCGCCCGGCCGGCCCCGAAGGCGCAGAGGGCGATCGGGGCGACCTCGGCGAGCGCGTGCAGCGGCGGGTTCCCGGTGAGGAGGCCGAAGAGGAAGAGCCCCGGGACGTGGAGCCAGAGCGCCACGGTGATGAACCGGTGGCGCTGCTCCCACACCGAGGTGTGAGCACGCCGCCATGGGGCAGCCACTCGCGCCACGGGCGCCGGGCGAAGCTCGTGGGAGCCAAGGACAACATGCCTGCACATCGTCGGGAGGCCGGCCGATCTGAGCCTTTCGTCCTGGCTGACTCACGATCGCGCGCCGCCCGGGCGATGCCCACGTCGGCGCTCAGCTCGTGATGAGGGCGGCGTTGTCCTCGACATAGCGGAGCCAGGCGTCGACGTCGTCGCCGCGGGGCACGATCACCAGCCGGTGCACGCCCAGCTCCCCGAAGCGCTCGAGCTTGGCGGCGTCGAGGCGGCCCCGGGGCGTGACGGTGATCTCCAGCTCGCCCAGCCAGTCGGGGCGCTCGTAGCGCTGCGCGGCCGCCCGCAGGCCTTCGAGGGCGGCCGCCGTGGCGTCCACGTCGAGCGCGTAGCCGTACCAGCCGTCACCATGGGTCACGCTCCGGCGGTAGGCCGGCTTGCTGTTGCCGCCCATGATGACCGGCGGCCCCGGCTGCTGGAGGGGCCGGGGGTTGGCGACCACCCCGCTGAAGCTCACGTACCTGCCGTCGTAGCGGGGCTTGTCCGCCGACCAGATCTGCCGCATGGCCTCGACGTACTCGAGGGTGCGGGTGCCGCGGTCCTCGAGCGAGGCGCCGATGGCGTCGAACTCCGCCTTCAGGTAGCCGACACCGACACCGAACAGCAGCCGGCCCCCGGAGAGCACGTCCACCGAGGCCAGTTCCTTGGCCAGCACCAGAGGGTTGCGCTGGGGCAGGATGATGATGCCGGTGCCGAGCTTGACCCGGCTGGTGTGGGCGGCGGCGAAGGTGAGGGCGACCGCGGGGTCGAGCATGCGGCCCTCGGGGGCCACCGGCGAGGGCGGGGCCTGGGGGTCGGGCAGCACGACGTGCTCACCGGTCCACAGCGAGTCGTAGCCCGCTGCCTCGGCGGCTTCGGCGACGCGCACGAGATTCTCAGGTTCGCTGCACACGAAGTTGTTGATGTTGAACAGCCCGATCCCCGGCTTCTGCGCCATGGGCGCGCACGGTAGCCTCCGCGGCCGTGACGCTGCCTGAAGGAGAGCTCCGGCGACGGTCCCGGCTGTTGCGGGACGTCGTCGAGCCGATCGCCGCCAACGTCTACTTCGCCCCCGAGGCCCGCGAGGCCTACGCGGCGCTGGGCCTGGCCGACTTCGGCCCGTCGTACTTCGCCAGCCGGGGCGGCTGCCTGGGCCAGGCGCCGGGCGAGGTGATCACCGCCGCGTTCGGGGTGTTCGACCCGTTGCTCGTGGTGCCGGCCGTGGCGGAGGCGTGGTCGACGACCGACGTGGCCTCGATGCTCGCCGCCAGGGAGCGGGGGGCCGTGGCGTCCCTCAAGCGCATCCTCGGGCCGTCGCCCGGGGGCCTCGAGCGGGCGACGACGCTGCTGGGGCGGGCCGCGGCGGCGGCACCGGTGGGCGAGGGCCGGGCGCTCTACTCCGGCCTCTGCTCGCTCGGGTACCCCGGTACGCCCCTGGGCGACCTGTGGCGGGCGGCCGACCTCGTGCGCGAGCACCGGGGCGACTCGCACGTCATCGCCTGGGTGGGCCACGGCCTCGACCCCGTCCAGGCCAACATCTCGACGGAGCTGTGGTGGCGCATCCCGCTGCGCTCCTACGTGCGCACCCGGGGCTGGGCCGAGGAGCGCATCGACGCCTCGCTCGCCGACCTGGTGGCGAGGGGGCTCGTGGCCGGCGAGTCCTTCACCCCGGCCGGGGAGGCCCTGCGGGGGGACATCGAGTTGGCCACCGACCGCCAGGAGCGCCCGATCCTGGAGGCGATCGGTGACGACATCGACGAGCTGCTCGGGATCCTCTCCCCGTGGTGCGACGCCATCATGGCCGCCAAGGGCTACCCGCGCGACCCGCGCCTCATGACCCGGCCGTGAGCGGGGCGCCTGGGCTGGTAGGCCCGCCCGACGTCGTGCTCGGCACGGCCGTGGCCGACGACGTGGCCGGCTACCAGGCCTTCACCCGGAGGGCGGCCGAGCTCGGCTACGGGCGGGTGTGGCTGACCGAGACGTACAAGCTCGACCCGGTCACGTTCGCCGGCTGGGCGGCGACGGCGCTGCCCGGGCACCCGCTCGGGCTCGGGGTGGTGCCGGCGCCCCTGCGCAGCGGCCCGCAGCTCGCCATGATCGCCTCGACCTTGGCCGGGCTCGGCGTCGAGGACCTCGAGGTGCTCGTCGGGGCGTCCTCGGCGGCCATGACCCGGGGCTGGCACGGCCGGGGCGTCGCCACCATGGCCGCGATGGAGGCGCTGGTCGCCTCGGCCCGGGCGGCCGCCTCGGGCGAGCGAACGCCGGGCGGGTTCACCAACGGGCTCGGGCCGGCGCCCCTGCGGCTCGGGCTGGCGGCCTTCGGGCCGAAGATGCTGCGCCTGGCCGGGCGGGTGGCCGACCGGGTGGTGCTCAACATGGTCGCGCCGGCAGTGGTGCCGTCCTTCCTGGCCGAGATCGCCGAGGGCGCGTCCGCCGCGGGCCGGCCGGCGCCGCCGGTGACGGTGTGGGCGCACGTCGCCCTCGACCCCAGCGAGCAGACGGTGGCCGCGGCGCGGCGGTTCGTCTCGGGCTACATCCGGGTGCCCGGCTACGACCGGGCCTTCGCCGCCCAGGGCTTCGGCGCCGTGGTCGAGGCCGCCCGAGCTGCCGCCTCGACGCGGGAGGTGCGCGGCCTCGTGCCCGACGAGCTGCTGGTCGAGGTGCTGGGCCTCGGCGACCTGTCGACGTTGCGGGCTCGCCTGGACGCCTACCGGGAGGCCGGCGCCCACCCGGCGCTCGTGCCCTCCGTCGTGGCCGACCCGGGCGCGGTGCGCACGCTCGCTGCGCTCGCCCCCGAGGCCGGCGAGGGGCGCGGCGCGGCGGCCAGCTGAGGTCGCGTCGAGTCGACGAGGCGCTGCCGCCCAGGTCAGCGGCATGGCCACGAGCCTCATGAAAGATCAGGGGTAGCACCCGATCCGGGTGTGGTGGGGCGCGCGTTGCCGGTATAGGTTCCGCCGCGGAGGCCGTTCGATGCCGTACGAGATCGAAGTGGTCGGCGCTACGGAGCACGCGATGCGGATGGCGCTCTCCGACATCGCTGGTGGGCAAGAGATGACCACCTCCCTCGGTCGAGCGGTGACCTCGATGCCCGACCAGGCCGCGCTCGTCGCCGCAGTCACGAGGCTCCATGACCTCGGCATGATCATCCACACCGTCCGGCGGACGACGCGAAGGTAGCCGCGCGGCTCGCATTGGCCGTGATGTCCCATGGGCTCAGAGCAGCCCGGACCGCTGCCCCGCCTCGACAGCCTGCCGGCGCGTACTTGCGCCGAGCTTTCGGTAGAGCATCTTGAGGTTGGATTTCACCGTGTTCACCGACAGGTACAGGCGCTCCCCCATCTCGCCGTAGGACAAGTGGGTCGGGAGCAGTTGGAGCAGCGTCAGCTCCCGATTCGTCAGGCGCACGCCGTTACCGGATGGGGAGCACGCTCGGACCGCGGAAGCCGGATGAGCGAGCGCCCGCTCCAGTTTCGGATGGCGCTTCTCCAGTTGGACCGACAGCAAGAGGTGCTCGGTTTGCGTCCCGAACCCGAGGAACGGCAACACCCAACCGGTCTCGGCGCATTCGTCGACGAGAGCCAGGAGCTCGCTCGACGGGGAGGACCGATCGCCTCGCGCCGCGAGGATGACTTCGCCTTGGAGGCGGTCGGCGACAGGCCAGGTGGCGCGATCGCCCAGCAGGGCCTCGAGATCGCCCCTACCGGGTCTCTCGAAGCGGGCGCGAAGGAGCTGAGACGGTGGGCCGGGGCCCAGCGCGTCGATCGTGCTCGCCGGGTCGGCCAGAGCGCCGCTGGCCGCGAGTGCTTCGACCTCCAGGGCGAGGATGCGATCTGCATACGGCCGGCACGTGTCGAAGACGGCTCGGGAGCGCATGTCCTCCACCATGCGCAGCGCTCCGACGGGATCACCCGCCACCAGTGCGAGCCGTGCCGACAGATGGCCGGCCTGCAAGTGGTTCCAGCCGCACCCGAGCGTGTCGGCGTCACCACGGGCGCGCGCGGCCAGGCGCGCCGCATCGTCGAGGTCACCAGCACCGAGTCGACACCAGCCGGCAGTGATCAAGGTGTCGAAGGCATGGTGGTGAGCGCCGATGTCGTGCTCGTCCATCCAGCCGACCGCGGCGTCGATCAGCTTCGTCGCGAGGTCGAGCCGGCCGAAGAGCCATTCCTGCCACGCCCGCAGGGTCGGCACGGTCACCGAGCTCACGATGTCGGGAGCCTCGATCCGCTGGGCGAGCCTTGTCCAGTGCTCCGCTTCGTCCCTCCTCCTCGCCCCGAGCATGACTCGAGCGGCCAGGATGGGGAACCGCTCCTCGAACACCTGCATCGACCGGACGTTGGACGCCAACTGGCGATGCACCGCGATGCCGTCGAGCGCGGCGTCCAGGTCGGCTTCGAGCAGCGCGATGGCGCACCGCCTGTCGTGCAACCGGAGCATGAGCTCGTCCCGCTCGGCATCGCCGGCCATGGAGCCCTTGATGGCGCCCTCGTCGATCAGCGCCGCTGCCCGGTCGCACCAACGTCGGGCGGACAGGGTGCCCTCCGCGTAGAAGGCGATGACAGCCAGGTCGAGCGCCAGGTCGGCTCCGTCGACATCACGGATCGTGGGGAGCTGCTGCGCGTACCGGTGGAGCGCCGGCAGGTCGCCGCGGTCGACGAGCTCGAGCGCGGGGCCGACGAGGAGCTCGTGTGCCTTGCCTGCCTCACCCGCCGCGGGCAGGGCAGTGTGGTCGTCGAGGTCCTTGCTGATGCGGCCACCGTAGGAAGGAGAGGCGAGCGCCGGGCACACCCGGTTCGGGTGTGCTCGCCCCGGCCCCGGCCCGGTACCGTCTCGGCGGTGACGGCTGGCCACGCCGACGGCAACGTCTCCACCGGCCGGCTCCCGTCGCCCGATGTCGTCCGCGCCCTGCTCGACGAGGCTCACGGGCGGTTGAGCGACGTCGACGAGGGCGCCGTCGCCGACTACATCCCCGCGCTGGCCTCCGCCTCACCGGGCCTGTTCGGCGCCTGTGTCGTCAGCGTCGACGGCAACGTGTTCGCCGTGGGGGACGCGACGCACCGGTTCTCCGTCCAGAGCGTCTCCAAGCCGTTCGTGTTCGCCCTCGTGTGCGGCGCCATCGGGCACGAGCAGGCACGCGACAAGCTCGGCGTCAACAGCACGGGGCTCCCCTTCAACTCGGTGATGGCCATCGAGCTGAACGCCGAGCGGACCATCAACCCGATGGTGAACGCCGGGGCCATCGCCACGACGAGCCTGGTGCCGGGCGCGGACGCCGAGGAGAAGTGGCAGTTCATCGAGGACGGGCTGTCGCGCTTCGCCGGCCGCCGCCTCGAGCTCGACCTCGGGGTGTACGAGTCGGAGGCGGCGGCGAACCGGCGAAACCAGGGCATCGCCCATCTGCTGCACAGCTACGGCCGGCTCTACTTCGACCCCGACGAGGCGACCGACATCTACACGAGGCAGTGCTCGCTCATGGTCAGCGCCGAGGACCTGGCGGTGATGGGGGCGACACTGGCCGACGGCGGGGTCAACCCCCGGACCGGGGAGCGGGTGATCGACGCCCGCCACTGCAGTGGGGTCCTCGCCGTGATGGTTACCGCCGGGCTGTACGAGCGCTCCGGCGAGTGGATGTACGAGGTCGGCCTGCCCGGCAAGAGCGGGGTGAGCGGAGGGATCGTCACGGTGTCGCCGGGCAAGGGCGGCCTCGGCACGTTCTCCCCTCCGCTCGACGGCGCGGGCAACAGCGTGCGCGGCCAGCTGCTCACCCGGTACCTCTCCGAGCAGCTGGGCCTGAACATCCTCACGTCCACGGCCATCGTCGCGCCGCGCTGACCCCGGGAGCGCCGGGCCCGCTCATCCGCACCTTCGAGCGCTGCGCTGCCCGCAAGCTGCGCAACCACCCGCCCAAGTTCCGCCCCATCGCCCCGATCTAACGTGGTCGGCGGCGGTCCGACAGACCGACGAGGGGGGACCGATGACGGAAGCGGCAAACATCGACGGGCAGCGCCTCGCTGACGTCGAGGCCATCCGGGCGCTGAAGGTGCGCTACGCGAGGTTCTGCGACGACGGCTACGACCCGGAGGGCATCGCCTCGCTCTTCACCGAGGACGGAGTCTGGGACGGCGGCAAGCTCTTCGGCCGCTGCGAGGGCCACGACGGCATCAAGGCCCACTTCCGGGGGGCGCCGGCGCGCATCCCGTGGGCGCTCCACTACGTCCTGTGCCCCGAGATCGAGGTCGGGCCGGATGGCGCCGATGCCGAGGGCACCTGGTACCTGTGGCAGCCCTGCCAGGTGAACCGCCACGGCACGGTGACCCAGGCCTACCTGGCCGGCACCTACCGCGACCGCTACGTGAAGGTCGAAGGTGCCTGGCGGTTCCGCCACGTCCAGGTGGACGCGCGCTGGCTGGAGGCGCCCCCGCCCGGCCCCGGCCCCAGCCCGGGCTCGCCGAGCTGAGGTCGTCCGCCTGGCCCAGCTACCTTGGGCCGTCGATCGAGCAAAGGGGATGGCCATGGCTGTACGCAGTGCGTTCGCACGGTGGGAAGGGTCCCTACCCGAGGGCTCGGGCACGATGCGCCTGGCCGGAGGCGCTTTCGAGGGCCCCTACTCGGCCCAGAGCCGCTTCGAGGAAGGGGCGGGGACGAACCCCGAGGAGCTCATCGCCGCCGCCCACGCCGGGTGCTTCTCGATGGCGCTGACCGCGGCGCTCGGCCGGGCCGGCTTCTCGCCCCAGAGCGTGGAGACCGTCGCCAAGGTCCAGCTGCTCAAGAGGGACGAGGGCTTCCGCATCACCCGCATCGACCTCGAGGCCACGGCGAGCGTGCCCGGCATCGAGGTGGCGAAGTTCCAGGAGATCGCCGAGGGGGCCAAGGCGGGTTGCCCGGTGTCGGTGGCGCTCGGCGGGGTGCCCGAGATCGCCCTCGACGCCCGCCTCGCCTGACAGTGGCGCGCCCGGGCGGGCGCGGGCCGACATGACAGGCTGGCTGGCCGCACCGGCAGCCGACGCGGCGCACCCGCGCGGGCAGCGGTGCCAGTTGGGCGCCGGCCAGGCCCTCCGGCAGCCCCCAGCGCAGAGAACCGCCCTCCCCGCTGCCAGACCGCCGCCTGACGGGCCCGCTGCGACACGGCTCGCGGCCAGGGGCGAGCCCCGCGGCGCGACCGCCCCGGGGCCAGAACGAGCGCCGGCCCGGGCCGGCGTGAACGCGGCGAACGTTGGTGGTCATGGCACTAGCCCTGATCTTTCATGAGGTTCGCGGCCAGGCCCCTGACCAGGACGGAAGCTGGTCGGGCGAGCCATGCGGGCAGCTGGCTGACCAGCTCGAGCGAGCTCGAATGAAAGATTGGGGCTAGGAGTCAGACGTAGCTCGGGCCGTCGATGAGCGGGTGCGCGCGTAGGAACGATTCGTCCACCTCGACGCCGATGCCGGGGCCGTCGAGGGGCCGCACGCACCCCGAGCCGTCCACCGTGTACGGCGCCGGGCTGACCAGGTCGTCCCGGAACCGGTTGCCGAGCGAGCAGTCGCCCTCGAAGTAGCCGGCGTTGTCGACGGACGCCAGCAGGTGGATCGTGGCCGCCATGTTGAGCCCGGTCATGGAGGTATGGGGGTTGACGGCCAGCCGCTGGGCCGAGGCCATCGCCGCGATGCGTAGCACCTCGGTCACGCCGCCGGCCTTGGACAGGTCAGGCTGGAGCACCTGCACGACGCCGTCCTCGAGCAGGCGGGCGAACTCGTAGCGGGTGTAGTGGTTCTCCCCGCACGCCAGGGGCACAGGGGCGAAGGCCGCGGCCCGGGCGTAGTCGGCGTGGGCATGGGAGGGGAACGGCTCCTCCAGCCAGCCCACACCGAGGGCGGCGAGCGCGGGCATGACCCGGCGGGCATCGGCGAGGGAGTAGCCGGTGTTGGCGTCGGTGAGGACGACCAGCTCGTCACCGAAGGCCTCCCGCACCGCCGCCACCCGGGCGACGTCGTCGGCAGGGTTGTCGCCCAGGCGCAGCTTCACCGCCCGGTAGCCCGCTTCGACGAGCGGAGCCGCCTCGCCCACCAGCTCGGCCGGGGGCTGGAAGCCAAGGGAAACGCCGCCGGCGTAGGCGGGCACTCGGCGCTCACCCGACCCGCCGAGCAACTTCCACAGCGGCCAGCCGCACGCCTTGCCCCGGGCGTCCCACAGCGCCATGTCGAGGCCCGACAGGGCGATCGCCGCCGCCGCGCCGAGGCCATGGCTGTCGAGCTGCATGCGGGCCACCCGAGCCCAGACGCCGACCGTGTCGTCCGCCTCCATGCCTACCACGAGCTGGCGCAGCGTGGTGTCGACCAGGTGGGCGACGGTACCCGGCGCCCGGCCGTGATGCGCCTCGCCCCAGCCGACGACGCCGTCCTCGGTACGCACCTCGACGAGGACGGCGTCCTTCTTCACGGCCCGCCCGATGCCGAGCCGCACCGTCCCGTCCTCGGGCAGGGGGAACGACGTCGGGTGGGCGCGGACCTCGACGATCTTCACGCCGCCGGACGGTACTACCGCGACCCGCACTCGCTTGCCCTCGGTGGGCGCCTTGCGGGCCAGGGGCCCGTTCTCGGGCGGGAGCGTCTCGCCTGTGAGACGGATCCGCCCGAGAACCGCTCGTGTGCCCCGACGCCTCAGCCCGTCGGTGCCCGCTCGGCCGCCGGCTCCGCCACCGGGCGCGCCAGGGGCGCGGCGCGCAACGCCGCCGTCGCCGCCTCGTCCACCGAGCGCCCGTCCTCGGCCACGACCACGCCGTAGTCCCGGGCCGCGCCGGCCACAGACACCACCCCGTCGCGCACATCGCGCAGCACGGCGTCGGTTCGGCGGGTCAACGGGTCGCCCCACCCCCCGCCGCCGGGCGTCGCCGCCACCATGCAGGCCGGGCCGAGCCGCCGGATCCCGTACTTGGGCGCGGTGAAGGCGGGCCCGTCGCGCCCGGCGTCGGCCGGCACGACGGACTCCTCCCCCACAGCCCCGAAGCAACCGCCACCGACGCCGTAGCCCGACGGGGTGACCAGGCCCTCGGCCCGGAACGACCACGCCGCCGGCGCGAGGATGTCGGCCTCGTAGTGCACTCCGGTCCCGCCCCGGTAATGCCCCGGCCCGCCCGCGTCGCAACGCTGCTCCCAGCGCCGGTAGCGCACGGGGTAGAGCTGCTCGTAGAACTCGAGGTTGGGCAGGTCGAGCCCGCCGAGGGTGATGATGTGGCCCATCTGGGCGAACCCGTCGCGCTCCCCCGTGGCCCCGGGGGTGCCCATGGCGTGCCACTGGTACATCACCCAGGAGGTGCCGTCGGGGCGGTAGCCGGTGACGTGGCCGTGGATCGTCTTGGCCCACCCGGCGCAGGCCCGGGAGGGGTCGGCCTGGCCCAGCGCCTTCCACAACGCGTGCACGATCTCCCAGGCGACGAACACGGTGTTCATGGTCATGGGCGCCGGGGGCAGGGAGTTCACGATAGAGCCCTCGGGGGCGACGATCTCCACGCAGCGGTACGTGCCCTCGTTGCGGGGCAGGTCGGGCTCGAAGAAGGAGGAGAGAGCCAGGTAGGTGGCCGAGTAGGTGTTGGCCAGCGACGAGTTCTTGAACCCCAGGATCTGGGGGTCGGTGCCGGTGAAGTCGACGGTCATGTCGTCGCCCTTCACCGTCACCGCCACCCGGATCGTGATCTCCCGCTGCTCGAAGCAGTCGTTGTCCGTGCTCTCCTCGGCGCGGTAGCGACCGTCCGGCAGCCCGGCCACCGCCTCGCGGAAGCGCCGGTCGGCGTGCTCGAGGATCCCGTCGAGGTAGTCGAGGTAGGCGTCCGTGCCGAGCTCGTCGACGAGCGCCGCCACCCGTTCGACGCCGATGCGGGTGGAGCCGAGCATGGCCCGCAGGTCGCCGTCGAGCAGTTCGGGGGTGCGGGAGTTGATGAGCAGCAGCTCCCACAGGTCGTCGCGCACCTCGCCCCGGTCGACGAGCTTCATCACCGGCAGGCGGATGCCCTCGTGCCAGATCTCCGTCGCCTCGGGGTTGTACGTCCCGGCGAGGCCTCCGCCGATGTCGGACTGGTGGGCCCGGTTGCAGCAGAACCCGGCCAGCACCGGCGCACCGACTGCGCCGACTGCGCCGACCGCGCCACCGGTGCCGGAGCCGGGGGCCGCGGCCTCGGCCACGAACACGGGCCGGGCGATCACCCAGTCGGGGAGGTGGTTCCCCCCGGCGACGTAGGGGTCGGACAGGACGAACACGTCCTCAGGGTTGACGCGCCCGGCGAAGCGCCGGAGCAGGGCCCGGGCGGCGAAGCCGCCCCCGCCGGTGTGGATGGGGAGCCCGTCGGCGTTGGCCACCAGCGTGCCGTCAGGCCCGTTGACGAAGCACGAGAAGTCGTGGGACTGGGAGAAGATCGGGCTGCGAGCGGTCCTCGTCATCACCCAGCCCATGTGCCGGCTGATCTGGTCGAGGCGCTTCTGCATGAGCGCCAGCGTCACCGGGTCACGCGCCATGCCCACCTCCGAGCGCTCCGAGCGTGATGACGAAGTTGCCGGCCGCGTCGACGGCGAGCCGGTCGGCCGGGCCGACGAGGACGGTGGTCGTCGCTTCCTCGACAACGAGGGGGCCAGCGAGCTCGTGGCCCGGGCGCAGCGCCTGGCCCTCGTAGGCCGCCGTGTCGAGCCAGCCGTCCGCCCCGTGCCACACCTTGCGGGTCTCGACGGGGGACGGCGGGGACGCGGCCACGGGCGGCCGTGCCGGCTCGAGATGGCCGGTCGCCGCCCGGGCCACGACCCGCAAGTTGGTCAGCAGGATCGTGCCTCCGGGTTGGATGTGGCCGAAGAGCCGCTGGTACTCGGCCTCGAAGGCGGCCCGCACGGCGGCGGCGTCGAGGGAGCCCGGCCCCACGGCGACCTTGATGGACCAGAGCTGGCCGGTGTAGCGCAGGTCGACCTCGCGCTCGAGGCGGACGACGCCGCCGGTGAAGCCCTCGGCGGCCATGGTGGCGCGGGCCTGGTCCTCGAGGGTGACGAGGCGGGTCGTCACCTCACCGGCGTCGAGCTCGTCGAGCGAGCCGAGGAGGAAGCCGAGCACGTCCTGGCGCACCTCGGCGTGCAGCATGCCGATGGCGCAGAAGGCGCCCGCCTGGCGGGGCACGTAGACCCGTCCGCAGCCCAGCATGCGCCCGACGGTGGCCCCGTGCATGGGCCCGGCCCCGCCGGCCGCCACGAACGTGAAGCGTGCCGGCGACAGGCCCCGCTCGATCGAGATGTACTCGACCGCGTGCAGCAGGTTCTGCTCGACCACGCTGATGATGCCGGCCGCCGCGTCCTGCACCGACAACCCGAGGGGGCCGGCGACGCGCGTGGCGACGGCGTCCCTGGCGGCGTCGAGGTCGAGGTGGAGGGCGCCGCCGGCGTAGCTGCCGGGGCGCAAGCGCCCGAGCACGAGCTGGGCGTCGGTGACGGTCGGCTCGGTGCCGCCGCGCCTGTAGCAGGCCGGCCCGGGCTCGGCGCCCGCGCCCCGGGGGCCGACGAAGAGGAGCCCGCCCCTGTCGACACCGGCGATCGTGCCCCCGCCAGCCCCGATGGTGTGGATGTCGATGGCGGGGACCTGCACGTGGTACCCGCCGATGAGCAGGTCGTCCTTGGTGGCCACGGTGCCCCCGGACATGAGCAGCACGTCGCAGGACGTGCCGCCGATCTCCATGGAGATGAGCTCGTCCGTGCCCGCCCAGCTCCGGTACAGGTTGAGGGCGCCGACGGCCGCGGCGGGCCCCGACAGCAGCAGGTTCACCGGGCGGGGGCCGACCTGGGGCACGGAGGCGGCACCGCCGTTCGACTGCACGAGCAGGACCGGCCGCTCGAGCCCCCGGGCCTGCAGCTCGGCCTCGAGGGCCTCGAGGTAGGGCACGATGCGGGGCAGCAGGGCGGCGTTGACCACGGTCGTGGACGTGCGCTCGTACTCGCCCATGATGGGGGCCACCAGCGACGACCGGGTCACCCACTCCCCCGGCCACGCCGATCGCAGCGCGGCCTCTGCCGCCTCCTCGTGGACCGGGTCGAGGAAGGAGTTGAAGAGGGCCACGGCGACTGCCTCGACGCCCTCCTCGGCGAAGGTGGCGGCAGCGGCGGTCACGTCGGCGGTGTCGAGCGGCTCGAGCTCGGCGCCGTCACGGTCGAGCCGCCCGCCCACGCCCTGGCGTAGGTAACGGGGGACGAGCACGGGCGGGTACGGCGCCCGGTGGTCCCACTGGTCCTCGCGCAGCCCCCGCCGGATCTCGAGGGCGTCGCGGAAGCCTCGCGTGGTGAGCAGGCCGACCCTCGCTCCCTTGCCCTCGAGCAGGGTGTTGGTGGCCACCGTCGAGCCGTGCACGAAGAGCCCGCAGCCCCCGAGGAGGCCGTCGACGCTGCCGCCCACCTCGTCGGCGAGGCGCTCGAGGGCGGCGAGGACCCCCCGGCTCGGGTCGGCGGGCACGGAGGGCACCTTGGCCACCCACAGGGAACCGGAGACGTCGGCGAGCGCGAGGTCGGTGAAGGTGCCGCCCACGTCCACCCCGATACGCCACGGCGGGCTCGGCTGAGCAGCACGGGCAACCGACATGAGGCCCGAGCGTAGCGAGGCGCCCGAGCGGCGGAGAGCGGGGAGCGACCTGCAGCGCAGCCTACGGAGAACCGCGCTCCGCGCTGCGAGTTGGTGGCGCGGACGACCCAACCTGCAGCCGAGACCGCGCAGAAGGGCCATCCGCGCTGCCAGATGGTCGGTCACGACGGATACGGGAGGACGTAGCAGGCAGGTCGATGAGGGAGGACGGCCTGGCCGCGCCGGGACCTGTACGGAACGGCGCAGTTGAGGGCGGGTCTCGCGACGGGGTGCAACCCGCCCGTGCCGTTTCGGGATCACCGGCGACCGGGCCCGGCCGAGGCGCCAGGTCGTGGCCGTTGCGAAGGATCGTGCACCGTGGCGGCGCAGGATCCTTCGCGGTTCATGGGCGTCACCCGGGTCGAGCCCCACGGGCGGCGAGCCGGCGGAGAACGGCAGGGCTTCGGGGAACGCTCAGGACGTCGAGGCGACGGCCGCCGGAGCCGCCGTGCGGCGCGAGCCCCAGCCCGCCCTCGGGTCGCTGGTGCTCATCATCAGCCCGCCGAGCACCCCGATCGCCGCCACCGCCGCGCCGAACAGGTAGACGACGGCGAAGGCGCCCGGCGAGCGCGAGTCGCCGAGCACGACGAACATGGCTTGGATGCCGGTGAGGGAGCCGATGTTCATCACCGTCGTGGACATGCCGCCCGCCACCCCGAAGTCGGACGAGTCGACCGCGTTCGCGACCGCGGTCACGTACACCGGCGCCCCGAGCCCCATGGCCAGCCCGGAGAGCACCAGTCCCACGACCACGACCACCAGGCTCTCCACCCAGGACGAGGCGGCGAAGACCACCATGGACACGACCATGCTCACCGAGGCGGCCACCACCACCGGGCGGTCGCCGAGCCGCGCCGCCAGCCTCCCCCCCACGGGCGAGGTCAACGAGAACGTCCCCGGGCGGAACAACAGCACCAGGGCGACGGCGGCGACGCCGAGCCCGAAGACCTCCTCGAGCAGCAAGGGGGAGATGAGGAAGCCGCCCATGTAGGCGAACTGGGCCAACGAGTTGGCCAGCAGGGGCCCGGTGAAGTTGCGCCGCCCGAAGTAGTCGAGGCGCAGGAGCGGGCGTTCCGAGCGCCGCTCGGTGCGGACGAAGAGGACGAGGCACAGCACCGTGGCCAGGAACAGCAGGGCCCCGATCGGGTCGGCCGGGCCGCCCACCTTCATCCGCTCCAGCCCGAGCAGGAACGTGAGGGTGGCGGCGCCGAGCGCCCCGGCGCCCAGCCAGTCGATGGGCACCCTCGGCCCCCGGACGGAGGGGCGGATCACGATGAAGGAGAGGACGAGGCCGGTGAGGGCCAGGGGGGTCAGGGCGGCGAAGACCGTGCGCCAGCCCCACGCCTCGATCATCGGCCCGCCGATGACGAGCCCGACCACCGGCGCCCCCGTCATCGCCATCTGGTACCAGCCCATGGCCACCGAGCGCCGCTCCGGGGGGAAGGCCTGCATGATGAGAGCGTTGGAGGTCGGCATGGTGGCGGCGATCCCCGCGCCGACCACCATCCGGGCGCCGATGAAGCTGGCGGCGTCCCAGGCCAGGCCGCAGGCCGCCGTGCCGAGCGTGAGCACGGTCGCGCCGACGAGCAGCACCCGTCGGTGCCCGTAGGTGTCCCCCAACTTGCCCATGACGGGCGTGCCGATGGCCATGGCGAGGAACAACCCGGTGACCGACCAGGACAGCGTGCCGGTGGTGGAGCCCAGGTCCTCGGCGATGGTGGGCAGCGCCGCCGAGACGATCGTCATCGAGGTGGAGAAGGCGATGACCGCGAGCAGCACCGTCGGCAGCAGGCGCCGGGCGTAGGCCTCGTCCCGGAGTGTCTCGCCACCGTCCGCCGCCGCGGCGGTCGACGGCCGCTCCTGGGCCGAGGTCATCCCGGCAATGGTGCCAGGCCGGGGATGTCAGCCACCAACAGCCGCACGTCGAGGCCGCCGTTGGCCGTCCGCAGCTGCTCGGCGAGGCCGAGGCGGGCCTGGGCGGCGAGCCGCGTGTCGGCGACGAGCAGCGCCGCCCGCCAGCCGCGCAGACGGTCACGGGCGACGTCGCCCAGGCGGGCGTAGAGGTCGCGCAGGTCGTGCCCCGCCGACGCCCGACCCCCATAGGGAGGGTTCGTGACCAGCCAACCCCCGGGGGCGTCGCCGGCCGAGCGCCCCGGTGGGGCCGACGAGCGCGCCGCTGGCGGCACGAGGTCCGAGATCGAGGCCCGCCCGAAGCTGACGTCCTCGGCCACGCCCGCCCGCGCCGCGTTCGCCCTGGCCGCCTCGACGGCACCGGCGTCCCGATCGGCACCGGCGATGCTGGCCCCGGCGTGCAGCGGCCGGGCACGAGCGGCGACCTCGCCCCGCACCGACGCCCACGTGCCGGCCTCGAAGGTCGGCCACGCCTGGAAGGCAAAGCCGCGGTCGCGTCCCGGGGCCAGGTCGCGGGCCACGAGCGCGGCCTCGATGGCGATCGTGCCCGAGCCGCAGAACGGGTCGACCAGGGGCGAGGCCGCGTCCCAGCCCGAGGCGAGGACCACGGCGGCGGCCAGGGTCTCTCGCAGCGGCGCCCGGGCCGTCTGCTGCCGCCATCCCCGCCGGTGCAGCGGCTCGCCCGACGTGTCCACGCTCAGCACCACCCGGTCGCGCAGGACACGGGCGACGACGAGGGCGCCCTCGGTCACCGGGCCCGCTCCCCGGGCCGCGCCCGGAGGGCTGCCCGGCGGGGCCGGCGGCTGGCTCGACCGCCGTGGTGGCCCTGCGCCCTGCAGGTGCCGGGCTCGGCGCTCGGCCCGGCCGTCGGGTCGCCGGGGGGGCACGGCCGCGCTGACGACGCGGCCCAGGCGCTCGGCGATGGCCTCGGTGTGGTAGAGCTTCGAGCTGCTCGAGCTCACACGGAAGGCCGCCGGCGCACCAGGCCCGAGGAAGCGCCACCAGTCGACCGTGGCCGCGCCCGCTTCCAGCTGGTCCCAGGTGCGGGCGGGGAAGGCGGCGACGCGCAGCAGCACCCGGTTGGCGCTGCGCAGCCAGACGTTGGCCGCGTAGACCTGGCGCGTCGTGGCCCGGAAGCCGACACCGCCGCGGTCGGCCTTGACGGCTCGCACGCCGAGCGCGGCCACCTCGCCGGCCAGCACCCCCTCGAGGCCCGGGGTGCACTGGGCGAAGCAGTCATGGGCCATGGCGGCCAGGATGGCACCACGGCCGAGCCTGGCAGCAGGTGACGGGCACCGGCGACCGCGACCCGGAGGGCCGCGGCGCTCAGCTGGGCGAGCCTGGCGAACCGCCCGAGCTGCCGGCGGCGCCACCCTCCTCGGGCTCCGCCGCTGACGGGCCTGCCGATGTCGCCCCAGAAGCAGACGCGCCGTCCGGCCCCTCGCCCGGGGCCGTCTCGCGACCGCTCTTGCGGCTGGTCACCACCTTGCGCACCTCCTCGCTCACCTGGGCGAAGGTCGATCCCACCGCGTCCACCAGGGCCTGGCCCACGCCCTTCACGTCCTCTTTCACGGCCGGGTCCTTGGCGGCGTTGCCCACGGCCCCGAACGCGTCGTCGATGGCGTCGGCGAGGCGGTGGAAGGCGTCCTTCACCTCCTTGGACTCCGCAGTCTCACCCGTCGTCTCACCCGTCGTCTCACCGGCGGGCGTCGCCTCCTCGGCGGGCTGGTTGGCCGGCTGGCCCGACGAGGGGGCGTCGCCCGCCGCGCCGCGGGCCTGTGCGAAGTGCAGCTTCAACTTCGAGCCCAGGCTCGAGGCCTTGGAGCCGACGTTGTCCCAGGATTCCTTGGCATCTGACATGCTCCCAGGCTGCCCGAAACGCCGCCGCTATGCAGGGCTCGGGCTGCCCGGGAGTATCGTCCCCGGCGACGCGGCCCGGGCCGAGGGGAGCACCATGATCGAGGTCATCGACCGTCCCGAGGACGTCGGGCTCTGCCGCGACCGCCTCGGGCGCATCACCGACCACCTCCAGCGCCGCTACCTGGGCCCTGGCCACCTGCCCGGGGCCCAGGTCGTCGTCGCCCGGGGCGGCCAGGTGGCGTGGCACGACTGCCTCGGCCAGCGAGACGTGGAGGCCGCGGCGCCGGTCACCGCGGACACCGTCTACCGCATCTACTCGATGACCAAGCCCCTGACCTCGGTCGCGCTGCTGAGCCTGTACGAGGAGGGCCGTTTCCAGCTCGACGACCCCGTGTCGCGCTTCCTCCCTTCCTGGGCCGACCTTCGGGTGTGGGAGGACGGCGACCACCTCAAGTACCGCACCTGCTTCCCGGAGCGGGAGATGACGGTGCGCGACCTGCTCACGCACACCTCCGGGCTGACCTACGGGTTCATGGCCCGCCACCCCCTCGACGCCCTGTACCGGCACCGGGGGGTCGAGCGCACGGAGCCGGGCAACACGCTCGAGAAGATGGTGGAGACGCTGTCCACGTTGCCGCTGCTGTTCTCGCCCGGTACCCGCTGGAGCTACTCGGTGGCCACCGACGTGTGCGGCCGGCTCTGCGAGGTGCTCACGGGCCAGCCCTTCGACGATGTGCTGCGCCAGCGGGTCCTCGACCCGCTCGACATGGCTGACACCGGTTTCCAGGTGCGGCCCGACCAGGTGGGGCGGCTGGCGTCCAACTACGCCGCCACCCCCGAGGGCGGCCTGGCCCTCGTGGACGCTCCGGCCACCTCGACCTACCTGGCCGCGCCGACGTTCCTCTCGGGGGGTGGCGGGCTGGTGTCCACGGCTCGCGACTACCTGCGCTTCGCCACCATGCTGGCCGCCGGGGGTGTGCTCGACGGGGTGCGCGTCCTCGGCCGGCGCACGGTCGACTACCTGGCGACCAACCACCTGCCCACCGGCGGCGACCTGGCCTCGATGGGCCAGCGCGTGTTCTCCGAGACGACCTACGAGGGCATCGGATTCGGCCTCGGCGTCTCGGTGGTCATCGACCCTGCCCGCACCCAGGTGCTGTGCTCACCGGGCGAGTTCGGGTGGGGCGGCGCCGCCTCGACGGTGTTCTGGGTGGACCCCGTCGAGGACCTCGTCGTCGTGGCACTGACCCAGCTCATGCCCTCGTCGACCTACCCCATCCGACGCGAGCTGCGCACCCTCGTGTACCAGGCCCTCGTCGCCTGAGGCCTGGCGGCCGCGGCCGGCGAAGGCGCGGCGGGGCCGGGGCGCGACGGTGCCCCCGCCCTGGGGGCGGGGGCACCGAGCGGTCGAGCCTGGAGGATCAGGGGATCATCAGGGAGCGACGGTGGTGGCGGTGTCGTCCACCACGTCGGGGAGGGTGTCGGTCGTGCCGTCGTCGACTGGCGGGACGGTGGTGTCCGCGGCGGTCGTCGGGGTCGTGTCCTCGACGGTCGGCGGCGTGGTGGTGTCACCGGTCGTCGTGGGGGTCGTGTCCTCGACGGTCGGCGGCGTGGTGGTGTCGGGCGCCGTGGTCGGCGTGGTGCCGTCCCCGGTCGTCGGCGTGGTGTCGGGCACCGTGGTAGTGGTCGTGCCACCGCCGTCCACAGCGGTCACCGTCCACACCAGCACCTGGCCGCGGATCTCGCCGTCGGGGTAGTCGCCGGGCTCGAGAGCGTCCTCGACCCCGTCGCTGGTGTGCACGTTGGCGTACACGTTGCCCTGGGCGATCTCGGCCACGAGCCCGCCGAGCGTCGTGCCCTCGAGCGGGCCGGTCAGGTCCTCAGCCGTGATGGTGCCGCTGACGTCGAGGAACGGGCCGGTCGCGGAGACCTCTTCGAAGAGGGGCACGACGACGGGGCCGTTCTCGCCCGCAGGAGCGAGGTGCAGGTGGCCGGCCGAGGCCTCGGGCAGGCCCAGGACACGACCGGTCCAGGTCAGCTCGGTGCCGTCAGCCGCGAGCGTCATCTCGAAGGAGCCCCATGCCGTCGACGACGTCGGTGGGACCTCCTGACCGCTCGACAGGAAGGCGGAGAAGCTCACGTCGGCCCCGGGGAAGGGGTTCTCGGCCTCGACGACCGGGGGCGTGGTCGGCGTGGCGACCGTGGTCGTCGTGGAACCGTCACCGTCGTGGGGCATGGTCGGCTCGACGACCGAGGTCGTCGTGGGCTCCACAAGCGTGGTCGTGGAATCGTCGCCATCGGGGGGTGTGGTCTGCGCCCCGACGGTGACGCCCGCCAAGGCCACCACGGCGGCCGATCCTGCCAGCGTGAGGGCCGCCACTCGACTGCGCGTGTGCATATGTTGAACCTCCTCGTGACCGACCCGCGACGCGTTGGCACGCAAGGGCGGTCGGTTGGTGTCAGCACGCCACACTAGGCGGGGGCGTTACGGATTCGACACCATTCCGAAATAAGCGGCGCGCAAGCCGAGCCATCGTGGCGAGGAGCGCGGCGACCGCCGGCACGTTTGCCCACCTGGAACGACGGGCAAGCACCGAGGGACCACACCGCCGAGGGGAGAGGACGTTCCCATGCCCAACCGTTTCACCGTGCCCGGCCTCGAACCGGCCAAGGGCCAGGCGACGGCGACCCTCCTCCAGGAGCGCCTGCTCGCCCTGCTCGACCTCTCGCTCGTGCTCAAGCACGTCCACTGGAACGTCGTCGGGCCGACCTTCATCGGCGTGCACGAGATGCTCGACCCCCAGGTCGACGCCGTGCGCGTCATGGTCGACGACACCGCCGAGCGCATCGCCACTCTCGGTGGCGAGCCGAACGGCCTGCCCGGCAACCTCGTCGCCCGGCGGGCCTGGGACGACTACGAGGTGGGGCGGGCCGCGGTGCCCGAGCACCTCGGCGCGCTCGACCTCGTCTACAACGGCGTGATCTCCAACCACCGCGCCGCCATCGAGCAGCTCGTGGCGCTCGACCCCGTCACCCAGGACATGGTCATCGAGCAGACGGAGCAGCTCGAGCAGTTCCAGTGGTTCGTGCGCGCCCACCTCGAGACCGGCGCCGGCGAGCTGGCCACCAAGGGGGCCAAGACCGAGCGCCAGGCGGCGGCGAAAGCCAGCCGCTCGACCACCACCGCCACCTCGAACGGCAGCCGCACCACGCGAGCACGCTCCTCGACCACGAAGGCCGCCCCCAAGCGCACCACGACCAAGCGTTCCTGATCGCCCCGCCCGCCCTCTCACCGGCGCTATGACCTGACCGCGCGGGAAGCGTAGGGTTAGCCGCCAGACGCGGTTGGGTAGTCGTCGCCCAGACGCCCCGCCGGGCGGGGCACATCGGCGCGCCGGGTCATCGCCGTACGGCGATGAGGGACGGAGAGAGGGGTCGCATGACCAACAGCACCGACAGCAGCCCGTTCGACCTGAGCCAGGCCCTCGAGGGGGCGACCGGGACGTTGCTGCTCTCGGGCGAGCTCGACGCGAGCTCTTCACCCCAGGTGGACGAAGCCGTCGACGTCCTCGTCGCTGGGGGGGCCACCGAGCTGCTGATCGACCTCGGAGACGTGACCTTCATCGACTCGTCCGGGCTGCGCTCCCTCATCAGGGCGCGCAAGGCGCTCGGCAACGGCGACGTGGTCCGGCTGCGCAACCCTCAGGTGGGCACGGTGCGCCTCCTCGAGATCACCGGCCTGACCGACCAGTTCCCCGTCACGTGACTGCGCCGGCCGTGGACGTCACCCGCGTCACCCTCACCTTCCCCGCCACCGTCGAGCTGGTGCGCCTCGCCCGCCTCGTGGCCAGCGGCCTCGCGGCGCACGCCGGGCTCAGCGTGGACGACATCGAGGACCTGCGGATCGCCGTGGACGAGCTCTGCGCGCTCGTGGTGCAGCACGCCGTGGACGACAGCAACGTGTCCCTCGTGCTCGACGCCGGGGACGGCAGCGTCCAGGTCGAGGTGCGCGCCCCGGCGGGGTCGAGCGAGGCGCCGTTCGCCCTCGACGAGCTGTCGGGGCACATCCTCAAGGCGGCGGCCGACGAGCACCACCTCGCCAGGGCCGACGGCAAGCTCGTGGCCACGCTCACCAAGCGCAGGGAGGGCTAGGTGGCGGCAGCCCAGCGCCGGGGAGAAGGCGCCGGAGGGGAGGAGGTCGACCCGAGAGAGCGGTTCCGGGCCTACAGGAAGACCGGGGACATCGCCCTGCGCAACGAGCTGGTCGAAGCGCACACGCCGCTCGCCGCCTCGGTGGCCAAGCGCTTCGCCCGACGCGGGGAGCCGCTCGACGACCTCATCCAGGTGGCGAACTTCGGCCTCGTGAAGGCCGTCGAGCGCTTCGACCCCGAGCACGGCGCCTCCTTCGTGAGCTTCGCCGTGCCGACGATGCTGGGCGAGATCAAGCGCCACTTCCGCGACCGCACGTGGAGCGCGAAGGTGCCGCGCTCGGCCAAGGAGCTGCTCCTGCGGCTGAGCGCGGCGACCGAGGAGCTCACGTCGGACCTCCAGCGCTCGCCCACCGTGAGCGAGGTAGCCGAGCGCCTGGGCGTCACCGAGGACAACGTGCTCGAGGCGATGGAGGCCCGCTCGGTGTACCGGCCGGCTTCGCTCTCCAGCCTGCCCTCGGACCGTGGGGGGCCGCCCCGGGGCGAGACGCAGCTGGGCGTGACCGACCGGGGCCTCGGGGGCGTGGAGGACCGCCTCACCGTCACCCGCCTGCTCGAGACGCTGCCCGAACGCGAGCGTCGCATCGTCGAGTTGCGCTTCTACGAGGACCTCACCCAGAGCGAGATCGCCGCCATCATCGGGATCAGTCAGATGCACGTGTCCCGTCTCCTCCGCCAAGCCCTCGGCCAGCTGGCGGCGCGGGGCCGCGAGCCTGAGCCGGAGCCTGCCCCACCGAGAGCATGAGGAGCGCAGGGCGGCGGGGCACGGCACCCGCGATCCACCGGTACGCGAGGGCGCGATGAGCAGCGTGCTCGTCGCCGGGACGTCAGCGAGCGCCGCCGCCTTGGCCCGCTTCCTGTCCGAGCGAGGCCACCACGTCATCGAGGTGGCCGGCGGCGCCGAGCGGCCCGAGGAGCTCGACGCGACCTGGGCGCCCGTGGGCGCTGACCTCGTGGCCGCCTTCGCGCTCGACGTGGGCGACGACTTCGACGCCGACGCCTGGACGACCGCCGTGCACCGCATCAGCCCCGAGGCGGCCGTCGCCTTCGCCTGGGCGCGGTCAGGGTCGAACGGGTGGGCCACCCAGTGCGAGCGTTGGCTCGAGCGCACGCCGCCGCTCGGGGGCACCTCGCCCGACACGTGGGCGTGGCCGCAGGTGCACCGGGCCATCGAGCTGCCCGCCGACGCCCGCGCCGCCTCAGCGGCCCGGCGGCTCGTCCACGCCCTGGGCGCGGGAGCGGGCCCGGTCTTCGAGGACGCCGTGGCCCTCGCCGTCTCCGAGCTGGCCACCAACGCCGCCACGCACGGCCAGCCGCCCATCCACCTCGACGCCGTGGCCAGCGACGGCGTCGTCTACGTGGGCGTGGAGGACGTGGGTAGCGGGCAGCTCCCGCGACGGCGTGAGGCCAAGCGGTTCGACGAGGCAGGGCGAGGCCTGGCCATCGTCGCCGCCGTCGCCGACTGGTGGGGGGTCACCTCCCACGCGGGCCGCGTCCTCGTGTGGTGCATCCTCAGCTCGTCCTGAAGCTCCCCGACAGAGAGCGTTTCGGCACCCATGGCCCGGGGGTAGCCAGTGGCTCGACACGCAGGACGGGATGGACCGGCTCTCCCCTCCCCGCCCGGCCGGCCCACACCCTGAGTGCACCGAAGGCTGGCCACGCCACTGGCGTGGCCAGCGTTCGCGTCCGCGCCCGGGCCGCTCGCGACCGCCCGCTCGATCCGCCGTGACGGGCACGCAGCGCGGTAGCTTCTGGCCGACTCGGAATGGCCATGGACCCTGCACCGCACCTCAGCATCGAGCTGATCAGACCTCGCGACGGGAAGGACGTGGTCCTCGTCCTCGTCGGCGAGCTCGACCCGCTGTCCGGCCCGAGCCTGCTGGCCCGGGTCGACGAGGCGGTCGAGGGGGCGCCCGAGGGGCGGGTCGTGCTCGACCTGGCCGACCTCGCTTTCATCGACTCCTCCGGGCTGCGGGCCCTCGTCGACGTGCACAGCAACCTCAAGCGCCAGGGCACCCGGCTCGTACTGCGCCGGCCGAGCAGGCCGGCCCTGCGGCTCCTCCAGATCACGAGCCTGGACGTCGTGTTCGACCTCGAGGGCCCCTTCCCCATCGACGACGGGCCCTGAGCCACCGGGCCGGGGCCCCTGTGCTCGCCGGGGACACGGCCGAGGCCACGTTTGCACCCCGTAGCCGAGGGGGCATCAGGGTTCCGACCGTCGTCCGGTAGCACCGAGGAGGAACCGATGACGTCCGATGCGCCCGCCGCCAACGCCGAGCTCACGGTGATCGAGGGCGAGGTCGCCCCGGTCGGGCGCTCGGTTGCCTCGCGTGCCGAGGCGCTGCGCCGTTGGGCCGCCAACGTCCCCGGGTCCTTGGCCGTCGCCGTGCGCCGGCGGGCGTCGGAGCTCGAGCTCATCGCCGCCGCCTGCGGCCCGCTGCGCGTCGCCGCCTGAGGCCTCTCGTGGCTACCCCCGACACGATGCCCCGGCCGACCGGTCCCTGCCAGCTCGACGCGGCGGAGGCCGCCTGATGCCCCAGGTGCGCGTGACCTGCCCCTCCTGTGGCGCCGTCGACGTGGAGCGCGACACCATGTCCGCCCACGTGACGCTGGGCAGCATGACCTGCTCCTACCGCTTCCCCTGCCCCTCCTGCGCCGGGCTCGTGGAGCGCCCGTGCCCCCCGTCGACCGTGGACATGCTGGTGGACTGCGGCGTGAGCCTCGTCGTCACGGCCCCCGGCCGCGGCGACAGGGCCAGCGACACGCCAGGCGGCAGCGACACGCCAGGCCGTAGCGACACCACCGGCCAGGCCACTGCCCCGGCCCCCGCTGCCGCCCCCCTCGACTCCAGCGACCTCGCCCGCTTCCAGGCGCTGCTGGCCGACGACGCCGCGCTCGCCGCGGCGCTCGAGGCCCTGGCCGGCCGCTGAGCGGCGAGCCGCCGCGAGTCGCTGGCCCGCAGGCCTGCGCCCTGGGCCAACTGGCCTCGGGGCGCGGCGGGACGGCATGGTCTACCGGCTCGCCACCCGGCACGGGCGGCGACCCGATGAGGAGCTTCGATGATCGAGCCGTGGCCCGGCCTCCCCTACCCCCTCGGGGCGACCTTCGACGGCGCCGGGACCAACTTCGCCGTCTTCTCCGAGGTCGCCGAGCGGGTCGACCTGTGCCTCTACGACGAGGACGGCGCCGAGCACTGCATCACCCTGCCCGAGCAGACCGGCCACGTGTGGCACGGCTACCTCGCCGGCGTGGGCCCCGGGCAGCGCTACGGCCTGCGGGCGGACGGCCCTTACGAGCCCCAGCGGGGCCTGCGGTGCCTGCACTCGAAGCTGCTGCTCGACCCCTACGCCAAGGCCATCGAGGGCGGCGTGCGCTGGAGCCCCGCGGTACTGCCCTACGAGCCGGGCAAGCCCGAGGGGCCGCCCAACACCGCCGACTCGGCCGGCGACGTGCCCCGCTCGGTGGTGGTGAACCCCTTCTTCGACTGGGCCAACGACCGGCCGCCCGGCACCGCGGTCAGCGACAGCGTCATCTACGAGCTGCACGTGAAGGGCTTCACCGCCCGCCACCCCGACATCCCGCCCGAACTGCGGGGCACGTACGCGGGCCTCGCCCATCCTGCCGCTGTCGACCACCTCGTCGACCTCGGCGTGACCGCGGTCGAGCTCATGCCCGTGCACCACTTCGTGCACGACGCCCACCTGTTGGACCGAGGGCTGCGGAACTACTGGGGCTACAACACCATCGGCTACTTCGCCCCCCACGACGAGTACGCCGCGGGCAACCGGGCCGGCGACCAGGTCACCGAGTTCAAGTCGATGGTGCGCACGCTGCACGAGGCCGGCCTCGAGGTGATCCTCGACGTCGTCTACAACCACACCGCCGAGGGCAACCACCTGGGCCCCCTGCTCTCCTTCAAAGGCCTCGACAACCCCGCCTACTACCGGCTGGTGGCTGACGACCCCCGCTTCTACACCGACTACACGGGCACCGGGAACAGCCTGAACGTGCGGCACCCCAACGTGCTGCAGCTGATCATGGACAGCCTGCGCTACTGGGTCACCGAGATGCACGTGGACGGGTTCCGCTTCGACCTCGCCGCCACGCTCGCCCGGGGGCTGCACGCCGTCGACCGGCTCTCATCGTTCTTCGACCTCATCCAGCAGGACCCCATCGTCAGCCGGACGAAGCTCATCGCCGAGCCGTGGGACGTGGGCGAGGGCGGCTACCAGGTGGGCAACTTCCCACCTCTGTGGCAGGAGTGGAACGGCAAGTACCGCGACACCGTGCGCGACTTCTGGCGGGGCGTGGACGCCACCGTGGGCGAGCTCGCCAACCGGTTGACGGGCAGCTCGGACCTGTACCTCTCCGACGGGCGCCGCCCCGCAGCGAGCGTCAACCTCGTCACCGCCCACGACGGCTTCACGCTGGCCGACCTCGTCGCCTACAACGAGAAGCACAACGAGGCCAACGGGGAGGGCAACCGCGACGGCGAGTCCCACAACCGCTCCTGGAACTGCGGCGTCGAGGGGCCCACGGAGGACCCCGAGGTGGTGTCGCTGCGCCAGCGCCAGCAGCGCAACCTGCTCGTCACCCTGCTCAGCTCCCAGGGCGTGCCCATGCTGGTCTACGGCGACGAGCTCGGCCGCACCCAGGGCGGCAACAACAACGCCTACTGCCAGGACAACGAGGTGTCCTGGGTGGACTGGGAGCACGTCGACACCGAGCTGTCGGCCTTCACCCGGCGGCTCATCAGCCTGCGCCGGGAGCAGCCCGTCCTGCGCCGGCGCAACTGGTTCGCCGGGCACCCCACCGGCCACGCCGGGGCCGAGGGCGAGCCGTTGCCCGACATCGCCTGGTTCGCTCCCGACGGCACGGAGATGACCGAGGAGCAGTGGGAGTCGGGTTACGCCAAGAGCCTGGCTGCGTTCCTCAACGGGGAGGGCATCGCGTCACGCGACCGCCAAGGCCGCCCGATCGTCGGCGACAGCCTCGTGCTGTTGTCCAACGCCCATTGGGACACGGTCGACTTCGTCCTGCCCCCGCCTCGGTGGGGCCAGGAGTGGCGCGTCGTGATCACCTCGGACCCCATGCTCGACGCCCTGGCCCCCACCCTGGGGGCCGCCAGCGCGCTCCCGGTGCCGGGCCGGACCGTCGTGGTCCTCGTCCGCTCGGGCGCCTGAGCCTGGATCCGCCGTGAGGTGCGCGCCTGAGTAGCTCCAAGGGGTCGCGGCCGGGCTCGGCGATCATCGGGCGGGCGGGCTGGCACGCACCCGAAGCCCCGAGCAAAGGCGCCGGCCGGCCGCCTGGGTGCGCTCGTTGCCGGCAGGCGGGCTCGCACGCACCCGGCCCACGGCAGGCCCGCCGCACCCCCAGGCCCGGCCGGCGAAGCGCCCGAGCGGCGGAGAGCGGGCACGCACAGAGCGGAGCGAAGCGCCCGAGCGGCGGAGAGCGGGCACGCACAGAGCGGAGCGAAGCGCCCTCCGCAGGTGCGCCCTCGGCCCAGGCCCGGGCCGGGCGGGAGGATTGAGCAGCGGCGACACGGGGAACCCCTGGTCCAGCGGAGCTGACCAGAGGGAGACGTGCATGACGACCGTCGTCAAGCCGATCGAGGGCGCAAGGCCCCGGCCCGTCGTGAGTCGGCGGGCCGAGCCTGTGAGGGCGAAAGCTCTGCTGCTTCCGTCGGGGCACGGCAGCACCGCGCCCGGCGGCGGCTGAGCGGCGGCCATGGCGACCTCGCCTGCGACCAGGACGACCCCGCCGGCCCGGGCACGGCGCACCGACCCTCGCCGCGACGAGGGCTCGACGACCGAGGACCTCGTGCGGGTCTACCTCGACGAGATCGGCAACTACGCCCTTCTCAGCCGCGAGGACGAGCGCCGCCTCGCCTGCCTCATCGAGGACGGCCAGGCCGCGGTGCTCGCGCTCGGGAAGGAGCCTGGGCCGCGCGGGGCGCGCCGTCGCGCCCTGCAGCGCGCCGTCGAGGCCGGTGAGGAAGCCCGCCGCCAGTTCATCGTGGCCAACCTGCGCCTCGTCGTCTCCATCGCCACCGCCTACCAGGGCGCCGGCCTGCCACTGCTGGACCTGGTGCAGGAGGGGAACCTGGGGCTCTTGCACGCCATCGACAAGTTCGACTGGCGGAAGGGCTTCAAGTTCTCCACCTACGCCACCTGGTGGATCCGCCAGGCGATCCAGCGGGGGGTGGCACGCGGGGGCAGGGCGGTGCGCCTGCCTGACCACGCCACCGACGCCGTGACCCGGCTGCGTAGGGCACGAGCCGAGCTGGTGGGACGGATCGGCACCGAGCCCAGCGCCGCCGCCCTCGCCGAGGCCAGCCACGTGCCCCTCGAGCGGGTGCGCGCCCTGCACCGCCACCTCGGCACGCCGACGTCGCTGAACGAGCAGATCGGCGACGGCGAGGTCGAGCGAGGCGACCTCGTCGCCGACAGCGGCGAGTCCCCCGACGACGAAGCCCTCGAGGCCGTCGTGGCCGGCGCGGTGGACGGTTGGCTGCGCCAGCTCGACGAGTCCGAGCGCGCCGTGCTCCGCCTGCGCTACGGCTTCGAGGGCGCTCCGGCCTCGCGGCGTGACGTTGCCGCCACCCTGGGC
>WHTX01000356.1 GCA_009377505.1 Acidimicrobiia bacterium
ACCGGCCCGAGGAGCAGCGGTGCGGGCACCCGCAGGGCCATGCGGCGCTCGGGACCGTAGGAGGCGCCGTCCACGAAGGCATCGACGGTGACCGGCGCGGCCACGGCGAGCAGGACGAGCGCTCCACCGACCAGCCCTCCGACCGTGGCCGGCCCGAGCCCTTCGGTGATCGCCGCCCAGACGGCGACGGCCACGGCGGCGGGGGCCAGCACCCGCAGCGCGGTGAGCCCGAGCGGGTGCGGCACGAGCGCGGCCACGAGGCCTCCCGCCAACCCGCCCCAGCACAGCACGGCGAGGACGATGGCCACCGGGGTGCTACGGGCCGCGACGGCGCCGGCCACGGCCGTGGCCGCGACGACAGGGAGGGCCAGCCAGGCGGCCCGGACTGCCCACGGCCCGACGTCGCGCATCAGCCCGAGCGTGGCCCAGCCCGGCGCCGGAGGGCCAGTCAACCCGTTTGGAGGGGGCGCGCCGGTCTCGCCTATCGTTCCGGGTGCGGTCTGCTGGGCGGGCGTCCGAGCGCCCTCCGCCGAGGGTGGGCCAGGTCGCCGGCCGCGGAGGCCGGAGAGGGACGGGAGCCGTGGGAGCCTTCGACCTGCCAGCGGGCATGGCGACCTCGGTCGGCACGCTGCCCCACGTCGACCCTTCCCAGGCGGCGGCCTTCGTCCTCGCCCACCAGCCCGGCCTGCCGGCGGCGCCGTCGCTTCCCAACCGGTCGCACCTCGAGCGCCGCATCGCCCAGGCCGCCTGGGGAGTGGATGGCGTGCGCGTCCAGGCGGACGGCTCGCTCTCCCTCGACCCGGCCGACATCGACCCCGAGGCCCGGCTCGCCGACCCCGGCCTCACCGGGCCGCCCTACGCCGGGTTCCAGGGATTCCTGAGCGCTGTTGCCCGTCGCTCTGGGCTGGCGAAGTTCCAGCTCACCGGCCCCATCTCCCTCGGCGTCGCGCTAGCCGCCGCCGGCCTCGATGTCGAGCTGGCCGTCCGCTTGGCCGAGGCCGTGGTCGGCCAACGCGCCCGCCTGCTGCTCGACCTGGTGGCGTCGAGGGCGCCGCTGGTCGACGCGGTCGTCGTCGTGGACGAGCCCAGCCTGGCTGCCCTGCACGAGGACGGCTTCCCCGTGCCCGTCACCCGTGCCCTCGACATGGTGTCGGCCACCCTCGCCGTGCTCGAACCGGTGGCACTGACCGGCCTGCGGCCGGGCTGGGGCAGCGACGTGATGCTGGCGCTCGAGACCGGCCCCCAGCTGCTCGTGGCACCGGCGAGCGAGCGCGTGGTGGTGGCCGCGGCGTCCCTCGACCGCTTCCTCGAGCGAGGCGGGTGGGTGGCGTGGGCGGCCGTGCCGACCGAGGGCCCGGTGGGCTCGTCGGTGGACCGGCTGTGGCGCTCGCTGTCGGGGGTCTGGTGCCAGCTCGTGCGAGCAGGGGCCGACCCGGCGCGGCTTCGGGCCCAGGCGTTGGTCCTGCCGGCCGGGGGGCTGGGGCGGCACCACGTGGCCCAAGCCGCCGCCGCGCTGGAGCTGGCCAACGACGTGGCCCGGCGCCTCTACGACCAGGCGACCGGCCTGCGCCTCAGCGCCGGGGCCTGAGCGGGCGCCCCGACGGCGGGCGAACGAGCGAATCGGCGGGCCCTCGAGTCCCGGCGCCGGTAACTCCGCCATCGTGCCCCGATAGCGCCGGTACGCTCGGCGCCGATGCCGGGCGCAGCCGAAGCCGCGGCTCGGGCCGCCGAGCTCCGCGAGCAGATCGAGTTCCACAACCGCCAGTACTACGAGCTCGACGCTCCGGAGCTGCCCGACGCCGACTACGACGCCCTCCTCCGAGAGCTGGCCGAGGTCGAGGCGGCCCACCCCGAGCTCAGCACGCCGGAGTCGCCGACCCAGCGCGTCGGCGGCCACGCGTCGCCGACGTTCGCCCCCGTCGTCCACGCCATCCCGATGATGTCCCTCGACAACGCCATGTCGGAGGCCGAGCTGCACGCCTGGGGCGAGCGCGTCGTACGCCTGCTGGCCCAGGACGACGACCCCTCCCCCGTGGGCTACGCCTGCGAGCTCAAGATCGACGGCATCGCCGTGTCCCTCCGCTACGAGAAGGGCCGGTTCAGCGTCGGCGCCACCCGGGGCGACGGCCGGATCGGCGAGGACATCACGGCGAACCTGCGGACCCTGCCCGACATCCCCGAACGCCTGCCACCAGGCTCTGGCGACGTGGTGGAGGTGCGGGGCGAGGTGTACTTGCCGCTCGGCACCTTCGAGAAGCTCAACGCCGCCCAGGCCGAAGCCGGTCTGCGGGTCTACGTCAACCCCCGCAACACGGCAGCCGGCTCGCTGCGCCAGAAGGACCCGGCGATGACGGCCAGCCGAGGCCTGCGCTTCTGGGCCTACGGACTGGCCGAGAACCGGGGCGGCCCGAGGTTCACCCGCCACGGCGAGGCGCTGGCCTGGGTCGGCTCCCTCGGGTTCCCGGTGAACGAGCACCTCACCGTGGTCGGCTCGCTCGAGGAGGTCTACGACCGCTGCCGTCACTGGGTCGCGCACCGCCACGACCTCGACTACGAGATCGACGGCGTCGTCGTCAAGGTGGACGAGCTCGGCCGCCAGCGCGACCTCGGCTCCACGTCCAAGGCGCCTCGCTGGGCGATCGCCTACAAGTTCCCTCCCGAGGAGAGGACCACCCTGCTCGAGGCGATCGACGTGTCCATCGGCCGCACCGGCCGGGCCACGCCATTCGCCTCCCTCGAGCCGGTCTTCGTCGGCGGCTCCACCGTCGGCGTGGCCACGCTGCACAACGAGGACCAGGTGCGGGCGAAGGACGTGCGCCCCGGCGACACGGTCATCGTGCGCAAGGCCGGCGACGTCATCCCCGAGGTGGTGGGCCCGGTCCTGTCCCAACGGCCCGAGGGGGCAGAGCCGTGGCAGTTCCCCCACGACTGCCCCGTCTGCGCTTCCCCGCTCGTCCGCCTGGAGGGCGAGAGCGACACCTTCTGCACCAACGTCGACTGTCCCGCCCAGCGCCAGGCCCGCATCGAGCACTTCGCTTCGCGGGGGGCGATGGACATCGAGGGCTTCGGCGAGCAGCGCGTAAGGCTGTTCCTCGGGCTCGGCCTGCTCGGTGACCCGGCGGACATCTACACGCTCGACCTCGACGAGGTCCGCGCCCTCGAGGGCTTCGGAGAGGTCTCGGTGGCCAACCTGGCCGCGGCCATCGAAGCGTCCAAGGGCCGGCCCCTGGCCAACCTGCTGGTCGGGCTGAACATCCGCCACCTGGGCGGCGCCGGCGCGCAGCTGCTCGCCCGGCACTTCGGGAGCCTCGAGGCCATCAGGGCGGCGACGTCCGAGGAGCTGGCCGCGGTGGAGGGCGTCGGCCCGACGATCGCTGATTCCGTGGCCAAGTTCTTCCAGAACGAGCACAACCGGGCTCTCGTGGAGCGGCTTCGCGCCGCCGGGGTCAACGTGACCGGCCCGACGGTGACCGCGCCGAGCGCCCCCCAGACGCTGGCCGGCAAGTCGGTGGTCGTCACGGGCACCCTCGAGCGCTACACGCGGGAGAGCGTCGAGGAGGCCATCACCGTGCGGGGCGGCAAGTCCCCGGGCAGCGTGTCGAAGAAGACGACCGCGCTCGTGGCTGGCTTCGAACCGGGGGCGTCCAAGCTGGCCAAGGCCACCGAGCTCGGCGTGCCGGTGCTCGACGAGGACGCCTTCGAGCAGCTGTTGGAGACCGGCGAGCTGCCCTGAGGGGGCGGCGGGCGCGCCGGCCCGGCCGGCGGGCGCTCAGCTGACCCGGAAGCACCAGCGCAGGGGCGGGCCGGCCCGGTCCGCCCCCTCTGCCACCTGCCAGTAGGTGATCTCGGCGCAGTTCTCCTGGGGGGAGAGCTGCTCGATCACCTTGCCCTCGTCAGGCTCGAAGAGGATCTGGTTGAGACCGTTGTCCTGTTCGAGCTGGTCGGGAGGGATGGCCACCCCGTCGATGCGCAGCCGGCCGGCCCACCCGGGGGCGAGGTCCACCCCGACGAGGCCCTGGCGCAGGATTTCCGCGTCTCGCGCCGGGAACAGCTGCTCGAGCGCCCGGGAGCCGACGAGGGGCTCGTCGGGGTCGGCCGCCATGAACCCGGCGGCCGCGAAGAGGCCGAGCGCCAGAAGGATGACCACCGGGACCAGCAGCTTGCGGGCGATCGGCGGCATGGCTCCATGATGCTCGCTGCGCCGGTGCTGTCCCCAGGCGCCGCCCTGGCCTGGCGGGCGACCACCGCCCTCGCCCATCCACGGCCGGGACGCGGCGGATCGGTACGCTTCGGTGACGATGGCGCTCTCGCACGTGAGCGAGCACGTCGGCCGAGTGCTCGGCGGACGCTACCGGCTCCTCTCGCCGGTCGGCATCGGCGCGTCTGCGCAGGTGTTCCTGGCCGAGGACGTGCAGCTTCGCCGCCGGGTAGCCGTCAAGGTGCTGCACCCGGCGCTCGCCGACGACCCGGTCTTCCAGCGGCGCTTCCAGGCCGAGGCCCAGGCCGCAGCGGCCCTGAACCACCCGAACATCGTCGCCGTGTACGACTGGGGCAGCGACGACCTCCCCTTCCTCGTCACCGAGTACCTCGACGGCGGGAACCTCCGCACCGTGCTCGCCCAGCCCGAGCCGATGAGCGTCTCCCAGGCCCTGGTGGTGGGGCTCGACGCGGCCCGAGGCCTCCACTTCGCCCACTCGCGGGGCTTCGTGCACCGCGACGTGAAACCGGCCAACCTGCTCTTCGGGGGGGACCGGCGCCTACGCGTCGCCGACTTCGGCCTCGCCCGTGCCTTGGCCGAGGCGGCGTGGACCGAGCCCGAGGGAGTCGTGCTCGGTACCGCCCGCTACGCCTCTCCCGAACAGGCCGCCGGGGAGGCGCTCGACGGTCGCTCGGACGTCTACTCCCTAGCGCTGGTGCTGGTGGAGTGCGTGACGGGTCGCGTGCCCCACCTCGCCGACACGGCCGTCGGCACGCTCCGTGGCCGGGTCGGCCGGGCCGTCGAGCCCTCGCCC
>WHTX01000357.1 GCA_009377505.1 Acidimicrobiia bacterium
ACGCCCTGAGCCAGGCGCGGGCCCCCCGGCGGCGGCGCGCCCCGGCCGGAGGGAGGAAGTCGCCGGGCACGGCGGGCGGGCGGTCGCCGACCGCCCCGCCCGCCGTCGCCGTGGTCGGCTCGGCCACGGCCGTCTACTGGAAGGCGGCGGCCGCAGCCGCCTCGAGCTGCGCCGTTATGCCGTCGATGTTGGCCGGGGCGGCCACGAAGTCCTGGAGCAGCTTCCACATGCCCGCGCCGACCGTGCCCCCGAAGGCGGCGGGCTGCAGGTCGGACATGTCGAAGCGGAACAGCTCGGTGGACACCAGCTCCTCGGCCATCCGTCCGCTGATCTCGTCGGGGTAGACGCCGATGTCGACGCCCTGGTTGGCCGAGAGGAACCCGCCGGCGGCAGCCCAGACCTCGGCCGCCTCGGGGGTGGCGAGGAAGCGCATGAGCTCGCGCGCCGCCTCGTTCTCGGTGAAGAGGACGGCCACGTCGCCCCCGCCGACCACGGCCGGCTCGGAGCCGTCGACCGCGGGGAAGGGGAAGAAGTCGGCGCCGGTGCCGAGCTCGGCGTCGGTGCTGCTCGTGATGACGTCGGCGACGAAGTCGCCCTCGAACACCATCGCCGCACGCGCCGGCTCGACGAACACGGCCTCCACCGAGGTGGGGAAGTCGGTCTGAATGGCCCCCTGGGCCCCCCCGGCCAGCAGGGTCGGGTCGGCGAAGAGCTCGGCCAGCACGCCCAGTGCGTCCTTCACCGACTGGTCCGTCCAGGGGATCTGGTGGGCAGCGAGCTGGTCGTACATGTCCCCGCCTGCCGCCCGCAGGTAGACGTTCTCGAACCAGTCCGTCAACACCCAGCCGTCGGCGCCGCCGACGGACACCGGCGGGACGCCGAAGTCCGAGATCGTGCCCGCGGTGTCGAGGAAGCCGTCCCAGTCCTCGGGCGGCTCGACGCCGGCATCGTCGAGGACCGGGACGTTGTACCAGACGGTGGACTTGTTGGCCACCTTGAACCAGACGCCGTACAGCGTCCCGTCGACCGAGCCGAGCTCCCGCCAGATCTCGGCGTAGTTCTCGTCGACGGACGCGCCGGCGACCTCCTCGATGTCCTGCAGGGCCCCCTGGGCGGCGAAGTCCCGCAACAGCCCGGGCTGGGGCAGCATGGCGATGTCAGGCGGCGAGCCTGCCTGGAGCCGAGGGCCGATGGTGGCGGCCACGTCGTCGCCGGTCGAGGTGAACGTGACGTCGGCGCCCGTCTCCTCCTCGAAGACGGCCAGTACCTCCTCGAAGTTCTGCTGCTCGCTGCCGGACCACACCGCAGCCACCTCGACGGTCTGGCCGCTGAGGTCGACGGCCTCGGCCGCCGTCGTGGCGGCGCCACCCGCGGTCGTGGTGGTCGCCGCGTCGTCACTGTCGTCCCCTCCGCACGCAGCGGCCAAGAGCAACAGGGCGGACAGGACAGCGGTCGCTCGCTTTGCCATGCTTCCTCCTCGATGTTCGGCTCGTGAGCCGTCCCACGGTCTCGGCCGTCTCCCCCGCCCGATCTCCCTGAGCTGGTCGCGTCGCCGCATCACCTCGTCGCCCCGCCGGCCTCCTCCCTGTGCGTCGCCGCCGGCGCCACGGTCACCCGCGGCCGTCCGAGATGGCCTCGCCCGTGGCGAGGTCGAAGAAGTGGAGCCGCCCGACGTCGACGACCAGGCGCGTGGCGCTGCCCTTGCGGGCCTGGGTGCGCGGGCCCACGCGGGCGACGAGGCCCGTGGTCTGGGCCTCCTGGGCGGCACCGGGGCCCGCGGCGAGGCCGGTGCCCGCGACGGCGCCGACGTCGCCGGCGTCCCGGGCGAGGTCGCGGGTGTCGTCGGTCAGCACCGGCTGGGCGTCGACGGCGAAGTGCACGTAGGCCTCCGAGCCCATCTGCTCGACGAGGTCGACGTCGACGTCCAGGCAGCGCTGGGCGTCGCAGCCAGGGACGAGCTCGGCGTCCTCGAGGTCCTCGGGGCGCACGCCCATGACGAGGGGCTGGTCCAGCCGGTCGCGCAACGAGGGCCGTGCCGCGAGCGCCCCGGCGTCGAGCAGGAGGCGGTGGCTGCCGAAGCTGGCGAAGAGGCGGTCGCCCTCGGGCTCGAGTCGGGCCTCGAGGAGGTTCATGGCCGGCGAGCCGATGAAGCCGCCGACGAAGAGGTTGACCGGGTTGTCGTAGAGCTGCTGCGGGGCGTCGACCTGCTGCAACACGCCCCGCTTCATCACCGCGACCCGGTCGCCCATGGTCATGGCCTCGGTCTGGTCGTGGGTGACGTAGAGCGTGGTGACCTCGAGGTCGCGCTGGATGCGGGCGATCTCGGCCCGCATCTGCACCCGCAGCTTGGCGTCGAGGTTCGACAGCGGCTCGTCCATGAGAAAGGCCTGGGGCTCGCGCACGATGGCCCGCCCCATCGCCACCCGCTGGCGCTGCCCGCCCGAGAGCTGGCGGGGCTTGCGGCCGAGGAGCTCTTGGAGGCCGAGGATGTGACCGGCCCGCTCGACGCGCTGACGCGTCTCCGCCTTGCCCACCTTGCGGAGCTTGAGGCCGAAGCCCATGTTCTCGGCCACGGTGAGGTGCGGGTAGAGGGCGTAGTTCTGGAACACCATGGCGATGTCGCGGTCCTTGGCCGGGACGTCGTTCACCGACCGGTCCCCGATGCTGACCACGCCGGAGGAGATCTCCTCGAGGCCGGCGACCATGCGCAAGGCGGTGGTCTTGCCACAGCCCGACGGCCCCACCAGGACCATGAACTCGCCGTCGCGGACCTCGAGGTCGAGGTCGGAGACGGCGACGGTGCCGTCGTCGTAGACCTTGTAGACGTGCTCGAGCGCCACGGACGCCATCGGCCTCCTTCCCCCGACCAGCGCCGAACACGCTAGCTCGCCGTTCTCAGCCCGGCCGGTCATCGTCCCTGGCCGTGCCCGCGCCCTCAGCTGGCCGGCGACGCCCGCGGCTCGACATCCGGTGCCAGAGACGGCGCCAGGCGCGCAGCAGGGCCCGCTCGGGGCGCCGCAATGCCCGCCAGAAGGGGTGGGCGGGCCCGCGAGGCTGGGCGACGCCGGCGCGGGCGGCGAGGATGCTGTTCAGCTCGCCGCCGACGAGCAGGGCGAGGCTGAGCACGTAGACGAAGAGCAGCAGGGTGAGCGTGCCGCCGAGAGCGCCGAAGACGGCGTTCGGCCCCTCGGCATTGACGGCGAGGTAGGCCCGGAAGCCGGCGCCGCCGAGCAGCCACAGCGCCGTCGTGGCGCACGCGCCGGGCAGGTCCCAGCGCCACGGGTCGCGGTGGCTCGGGCCGACGTGGAACACCGTCGCCGCCCACGCCACCATCACGGCCAGGGCGAAGGGGACCCGCAGGTAGCGCCAGGCCGTGGCGAACGAGGAGCCCAGGCCAAGGGAGGAGGCCACGTCCTGCGCCGAGCCCAGCAGGGGCCCGAAGACCAGCATGGACAGCGCCAGCGCCGCGGTGAGCAGGCTGCCCAGCGTGAGGCCCAGGGCGGCGACGCGCACGCCGAGCCAGGAGCGGCCCTCCTCGAGGTCGTAGACCACGTCGAGGCCGCGGATGAGGGCGCCGAAGCCCCGGGACGAGGTCCACACCGCCCCGAGGAGGCCCAGGGTCAGCACGCCGGGGGTCGGCCGGTCGAAGAGCTGGTCGATCGCCCGGGTCGCTTCACCCTCCTCGCCGAGGGCCACGCCCACCCAGTCGAGGAGCCGCTGTTGCACCTCGTCGGCCGCGTCCGCCCCGGCCAGGGGTTCGAGGAAGGCGAGGGACGCGCCGAGGGCGATGGCCAGGGGCACGATGCTCAGCACGCTCCAGAAGGCGACCTCGGCGGCGAGGCCGGTCACGCGGTCCTCGCTCCCCTCCCGCACCAGGGCGGTCCCGACCACGCGGGCCTCCCTGACGGCACGGCGCAGCCAGGCCGGGCCACGGCGCAGCCCGGGCTTCAAGGGGCGGTGGGCGTCGTGCATCGTTCGCCCCTCCACCCCGGCCCCATCGGCACGAGGCTAGGGAAGTGCTGCCGCGGTGCCGGCGGTGACGGTGCCCATGGGCGTGGGCGTGGAGGGCCGGGCGTGGCTGGCCGGGCCGGGCCGCGATGGATCCTGCACGGTGACGGTGGACGATCCTTCGCGCCTGGGGCGGAGACGGGCGACGCCGGCGAGATGGGGCCCCTTGCCGCCGGGCGAGGGGCCCCAGGCGCTCCCGGTGTCCATACCGCCAGGTCACTACCAGGCGGTATGGACTGTGTGACGGAGGGCGCGCACACCCTCAACCTGGTCACAGCTGTGTGCCGGTCCCGCGAACACGCCATCCGCGGGTCGGGCCGGCGGGTACCCCTGGAGAGGCGAACGTGTGACCAACGACCTAAAGAAATCGTCGCACGTCGTCCTCACCAGCAACCCAGGGGGTTCCCGCAGTGAAGACCGACACGCAGGCGATCACCGAGGAGTCCGACCTGGCTCCGGCGCCGAGCGCCACTCGCACGGCCCAGGCCGCTGGGGGGCCGACCGAGACCCTGCCCGCCGAGAGCGCACCCGCCAGGAGCACGTCGGCGACGAACGGTGCGACCATCGAGCCGGGGCCTGTCGCGGTCGCCACCTCGCCCGAGGTGGCGGCACCTGGCGACCGGACGCGCCGGAGCCTGAAGCACGCCGTCGTCGTGCTCTTGGCCGCAGCCTCCATCGTGGCCGGCCTGGCGCTCGCCCTCATCCCCTACGAGCGGGGCCTCGTCGGCTACCTCGAGGGTGACCGTCGCACGGTGGCCACGGAGTGCGATGCGGCGGTGCTCGCCGCGTTCAGCGGTGGCACAGAGCTGCTGAACGACGACGGCAGCTGGGCAGGCGAGGCCCCGTGCCAGCGGACGGCCGCCTACCGCCTCGGCCTCGGGGCCGCGCTCATCGCCGTCGGGGCGATCGCCATCGGCGGGGTCGCCTACGGCGTCGCGACGTGGCCGCGGCCTGACCCGCCCACGGTCGGAGGCGGGTACGGCCCGCCT
>WHTX01000358.1 GCA_009377505.1 Acidimicrobiia bacterium
CTCCTCGATGTCGATCGTGCGGGTCGCCTCCGGATCGAGTGCGTCGAGCTCGTCGGGGTCGATGAGGACGTAGTGGTCGGGGGACATCTCGTAGCCCTTGACGATCTGCTCGTAGGGCACCTCGCTCCCGTCCGCCGCGGACACCCGCTGCATTTTCACCCGGGAGCCGGTCTTGCTGTCCACCTGATGGAACGAGACGCTCTTCTTGGAGACGGCGGGGTACAGCCGGATGGGGATGTTCACCAAGCCGAAGCTGATCGACCCGCTCCAGATCGCCCTCGCCATCTCGAAACCCTCGCTCCTCGGGCCGTCGTCGACCCGTCGCTGTCACGGTTCGGGCAGCTCTACCCATGCACCAGTGTTCACATCTGACGGCTCCTTGTCGACCCTGGTGCCCTTGTACGACGGGTGGCGCAGGATGCCGGCGGACGTCTTCTCCCGGTATTCGACGTCGACGACGAGGGTCGGTCGGACGAAAACCGCGTCGCGGCGGGGGACGGGCTCGTTGAAGGGGCTGTGGGTCACGACCGTCGGCGCGAGGGCCGCCTCCAGACGTCGCAGCTCGGCGTCGGTGAAACCGGTGCCGACCGCTCCCACGAAGCGCAGCGTGCCGTCGGGCTCCGGCACCCCGAGGAGGAGGGCTCCGAGGCCGCCCGCCCGCCGTCCCTCGCCCGGGAGCCAACCGCCGACGACGAACTCGTGGCGCGCCGTGAGCACGACCTTGATCCACGCCTTCGAGCGCACGCCGGGCAGGTACGGGCTGTCGACGCGCTTGGCCACGAGGCCTTCCATCCCGCTCGCCCGCATGGCTCCGAGCGTGGCCCTGCCCTCGCCCTCGAAGGAGGGGGGCGTGGCCCACGACGGGCCCGCGAGCGCCAGCGCCTCCAGCTCACCGCGCCGGACGTGCCAGGGCTCCGCGAGGAGCGAGCGGTCGTCGAGGTGGAGGAGGTCGAAGGCGAGGTAGGTGACGGGGCAGCCGTCGACGAGCCGGGCCGCGGCGCGCCCGTCGGCCACGTGCATGCGGCCCTGGAGGCGCTGGAACGAGGGCAGGCCCCGCTCGTCGAGGGCGACGACCTCGCCGTCGAGCACCGCCTGGTGGGTCCCGAGCGCGGGTCCGAGCGCGGCCACCTCGGTATAGGCGGCCGTGGCCTCGCGGCCGTTGCGCGTGTGGAGCTGGAACGCCGAGCCGTCCCAGCGGGCGAGCGCCCGCACACCGTCCCACTTCGCCTCGAAGGTGTACCCGTCGTCAGGGGGCAGCGGGCCGGCGGTGGCGAGCATCGGCCGCAGCCGGTTCGGCGGGGGGAGGCGGGCCTGGGTCATCGCAGGGAGTGTGCCTCGCCGCATCTGCGCCCGCTGCGATCTGGAGGGCTGCGACACGACCGCAGCCCTCCAGGGATCGGCGCGCCTGCGGGCGGCCTGCGGGATCCGACCGTGGTTGGATGTGCGCATGACACGCTCGCCGTCACCCCGACCGACGGGTGCGCCGCGGGAGAGCCCGTTCGCCGCTCCACCGGGTGCCGTGCGCTTCGGCACGCCGCAGGGGCGGGGGGTGGTGCTGGCGACCGTGTTGGGCTCGGGCATCGCGTTCCTCGACGGGACGGTGGTCAACGTCGCGCTGCCCACCATCGCCGAGGACCTCGGCGCGGGCCTCTCGGGTCTCCAGTGGATCCTCGACGCCTACCTCGTGACGCTGTCCTCCCTCCTGCTCCTCGGGGGCTCGCTCGGCGACCTGTTCGGCCGGCGCCGCATGTTCGTGACCGGCCTGGTCGGCTTCACCGCCGCCTCGCTGCTGTGCGGGCTGGCCCCCACGACCGGTGCGCTCATCGCCGCCCGGGCCCTCCAGGGCGTGGCCGCCGCTCTCCTCGTGCCCGGGAGCCTCGCCATCATCGCCGCCACCTTCCACCCGGAGGACCGGAGTCGGGCCGTCGGCGCGTGGTCCGGCCTCGCCGGGGTGGCGACCGCGGTCGGGCCGTTCCTCGGCGGGTGGCTGATCGACGCGGTGTCGTGGCGGCTCATCTTCCTCATCAACCTGCCGCTCGCCGTGGTCGCCGTCGTCGTCGCCTTGCGCTGCGTGCCCGAGTCGTCCGACGCCCAGGCGGATCGTCGCCTGGACGTGCCGGGGGCGCTGGCGGTGTCGCTGGGGTTGGGTGGGGTGGCGTACGCGCTCATCGAGGGGGCGGGCGACGTCACCCCGGACGTCGTGATCGCGGGTGTCGTGGGCGGCCTCGCTCTCATCGCCTTCGTCGTCGTCGAGCGGAGGGTGCCGGCGCCCATGCTGCCGCTCGGGCTCTTCCGGTCCCAGCAGTTCAGCGGCGCCAACGCCACCACCCTCGCCGTCTACGCCGCGCTCAGCGGCGTGATGTTCCTCCTCGTGCTCCAGCTGCAGGTCGTGCTCGGCTACTCCGCGCTCGAGGCCGGTGCCGCCCTGCTGCCCATCACCGGCCTGCTGCTCCTCCTCTCCGAACGGACGGGAGCGCTGGCCCAGCGCATCGGGCCCCGGATCCCGATGAGCGTCGGGCCGCTGCTCATGGCCGCCGGCCAGCTGCTGCTCGCCGACGTGGAGGACGGGGACGGGTACCTGATCGGCGTGTTCCCGGCACTCGTCGTCCTCGGACTCGGCCTCGCACTCACCGTGGCGCCGCTCACGGCGGCGGTCATGGCCGCCGTCGACGAGCGCCGCGTGGGGGTGGGTTCGGGGGTCAACAACGCGGTCGCCCGCGTGGCCGGCCTCCTGGCCGTGGCGCTGCTCCCGGCCGTGGCCGGGATCGACCTGGACGGCGGCGACGGGGAAGCGTTCACGGCCGGCTTCGCCCGCGGCCTGCGGATGTCGGCGGGGTTGTGCGTGGTGGGAGGGGCCATCGCCTTCGCCACCATCCGGCGGGCGGCGCCGGTCCGGCCCACGAGCCAGGCGAGCGCCGACCAGCCCTGCAACGATGGCTCCCTGCTGGAGCCTTCACCCGCCGCCAGCACCACGGCACCGGGCTGACAGGGGGCCCGAGACCCGGCGCTCGGATGGCCCCCGACCCGACCGATCGGAGCGTGCGATGGCCTGCACCCACCTGGACCAGATCGCCGACGTCACCCCGTCGTCCAGCGGCTGCGCCGCATGCCTGGCGCAGGGCGACACGTGGGTGCACCTGCGCATGTGCCTCACGTGCGGGAACGTCGGGTGCTGCGACTCGTCGAAGAACCGCCACGCCAGCGCCCACTTCCGCGAGGTCGGCCACCCGGTGATGCGCTCCATCGAGCCGGGGGAGACGTGGCGGTGGTGCTACGTGGACGACGTGTCGGTCTGAGGTCCGCACGACCGGCTGACGGGCCGCCCGCCCGACGGGCTCCATCGTCGTCCGGTGGCTGCGCCGTCGCCCGCTGCCAGACCGACCGGGCGCGATGGACACCTCAGCTCGTCGTGGTCTGCCGACGCCGGAACGTCCGGGGTTCGGCCCGGCCGCCCCCGAGACGCCGCTTGCCGGGCTCGGTCTCCGGTGCCGGGGGGCCGCGCCGGAGCTCGAGGTAGATGGCCTTCACCGTGCCGACGAACGGCGTGGCCGCCAGCGCCCCGGGCACGCCGGCCGCCGCCCCGCCGATCAGCGCGGCCACCATGGTGGCCGGTGGTGACAGGTTCACGGCCCGCCCCACGACCGCGGGCTGGACGACGTTGTTCTCGACCTGCTGGTACACGAGGAAGGTCGCGAGCGCGATGAGGCCGACCAGGGGGCCCTGGGTGACGGCCAGCACGACGAAGAACGAGCCGCCGAGCAGGCCGCCGATCTGGGGTATGAGGTTCGTGAGCATCGCCCAGATGGCGGCCAGCGGGGCGAGGGGCACGCCGAGCAGGAGCCCGACGGTGAGGATCACGAGGCCGTTCAGGAACGCGACGAGCAGCGAGCCGGCGAAGTAGTTCCCCACCGTGCGGTACACGATGCGGCCGACCTCGTCGGCGCGGGGACGTCGCGCCGGCCTGATCAGCCGCCGGCCGCGGGCGATCAGCGTCTCGCCGTCGAGGAGGACGGCCACGGCCGTGATGAGGACGAGGGCCAGCGTCTGCGCTCCGCCGATGGCGGCCTCGACCGCGGCGCCGACCGTGTCGTCGTCGAGCCGCCCCGGGAGCTCGTCGATGAAGCGCTCGACCTCGGCGGCTGCGTCGATCGCCTCCAACCGGCTGCCCACCACCGGCCACGAGTACGTGCGCTGCACCGTCTCCGGAAGCTCGGTGGTGAGGTCCTCGGCCTGCTGGATGGCTGGCGGCGCCAACAGGACGGCGATGGCGGTGAAGGTGCCGACCAGCACGGTGGAGACGAGGGCCACGGCCGCGGTCCGGGTCCACCTGAAGCTCCGACGGGCTCGGACGACGAGGGGATCGAGGGCGGCAGCGAGGAGCACGCCCACGGCGACCTTGGTGATGGACGAGGGTGCCGCCTGGAACAGGCCCAGGACGGCGAGGGTGACGAGGATGGCGCCGACCAGGTAGGCGACCGAGAGGATGTCGACCTCCAGGCGGAGGGGGCCGGGTGCGCTCGGCGTGCCCGTACCGGAGGCGGTGCCCGTGCCCGGCGGCGGCTCGGGTCGGGCGGACGCCATCGGCGCCATCGTAGGGCCGGAACCCCCCGGGGACGGGCCGGTACTGTCACCCGCGGTGGACGCGACTGGAGACGGCGGGCGCCGCGGCGCCGTGCGGTTCACCGCCACGTCGGCCGGGCTGCTCGTCGTGGCGCTGCTGGCCGCGTTCGTGTTGCGCAACGTCTTCGTGGCTGCGCACCGGGTCATCGGCTGGGGGGTGGCCAGCACGGTGGTGGCGATCATGATCAAGCCGCCCGTCGGCTGGCTCTCGCGCTTCGTGCCGAAGGTCGTGGCACTGCTGCTGGCCGGTGCGGGGATCGCCGCGGTCGTCGGCGTGCTCGTCTACGGCGTCTTCGGCGACCTGGAGGCCGAGACCGAGCAGCTGGGGGCGCGAGCCCCGGGGGCGGCCGCGAGCCTCGAGGAGCGGGAAGA
>WHTX01000029.1:0-8369 GCA_009377505.1 Acidimicrobiia bacterium
CCGGGGCGCCCACTTCCGCCGCGACCACCCCGAGCCCGACCCGCTCGCCGCCCAGCGCCGCGTCCAGCGCCCGGAGCCGGTGGCGACGGCAGCCTGGTTGGTGGGCGAGGCCGAGCTGGCCCCCGCCGCCGCCCTGGCCGCGGTGGCCCAGTGAGCGCCAGCGAGCGGCCCGAGCGGCCGGGAGCGGGTGGCCCAGTGAGCGCCAGCGAACGGCCCGAGCGGCCGGGAGCGGGAGGCCCAGTGAGCGCCAGCGAACGGCCCGAGCGGCCGGGAGCGGGAAAATCAGTGACCGCCCAGTTCCCGCTGGTCGCTCCGCATCACCTCGTCTACGAGGACCTGTTGCGCACCGCCTTCGCCGAGGACCTCGGCCGGGCCGGCGACCTCACCACCGAGGCCGTCGTGCCCGTGGACGCCCGTGCCGAGGGCGTGGTGGCCAGCCGGCGCCCCGGGGTGGTCGCCGGTGTGCAGGTGGCGGCGCGGGCCTTCCGCTTCTACGACCCCGAGGTCACCGTCACCCCGCGGGCGGCGGACGGGAGCCGGGTCGAACCGGGCACGGTGCTGCTGGAGGTGGCCGGGCCGGCGCGCTCGGTCCTCACCGCCGAGCGCACGGCGCTGAACCTGCTCGGCCGGCTCTCCGGGATCGCCGCCCTCACCCGCGCCGTGGTCGACGAGGTGGCGGGCACCGGCGCCACCGTCGTCTGCACCCGCAAGACCACCCCAGGCCTGCGGGCGCTCGAGAAGTACGCCGTACGGGCCGGTGGCGGCGCCAATCACCGCTTCGGGCTCGACGACGCCGTGCTCGTCAAGGACAACCACCTGGCCATCGCGGGCAGCGTGGCCGAGGCCGTCCGACGCGTGCGGGACCGGGTCGGCCACCTGGTCAAGGTCGAGGTCGAGGTGGACACGCTCGAGCAGCTCGACGAGCTCCTCGGCCTGCCCGTCGACGCCGTCCTGCTCGACAACCTCGGCCCCGAGCTGCTGGCCGAGGCCGTGCGCCGGGTGGGCGGCCGCCTCGTCACCGAGGCCTCGGGCGGCATCACCCCAGATCGCGCCCTCGCCATCGCCCGCAGCGGCGTCGACCTCCTCTCGATCGGGTGGCTGACCCACAGCGCCACCAGCCTCGACGTCGGCCTCGACCTCTGAAGGCCGCCCCGACGCAGGCCGCGCCTCAGGCGAGGGGGTCGGCGCCGGCTAGGCCGAGCAGGAACTGGCCGTGGTTCTCGTAGGCGGCCTCGCTCACCAACATGTGCGTCCCCGCCATGTGCAGGTCCCGCAGCGAGCGCTCCACCAGGTGGTTCGCCTGCGCCGCCTCGCCCCCGGCGAAGCGCAGGGCGTCGCCCACCACCCGAGTGGCGGTACGCACGGCGAATGCGCCCGCCGCTCGCACGTCGGCCTCGTTGGCCGGGGGGCTGAATCCGTGACGGCGCACGCCCTCGAGCAGGGTGGCGCTGTTGGCGAGCATCAGGGCCCGCACCGCCTCGAGCGCCTGGTCGGCCTCGCCCAGGAAGCTCTGGAACACGCTCCGCTCGGCGAGCGGCGCCCGGCGCGTGTAGCCCCGGGACTTCGTCGCCGCCATGGCCGTGACCTCGTCGAGCACCCGCCGGGCGACACCGACGGCGACGGCGGGCACGGCGTGGCCCAGGTACCCGGCGATGCCGAGCCGCTGCAGCGGGCCGCCACGCTCGGGCGGCTCGGCCATGGAGAACGTCATCTCCTCGGGGACGTAGACGTCGTCGGCGGCGAAGTCCTCGCTCCCCGTGCCCCGCAGGCCGATCACGTCCCAGGCGTCGCCCACCTCGAGCGCGGCCTTGGGGACGACGCACGTGCGCACCTGGCGGCGGTGCCCGGGCCCCGCGGCGAGGTGGCCGGGGACGAGCACCCAGGCGGCGCCGTGGATGCCGCTGCCGTAGCCCCAGCGGCCCGTCAGCCGGTACCCGCCGTCCTCGGTGACGAGCGTGCCTGGGCGCAGGCCACCGCCCCCACATGTCACCGGGACGTCACGGCCCGACAGGTAGCGGGCGAGCCCGGCCGCGGGCAGGCGGGCCGTGGCCAACCCGGCGGAGTCCGCGTAGATGAAGCAGCACCACCCGGCGGGAGCGCTGTGGTAGGCGACCTGCTCGAACACCTCGAACTGCAGCGCGGGGTCGGCTTCGAGCCCGCCGAGCTCGGCTGGGACCTTCAGGGCGAGCAGGCCGGCGCCGCGGAGCGCGTCGACCGAGGTGCTGGGCAACCGGCGGAGGGCGTCGGCGCGCACGGCGTCAGCCTCGAGCGCCTCGGCGATGCCGGCGACGCTCTCGAAGATCTCCCGCCGCGCCCTTCCGTCCGCGGCGGCGGGGCCGGCACCCGTGGCGCTCACCGCCCGTCGCGCCGCGGCGCTCGGCGCGCTCATCGCGCGGCGACGGGCGGGGTCGTCTCGCTGAAGCGGTCCCAGGTCTCCTGGTCGGACATGCCCATGATGCGCTCGTAGGCCTTGGGCGGGTAGCGCAGCTGGGGCTTGGTGGGGTCGGTCGCCGGCTGGGTCACCGGCTCGGCCGCCTCGGTGAAGGCAGCCGGGTGCTCGAGGCGCTCGACCTCGGCGGCAGAGATCCCACAGAGGCGCACCACCTCGGGGTCGACCCAGGCGGTCTCGTCGATGCCGCTGCCGCAGCAGACCTCGAGGACCAGGTTCTCGGGCCCCGCGAAGTACATCGACTGGATCATCCCGTGGTCGATCGGCCCCATGACCTGCACGCCCCGGGACCGGACGCGGTCGCGCAAGGCCAGCACCTCCTCGAGCGTGTCGAGGTGGAAGGCGACGTGCTGCATGGTGCCCGCCGTCGTCGTCCCCGTGGGGTTCCCGGCGTGGGTGACGCCGAGCTCGACGTCCTTGGGGTTGTCCGGGCCCTGGACGAAGGCGACGTAGCTGTCCGGCGCCAGCTCGACGAACCCGTGGAACGTGGCTTCGACGCCGTGCATCCAGTACAGCGCCTTCAGCGGGCAGCCCAGCACGTCACAGAAGAACTCGAGCTGCGCCTTCATGTCACGCGTCGAGATGGCGAGGTGGTTGACCCCGCGAGGGTGCAGTGCCATGGGACGTCCTTTCGGTACCTCGTCGCGAGCCGACGGTCGAGGAACCGGCGGCGCCCAGTGCCGCCCTCCCCCCGCTGAACCTACTCCGAGGCGCCCCTCTTGGGGCGGGGGCGGAGCCGTGGCGCCAGTGGGCTCGGGACGAGGCGTCACCCGAGCTCCTCGTCGGCGAGGTGGGCCCGGCCCTCGGCGCAGTCGGCGAGAAGGGGGCAACGGCGGCAGCCCGGCCCGGGCCGCAGGACGGGCTCCCGCTCGCCGGCGCGCAGCGCGACCAGCTTGCGGACGCCCTCGCCGACGCGGCGGGCGGCGGCGTGCAGCAGGTCGACGGTGACGTCCTCGCAATGCAGCACTGCGCCGTCGAGGTAGTAGCTGGCCAGGCGGAAGGGCGGCACGCCGAGCCGCAGCGTCTCGACGAGGGCGTAGAAGCGGAGGTCCTCGACGTGGCCGAGGTAGGGCACGCCCGTCTTGAAGTCGACGAAGGCCTTGCCGGCCTCCATGCCCTGGCTGCGGCCGAGCACCAGGTCGACCCGCCCCGTCAGCACCACTTGCCCATCGGCGAGCAACGCCCGCAGTGGGCTCTCGGTCGCCGGCGCCCACGTGCGGCGCAGGGGTGGGAAACACTCGAGGAACTTGCCGACCCGCTCGGCGGCCGTGCCCACGACCTCGGCCTGCTCGGCGGGGCTGGCCTGGGCGAGCCACCGGCTGTCCCGGTCCCCGTCGGCCTCGATGCGCTCGACGGCGGCGTCCACGAGCTCGAGAGGGCTGGCGTCGCCCCGCCAGGTGACGGACAGCTGGATGGCCCGGTGGGCCACTGTGCCGGCCACCAGGGCAGGGCCTGGCGTGAGAGTCCGCCCGTCCTCGTGCAGGAAGCGCACCTCGCAGCCGTGCACCCGCCCGAGCGCGAACTTGCCCACCCAGAGCGGCTCGTCCAGCTGCCCGAGGGCCCCGCAGAGGGCGTCTTCGACCACGCCGCGCAGCTCCTCGGCCAGCCCGGCGGGGAACTCGGGGCGGTCGACGCCGCGGGTGCGCAGCAGGTCGAGGGCGCGCTGTTGGGCCGGGTTGAGCCCGGGTTGGCTGCGCTCGGCGGTGTCGGCCACCCGTTCATTGTCACACCCCGGTGTGACACTGAAGGACGATGAGCACGATCACCGCAGTCGAGTTCTCCCGGGCGGCCCGCACCCTGGCCGCCGCCGCCCGCCATGGGGGGTGGGAGCCGCCCACCTTCCTCAGCCCGCCGAGGGTGCGCGACGCACAGCGCACCGTGCGCCGACGATCCCCCGGTTCGGCGGTGGTGGCCGTGCGCATCCGCGACCGGCCCTGGTCCGCCGTGCTCGGCGACCTCGTGGAGGGGGTGGTGGTGGCCAACCGCCTCGAGGGCGCCGAGGCCGACCGCTGCCGCGACGCCCTGTGGGCCGCGGTGGCCGAGCCGGAGGCCCGAGCGGCGTGAGGGGAGGATTCTCACCACTTCTCATTTCCGGGCTAGCCTCACGGCATGACCGTCGTCGACCTGCACGAGGTGGCCTCGTCGCGGCTGCGCCAGGAGGCCCAGCGCTACACGCGTTGCCGGCGGGAGCTGGTCGAGGTGCTGGCCGAGTCCGACGCCCCGCTCACCATCCTCGAGGTGCTCGAGGCAGGCCGCGGCCTGGCCCAGTCCTCCGCGTACCGCAACCTGGCCGTGCTCGAGCAGGCGGGCGTGGTCCACCGCATCATCGCCAGCCACGAGCACGCTCGTTACGAGCTGGCCCAGGACCTGACCGAGCACCACCACCACCTGATCTGCTCGCGCTGCGGGGCGGTGCGCGACTTCACCGTGCCCGACGCGCTCGAGGCGGACCTCGAGCGGACGCTGCGGGCGACGGCCACCAGCAACGACTTCGACGCCGACCACCACCGGTTGGACCTCGTCGGCGTCTGCGCCGCCTGCCGCTGACCCCGCGCCGGCGCCGCGTCACGCCCGCCTGGCGACGAGGCGCGACACTCCCCGGGCCAGCTCCTGGCCCACGAGCACGACGAAGAACTGGGCGACGGCGAGCCCGGCGATCGTCGCCCCGGCGGCCGTGCCCTGGTGGAAGCTGATGGTGAGCCCGGCGACGACGGCGAGGGCGCCGAGCAGCACGGCGGTGGCCATGATCCGGGGCACCCGGCGCACGAGCAGGCCAGCCGTGGCCGGGGGGCCGATGAGCAGCCCGAAGACCAGCATCGTGCCGATGGCCTGGAAGGAGGCGATGATCGAGGCGGCCACGAGCACGAGCAGGGCCAGGTGGGCGAGCACGGGGTGCATGCCCAGGGTGGCCGCCTTGTCCCGGTTGAAGGCCAGGGCGAGGAAGGGCCGGTACAGGGCGACGGAGGCCACGACGACGAGGGCGGCGGCGAGGGCCTGGCCCCGCAGGTCGCCCGCGGTCACCCCCAGGAGCTCACCGAAGAGCAGCGTCGTCACGTCGCTGGCGAAGCTGTCCGAGCGCGACACGATGATCACGCCGAGGGCGAGCATGCCCACGAAGAGCAGGCCGATCCCGCTGTCGTCGCGTATGGTCGTGCGCCGCCCCACGAGCGTCAACGCGCCGCTCATGAACAGGGCGGCGGCCAGGGCGCCCACCGTGGGGCTGAACCCCCACAGCACGGCGAGGGCCAGGCCGGGGAGGACACCGTGGGCGAGGGCGTCGCCCAGGAAGGCCAGCCCCCGCAGCACCACCCAGGTGCCCACCACGGCCGTGGCCGCCGCGGCCACGAGGCCGGCCAGCAGGGCGCGCTGCATGAAGGCGGGCTCGAACGCCTCGCTGAACCAGCCGAGCACCCGGGCTCCGCGTCCTCAGGGGCTCAGCGCGTCGGCGATGCGCTGGGCGTTCGTGCGGACGAGGTCGACGTAGGTCTCGCCGCCCGAGCCCTCGGGCCCCAGTGACTCGCTGAAGAGCTCCACCACCTGCACGTCGCCCACCTCGGCGGCCAGGGCTTCGGCGAGCCGGGCGGGCGAAGAGGTGTCGGCGAAGATGGCGGGCACCCCCTCGGCGGCGACCACCTGGGCCAACGCCGCCAGCTCCTGGGCCGAGGGCTCGGCCTGGGTGGAGCCCCCCGGGATGACGGCGCCCACCACCTCGAAGTCGTAGCGGTCGGCGAAGTAGCCGAACACCTCGTGGTTCGTGACCAGCGTGCGCTGGTCCGCGGGGATCGGGGCCACGACGGCCTCGACGTCGAGGTCGAGCTGGGCGAGCTCGGCCAGGTAGGCGTCCGCCCGTTCTCGCAGCGCCGGAGCGTCCAGCTCGGGCACCTCGGCGAGGAGGAAGCCCACGATGCCCTCGGCCGCCGTGCGCACCCGGCTCGGGTCGGTGAAGAAATGGGGGTCGACGCCCTCGCCCCCGTGGCCCTCGCTCTCGTGGGCCTCGCTGTCGTGCCCGTCACCCTCTTCATGGGCGCCGTCGGCGAGGTGCAGCACGTCCACGGCGCTGATCGCCTCGAAGGTCGGCACGCCCTCGGCCGTGGCCGCGTCGATCGTGTCGTGCAGGCCCTCCTCGAACCCGGCACCGTTCACGACCAGGGCGTCCGCCTGGCGTATCGCCGCGCCTTGCTGGGCCGAGGCGTGGAAGTCGTGGGGGCTGGCGCCGCGGGGCATGATCGTCTCCACCCGGGCCAGGTCGCCGACGAGGTTGCCGACCACGTCTCCGAGGATGCCCGTCGTCACCATGACGGCCGGGCCGTGGGCAGCCGTGCCCGGCGCCGCGGAGGGGACGGCGTCCTCGCCGCACGCGGCGACGCCGAGCAGCAGGACGGCCACGGCAGCGAGCGTGCTGGGGGACTTGCGGGACATGGTGAACCTCGTGAACATGTCGGCGAGCGAGAGTGGCTCTTGGTCTGAGCCGCAGACTAGGAAGAACGATTCTTGTTCGCAAGACGATCACCGGAGGGCGCGGCCGTCCTCGCCGACGGCCTGGTCCTGGGCTACGGCCGCCACGTCGCTCTGGAGGAGGCGACCTTCGCCGTGCCGGTCGGGGCCAGCGTCGCCCTCATCGGCCCGAACGGCTCGGGCAAGTCGACCGTGCTGCGGGCGCTCGCCGGGGTCCTCTCGCCCCGCGCCGGCCGGTTGGAGGTGCCCGCCCTCGCCCGCCGGGCCGCCGTCGCCCTCGTGCTCCAGACCACCGACGTCGACCGCAGCCTGCCCATCACCGTGCGGGAAGCGGTCACCCTTGCCCGCTACGCCCGGCTCGGTCCGTGGCGCCCGCAGCGGCGGGAGGACCGAGCGGCGGTGGACGGCGCGCTCGAGCGGCTCGACGTGGCCGACCTCGCCTCGCGCCAGTTGCACGAGCTCTCCGGTGGCCAGCGCCAGCGCGTCCTCGTGGCCCAGGGCCTCGCCCAGGGTGCCGAGCTCGTCCTGCTCGACGAGCCGGTCACCGGCCTCGACGCCGTGTCGCGCGACCTCATCCTCCAGGCGGTGACGGCCGAGCGGGCGGCCGGGCGCACCGTGGTCCTGTCCACCCACGACTTCGCCGACGCCCGTCGCTGCGACCTCGTGCTGCTCCTGGCCAACCGCGTCGTCGCCTTCGGCCCACCCGGGGAGGTGCTCACCGATGGGCCCCTGACGGAGGCCTACGGCAGCCAGGTGCTGCGCTTCGAGGACGGTTCGGTGGTGCTCGACGACCCCCACCACGCCCACCCAAGCCAGGAACACCAGGCCCACGACGAGGCGGGCGGGGCGGCGCGAGGCGCCTGACCGGGCCGGCCGGGCTTGTCGTGGCCGGTCTACGGTGAGCACATGTCGGACCGAGCGGCCATCGACCGGTTGCTCGACGACGCCCGCGCCGCCCTGGCCGGGCGCGTCGAGCCCGAGGACCTCGCCGCCGAGTTGGCCGAGGGCGCGCTCGTCGTGGACATCCGCCCCGAGGCGAACCGCACGCAGGAGGGAGCGCTGCCCGGGGCGTTGGTCATCGAGCGGATCCACCTCGAGTGGCGGCTCGACCCGACCAGCCCCCACCGGGTCGAGGAGGCGACGCCGGGCCGTCGGGTGATCGTCGTCTGCAACGAGGGCTACGCCTCGAGCCTGGCCGCGGCCACCCTGCGCCAGCTGGGGGTGGACGGCGCCACCGACCTGGTGGGCGGCTACCGCGCCTGGCGGGAGGCGCAGGGCACCGGAGCGCTGCCCACGTGAGTGGGACGGGGGCGACGGGAGCGGCCGTGGGGGGCCAGGAACGGTCAGAGGACGCGAAGAGGTGGGCGGCGCTCCTGGTCGCCGCGGTGGCGCTCGTCGTCTACGGCGCGCTCGCCCTGCTGTCGTGGCGCGACACCGGTGCCTCGGAGGAGGTGTGGTCGCGCCG